>NZ_CP095855.1:0-337500 GCF_023100805.1 Chitinophaga filiformis
ATGAATAAAACTTGCGAACAAGTTTGGGAAAGGTGTCTTAATATAATTAGGGATATTGTGGAATGGCAGCCATTTAAAACCTGGTTTGAACCTATTAAACCCATCCAGCTTGAAAACAATGTTTTAACCATTCAGGTGCCCAGCCAGTTCTTTTATGAATACCTGGAAGAGCACTATGTGGGACTGCTTGGAAAAACAATCAAACGCGAACTCGGAAAAGAGGCACGACTTGAGTATCGTATTGTAGTGGAAAACGGTACTCCTCACCAGCATCCTAAAACAGTAAACATGCCTGGACAGTTTACAAACAGCAAGAAGGACAGCGAGGTAGATTTTCCATTAACGATACAGAACCCTGTAAAGAACCCTTTCGTTATCCCGGGTATCAAGCGTGTACAGATCGATTCACAACTGAACCCTCACTATACACTGGAATCTTTTATTGAAGGTGACTGCAACCGTGTGGCACGCAGAGCAGGTAAAACTGTTTCTGAGAAACCAGGTGGCACATCATTCAATCCTTTAGTTATATATGGCAGCGTTGGTCTTGGTAAGACACACCTTGCCCAGGCAATAGGTAATGAAGTAAAACGCATTCATCCTAACAAAGCTGTTCTGTATGTAAGCGCGGAGAAATTCATCAACCAGTTTATTGATCACTCCAAGAATAGTATCATCAATGACTTTATTCACTTCTATCAGTTAATAGATGTATTGATCGTAGATGATATACAATTTTTTGCGCGTGCAGAAAAAACTCAGGATGCGTTCTTTGCCATCTTCAACCATCTGCATCAATCCGGTAAACAACTTATCTTAACTTCAGATAAACCGCCGAAAGATCTGGACGGTTTACAGGAAAGGCTGCTGAGCCGCTTCCGCTGGGGCCTGAGCGCCGATATGCAGATGCCGGACTTCGAAACACGTATGGAAATTCTTGAAATGAAAATGCGTAACGATGGTCTGGAAATGCCAAAGGAAGTGGTGAAGTATGTTGCCTATAATATACAGAACAACGTACGTGAACTGGAAGGCGCACTGATCTCCCTGCTGGCCCAGTCCTCTCTTAACAGAAAAGAGATAGACCTGGAACTGGCAAAACGTGTACTGAAATCTTTCGTAAAGACCTCCTCCAAAGAGATCACCATCGAAAGCATACAGAAAATGGTATGCGAATATTTCGATGTGCCTTACGACAAGTTGCTGCAGAAAACACGTAAACGTGAAATAGTACAGGCACGGCAGATCACCATGTACCTGGCTAAATCATTTACCAAGAATTCTCTCAAGACCATCGGAGAACATTTCGGCGGAAGGGATCACACCACTGTTATTCACTCCTGCCAGACCGTAAAAGACCTGATGGACACTGACAATACATTCCGTGACAATGTAATTGAACTGCAGCAGAAAGTACAACTGGCTGCCATGTAATAAATCCCCTATATACTACATTATTAGTCCCGGGTAAATTGCCCGGGATTTTTTTTTTATTCTATTACACCCTGTTTAACAATTTCATAATTTAGAGCAGCTACAGCAGTTCGTAACAACCAATAACTTTGTGACACGTTATTCTATGTCAAAAGAAGGTCAATACACTTTATGGCGTTCCATCCGGACAGGTAATGAACTTGCTTTCCGCCAGTTGTTCGATGAATACTGGGAGCCTCTTTTCACCTATGCCTGTAAGATCACCAGGGATCATTCCCTGGCGCAAGACAGTGTACAGGGCCTTTTCATCCATCTCTGGGAAAAGCATGACGTACTGCCTGAGGTAACTGCCATCCTGCCATATCTTCGTAGCGCCCTTAAAAACAGGCTGCTGAACGCCCTCCGCGATGAGCATGTCTATCAGAAACATGTCGATATCTTCACACAGGTGCTCGACACCAATGCGCCTGCTTCCTCCGATCAGCTACACCTTAAAGAAACCGAACAACAACTGCTGCTCTCCATTAACCGCCTTCCTGAGAAGATGAAGGACGTATTTTATCTTCACCGGATGGAAGACCTCTCCGTTGCCGAGATCGCTTGTAAGCTGGGCACCTCCCCGCAAACTATCCGGAACCAGCTCAGTACCGCCATGCAAAGACTGCGGAACGGCTGGAAGACGATCGCCGGCTAATCTAATATTACCTAATTGTTAACGCCGGGTGGTCCAATAGTTAAAACTCCCGTTTCCCGTGTCTTATTATAAACCACAGAACAGTTTGGACAAAGGGACACTATTAGCACTACTGGAAAAATTCCGTCAGGGCGAATGCTCAGTGGAAGAAGAGGCACTTTTATCTAAATGGCTGGATGCCCTGGAGCAGGACGACACCTTACCTGTACTATCTGCTACCGAAATGCAGCAGATCAAACAGGACATGCAGCAGCAGATATGGCCCGATCCCACTATCCGTCCCCGCCGTATAGGGCTGCGCATCGCCAGGATAGCCGCGGTAGTGGTTCCGCTGATCATCGGGGGATATTTTGCACAACAGTACCTGCAGCATCCTTCCCGGCAGTTAGCACACTCGTCCATGAACTGGCAGACGGTAAAAAATACAAGCGGACAAATACAAAGGATCGTATTACCAGATCATACAGTAGCATTGTTAGGGCCTTACAGTACTATTCAGTATCCTTCTCTCTTCCCGGGCAATGCAAGGCCGGTTAAACTGACGGAAGGCAAGGTATTCTTTGATGTTGTGAAAGACACCAGGCCATTCAGCGTAGAAGACAACAGCGGTATACGCACCACGGTACTGGGCACCTCTTTTACCATAGAAGCCAGCAATGCTTTACGCATATCAAGAGTAGCAGTCGCTACCGGTAAGGTACAGGTAGAACGCCAGGGCATTAAACCGGCTACCCTGGGGCCATCGCAAAGACTAACATTCAGTGAACAATCTGTAAAGCAGGACAGCGTTGCGGCCACCGACCTGTTAGCATGGACAAAAGGAGAGATCATACTGCGCAATGCCACTTTACAGGATTTAATACTAACCATAAAAAATCAATACGGCATCACAGCTACCACAGCATTGGACGTACACCAGGGGAATTACACAGTACACATTCCAGCTACTATGACTTTGCAGGAAGTCCTGGACATTATTGAAAAAATCAGTTACAGACCAAAAATTCATTTCAGTATGCAAAACGATCAGCTTCGAGTTCATTAAGGGAATCAGGAATTGACCTTGGGGTTCTATTTCTCATGCTGCATTCCAAACCTTTATTCCACATACTACTTCCATTCCGGTGGAACAGTTATAGTCATGCCTTTACCTTAATCCTTAATATATGCAAAAAAACACTTTACAATTCTCTCTGCGGCTTCGCACAGCATTCCTCGCGGGACTTGCGTTGCTCGTACTGGCGTCTACCGCCTTCGCCTCGCATACCAATGCACAGGCATTGCAAAAGATCCTGCAGCGCTTCCAGGTGCAACAAGGCAGCCTTTCTGCTGCATTGAAACAACTGGAATCAAAAGCACAGATCAGCCTTGCTTACGACGAAGCTGCACTACAGAAAATACAGGTGCACGCAAACACGTATCAGAAGAAAACAGTTATCAGCATCCTGCAGGACCTGCTCAGCCAGTCCTCACTGAAATTTGAAGAAAAGTACAACACCGTATTGATCTACGACAGCGCTTCCATCGCTCCCGCTAATACACTGCAGGCAGTGGACGAAAAGATCACACTCACAGGTGCGGTATATGATAATAATGGTCCGCTGATCGGCGCCACTGTAATGGTCAAAGGCACCAGTACCGGTACCGGCACAGACGCCTCCGGTCATTTTAAATTGTCAGTATCAGCTGGTAACAACCTGGTGCTGGTAGTAAGCATGATCGGTTTTAAAACACAGGAGATTGCTGTGGGCACACAACGTAACTTTCAGATCGTGCTCGCAGAAAACAGTCTTAACCTGAACCAGCTGGTAGTAGTTGGTTATGGTACGCAACGTAAAGCTACTGTATCCGGCGCTGTGGCAGATGTTCAGCTGGATAAACTGACTTCCCGCTCACTGAACAACGCTGCGGAAGCATTACAGGGTAAAGCACCCGGTGTGATCATACAGAACAATGGCGGGGACCCTACCTCCAGCCCTACCGTTTATGTTCGTGGTATGGGTGGTATCAACGGTGAATCGGCCCTCTATATCGTAGATGGATCTATCTACAATGGCGGCCCTATCAACCCGAATGATATCGAATCAATCAACGTGCTGAAAGATGCATCTGCTGCTATCTATGGCGCCAGGGCTTCCGGCGGTGTAATACTGATCACTACCAAAAAAGGCAAGGAAGGGACGGCTACTATTACCCTCGATGCTAAAACCGGCTGGCAGTACGCGGCTAAAAAGCTGGACGTACTGAACGCAAAACAATTTGCAGACGTTGAGAACATCGCATATACCGCTGCAGGTATCGCTCCGGCGGATGCTTTCAATGCTGCCAAATACCCTGATGGCCAGATCACGCGCACAGACTGGCAGGACGAGATCTTCCGCACCGGCAAGATCCAGGACTATAACGTAGGTGTAAAAGGAGGCAACGAAAAAAGCAGGTATTATATGAGCTTTGGCTACCGTCGCAACGAGGGTATCCTGCTGAATACACATGCTGAACGCTACTCCTTCCGCATGAATTCAGATGCACAGATAAAACCATGGCTGAAAATAGGTGAGAACATGTCATTTACCTACAACAACGGCAATGGCGCCAACACCACCAGCCCTTATACCGGCGCCATCTTCACCGCCCTGGGTTATCCGCGTAATATTACGCCATATACTTCTACCGGCGCTTTCAGTGGTATGCCGATCGCATATGCCGGCTCATACGGTGACCTTGCCAACCCGGTAGCGATCCTGACCAGGATGGACAATAAAACACCGGTGAGCAATATCAACATCAATCCTTACGCTGAAGTAAAACTGACAAAAGACCTGGTGTTCCGCTCCAATTTTTCTGTTACCAAATCATTCAGTGATCAGAAGAACTTCACCACCCGCGCACTGGAGATCGGCAAGATCAATACCAGCAACGGACTGACTGAAAATGTCAACAACGGAACCAATATCTTGTCTGAACAGACATTAACATACACCAAACAATTTGCAGGTGTGCACAACATCACTGCTGTAGCTGGTTATACCTATCAGCATGATGACTATACCTTCCTGTCTGTTTCTGCCAGCAACTTCGGCGATGAGCGCGACGTTTACCGTTATTTTGATAACGCCGGCACCTGGGCAAAACCATCCAGCGGCAGAACACAGACTGCACTGGAAGCAATGCTGGGACGTATTAACTACGACTACAAAGGCAAATACCTGCTGACTGTACTGGGCCGCCGTGACGGTAGCTCTCTCGTTGGCGCTAATAACCGTTACCAGAACTACTACTCTGTATCTGGTGGATGGGTACTGACAGAAGAAGATTTCCTGCATAAGAATGATGTGCTCAGTTTCCTCAAGCTCCGCGCCAGCTATGGTCTGCTGGGTAACCTGGCAAGTCTTCCTGCGAATGTTATCAACATCAACTTAAAATCGGTTAATATTTACACAGGCGCCAACGGTACGCAAACCACAGGTCTTGCGGAAGATGCCTTATCAAATCCTAACCTGACATGGGCCAATTCCCGTCAGCTGAACTTTGGTACAGACCTCGCATTCTTCAAAAACAGTCTGTCTATCACTGCTGACTATTTTATCAAGAACACAGAGAAGATGATCATGCAGGTAGCCCCACCAAGTACTGCAGGTGTTAGCACCGGTATGTACAAGAACATGGGTAAAGCGCGTGACAGGGGTATTGAACTGGGTATCAACTACAATGGCAAAATAGGAAAAGACTTCACATTCGGCGTTGGCGCTACTGCTACAGCTATCAAGAACAAGCTGATCGAGCTGCAGCCGGGCCTGAACGAAGTTGTTTCTTCTTCAAATATCAACGTTCGTAGTACGCTGAACCCGATCGTAACACGCGTAGGCCATGAGATCTATGCTTACAATGTGATCAGAACTGCCGGTATCTTCCAGACACAGGAAGAGATCAATAACTATGTGAACAAAGATGGTGCAATGATCCAGCCGAACGCTAAACCAGGCGACCGTAAGTTCATTGACCAACCTGATAAAAATGGCGTTCGTGACGGTGTGATCAACAACAACGACAGGCAGATAGTAGGCAGCCCCTTCCCTGATTTCACTTATGGCCTGAGCCTGAACGCCAGCTATAAAGGATTTGACCTGAACGTGTTTGCACAGGGTGTACAGGGTAATAAACTGTTCAATGCCCTGAAATATACCAACATGAACCCCAGCATCGGTACCAACTACAACATGCTGACAGGTATCCTGAATGCATGGACGCCACAGAATACCAACACCGATGTAACCCGTATCATCTCTACCGATAAGAACGGTAACTACGGTAATACTTCCGACTGGTACATAGAGAACGGTTCTTACCTGCGTATCAAGAACATCACCCTGGGTTATACCTTGCCGGCCAGCCTGACCAACCAGGCGCATATCGGTGCTGTAAGACTGTACGTTACTACTACTAACCTGTTCACCATCACCAAATACACCGGTTACGATCCGGAAGTAGGTATGGACGAACTGGGTATCGACAAAGGCCGTTATCCGCAGGCGAAGAATGTGCTGATCGGGTTGAACGTTAATTTCTAATAAATACAAATGACGACTACAATGAAACAATTAATAAAACATATCACCCTATCGCTTGCAGGTCTTTCCCTGCTGGCGGCCTGCAATAAAAAGCTGGACATTACTCCCGAAGGAGCGCCTACCACAGGTAACTTCTGGCAAACGGAAACGGACGCCATCGCCGGCGCCAATGCTATGTATAGCCAGTTTGATGACGAAAACTTCTATGGCCGCGGTTACTGGTGGTTCATCAACGCCAGCGATGACATGGTAACCGGACGTGTGAAAGCAGAAGGTGATAACATCAAAAACTTCAACAGCAATTTCATTGGCGGCTCCTATACAGAAGGACAATGGAAATTGAGATACATCGTGATCAAACGTGCCAATGATGTGATCCTGCATGTACCTTCCATTAACATGGATGAAAAACTGAAGAACCGTATTCTTGGAGAAGCCTATTTCTTCAGTGGTCTGATGTACTTCGAACTGGCTTACACTTATGGTGATGCACGTGCAGGCGTACCGATCGTAAAACGCGACAGCCTCACCGGCGATCAGCCTATTCCGCGTGCTGCCAATGTGAACCTGGTATATGAGTACATAGAGAAAGAACTGCTGAAAGCAGCATCCCTGCTGCCTTACTTCGACGAATATACCAGCGACCTGTATGGCCGTCCACATAAAACCGCTGCTTATGCCTTCCTCAGTAAAATGTTCCTCTACAAAAAGGACTATGCCAATGCAGAGAAATATGCTGACTCTGTGATCCTGAGTGGTAAACATAAACTACTGGACAATTTCGCAGACGTATTCACTATCGCCAACAACTGGACCAGCGAATATATCTGGTCAGTATACTCCAACTCACAGGGCCCAAGCGGCTGGGGTAGCATTTTGCCAGGCGTTATGCTGGAAAACAAAGGCTGGGGCAAATACAATGGCTGGGGATATTATATGCCTACCAAAGAACTGTACGACTCATATGAGGCAGGCGATAAAAGAAGAGAGGCTACTATCCTGAAGCCAGGCGACGCATTCACCTTCTATGGAGAAGCAAGAACATATGCTTCTACCAACAGCCTTTCAGGCTACCAGTTCCGCAAGTATATGGAGCCTTTCTCTTACGCTGGCGGCGCTCACCTGAGCCCCAACGGCGACCATCCTACTACAGACCTGAACCTGCCACTGATCCGTTATGCAGAAGTATTGCTGATCAAAGCGGAAGCTGAGCTCATGCAAGGCAAGAATGCTGATAAAGAGATCAACATGATCAGGCATCGTGCTGGTCTGACAGACGTGACCAATGCAGACATGACCGAGCTGAAAAAGCAACGCCGTTCCGAGCTGGCCGGCGAGTGGGCTAACCACCACTTCGACCTGGTACGCTGGGGCGATGCACAGGCAGCTTATGCAAAACCACTACACGGTTTCAGCGGCGCTGAAATATGGCCTGCACGTAACTTCAATCCTGCTATCCACAACGTATGGCCGGTACCAAGAAGTGAAGTGACCAGCAGCAATGGCGTTGTAAAACAGAATGGCGGCTGGGAATAATATTTTTTCAATTTAATAATTAGGAATTAAGGACCAGGAGTATTAATATTCCGGCACTTAATTCCTAATTTTTTAACTTCTAATATTTAATCATCGAGATCACATGCTTAGGTCTACCTTTCTTTCCCTCTCTCTTTTCGCGGCCCTGGCCGCGGCAGCGCAAACCAGTAACTATACGACGTTGAGCGCTCATGCCCATAACGATTATGAGCACCCTATTCCTTTCCTGACAGCTTACTACCGTCATTATGGTTCAATAGAAGCAGATGTTTTTGAGCGGAATGGCAAATTGTTCGTTGCACATAATGAAGAAAATATACTTGCTGAGCGTTCTCTCGAGAAACTCTATCTGCAGCCTTTACAAGAGCAGATACGTAGGAACGGGGGTACTGCTTTTAAAAACAGTAAGGATACTTTACAGCTGATGATAGACTTCAAGACCAGCGGTATACCAACCTTAAAAGCACTGGTTAAAACACTGGAACGCTATCCGGAGCTCACCAAAAATCCTACTATCGTTATTACCATCAGCGGCGATCAGCCAGCACCTGCACTGTGGGACCAATATCCTTCCTACATCCATTTCGATGGCAAAAGAGAATTACAGTACACAGCAGCACAGGCAAAACGTATTCCGATGTATAGCGTTGATGTAAAAACCTTTACCAACTGGAACGGGAAAGGGCTGATCGTAAAAGCTGAACGGGAAAAAATGCAACACTGGATCGACAGTGTGCATCATGCTGACAAGAAAGTGCGTTTCTGGGGTACGGCAGATAATGTAAATACCTGGAAAACGCTGATGAACATGGGGGTTAATTACATCGGCACTGATCTCCTGGAAGATCTGGCCAGCTTCCTCTCTGACAGGAAAAGACTGGAATACAATAGTACCGCCGCTCCGCATACACTATATCCTGCCCGCTATGTGAACAATGATAGCCTTACGCATGTCAATAACGTCATTCTCCTGATTGGCGATGGTATGGGACTGGCCCAGATCTATGCCGGCTTCACCGGCAATCGTGGTCAGCTGAACCTCCTGCAGATGCGCAACATCGGTTTCTCCAAGACATATTCGTCCGACAGCTATATCACAGACTCTGCAGCCGGTGGCACTGCCATGGCTACAGGGCATAAGACCAACAACCGTTACATTGGTGTAGATGCTACTGGTGTACGTCTCAACGCCATTCCCGATGTTATCGCTCCCAGGGGTTATAAGAGTGCCCTCATCAGCGCCGGCGATATCACTGACGCTACGCCCGCGGCTTTCTATGCGCATGTACCGGAAAGAACATTGGAAGATACGATTGCTGCCGACTTCCTTTCCAGTCCTGTCAACATTATGATCGGCGGTGGTGCTAAACATTTCAACCAGCGTAAAGACGGCCTGAATATGCCTGCGCTGCTGCAGCAAAAAGGATATACATTCAGCACCAGTCTGGAAGATCTTGATACTATACATGCCTCGAAATATGTTGTGCTGGACAAACGGGCAGAGCTTTCTATGTTAACCGGCAGGGGCAAATTCCTGGCGCCTTCACTGGAAAAGAGCATTGCTACGTTGCGCCAGAAATTCTTCATTATGGCGGAAGGAGCGCAGATCGATTATGGCGGGCATGTTAACAACCTGCCGTATGTTGCCACTGAAATGATGGATTTTGATGAGGCGATCGGGGCGGCGATGAAATTTGCAGATGAAGACGGGCATACGCTGGTGATCGTTACAGCGGATCATGAGACGGGCGGATTATCATTGCTGGATGGTAATATTTCCAAAGGATATGTTGACGGGCATTTCAGCAGTAATGACCATAGTGCTGTGATGGTACCTGTCTTTGCTTATGGGCCGCATTCGCTGGATTTCAGAGGGGTGTATGAGAATACGGAGATATTCGAGAAGATCATTGCGTTGTTGAAATAATATTTTCGCCCTGAGGGTGCTTTGTTACGATTTCAGATGTTAGCACTGGATGTAGTCTTAAAAGTTCCTCTTGTGCGAAGGAATTTGGATGATGTTTGGCCACTGTTTCAAATGGAAGCACTGACTGGTTCTTTGAAGTCTCTCTTCTCGATGGAATTTGGATGATGTTTTGCCACTGTTTCAGGTGGAAGCACTGACTGGTTCTTTAAAGTTTCTCTTCGTGATGGAATTTGGATGATGTTTTGCCACTGTTTCAAATGGAAGCACTGGCTGGTTCTTTAAAGTTTCTCTTCGTGATGGAATTTGGATGATGTTTTGCCACTGTTTCAAATGGAAGCACTGGCTGGTTCTTTGAAGTCTCTCTTCGCGATGGAATTCGGATGATGTTTTGCCGCGGTTTCAGGTGGGATCACTGGCTGTAGTTCTTTGAAGTTCCTGTATATGAAGCTTTGGCAGGTCGTGTTGAGCGTTAGGAATATGAATTAAACCCCTGTCAAGCGGACCGACATACTTCAAATAACTAAGGCCAGTGCTTCCCACCTGAAACCGGTGCTACTTACGCTTCCCTACGACATAATTTTCGTCGCCCTTATCAGGAGTACGAAATAACCGGAGAAGTAAATAGCGGTAAACAGAGGTACATAAAAGTTAAACTACTATAATTAAACAAAGAGGCCTTTGCATGCGTCCGTCTCCTGCCCTTACCTACAATTGGACGACTTATAACGGCGCACGGTTTAGGTGGAGATCACTGGCCTAAGTTGTTTGAAGTATGCTGACCGGCCCACCAGGGGTTAAATAGATATTCCATCGCCCATTCGTCCTAAAAATGTTCCATAGCAAGGATACTTCAAAGAACTAAGCCAGTGGTCCCATCCCAAACCGTGCGCGTGAGTCCAACCCACCACATTCACCCGCTTCCATCAATCAGACGACTTACAACAGCGAAGGGTCGGGTTTGATTTTCCTCAATACTTTCATTCTGCTGAGGTTTTAATCCTTCTTGAACCGCTCCAGTACTCTCTTTCGGTCTCCGGCATGGGCATGGAGGTGCCTGTAAACGACCTTTCCTACATACTTGCGCACATCTGCTTTCAGGGAAGGCATATCCAGTTTGTCTTTGGTATTGTCGCCGTATTCCATTGGATCACCTTTTACAGCGGCCATCAATACTAATTGACGGCCTATCTTTTTTCTTGAAGCCTTCAGTGCTACGCCTTCTTTTTCGCCTATCGCTTTAATGGCGTCCTGCAGGCCTTTAAACACGCCGTCTACCAGTGAACCGCCGGATTTTGTACCGTCATTATTGGCAAAAGACCTGATGTAGGGGGCCGGATAATTAGTGTAGATATGATGATATCTGAAGATAATGTGGTAGATGTAACCATTAATGGCGGTTTTCAGCTCCATGGCCAGCCAGGAGTCCTTCTTGCCATAATCATGTTTTTCCAGTACATTATTGAATAGTTCCTTTAATCCTTTTTTGAAATAGAAAACGTTACGCTGTAGTTCTCCCCTGTTGTCGACGCTGATGATCTTCAATCCGGCGTTCAGGTATGCAAGCTGCTGGAACATAATGTTCACAGGGATGTAAGAGACCTGGCTATCCTTGAATATTTCTTCATCCAGCTGAAAATCAAGCTTGATACCATTTATTTCTTCAGGAGAACAAGGAGCAGTAGAAAGCTCATATGTACCCGACTGTGCTGCCAGTACATGTCTGTCAGGATTAGCCACAATCCTTAACAGGAATACATTGCTGACGCCTATCAGCATGCCGATCTTGTGATTCTTGGAGGATGCAACATGGTGCAGCAAGGCGATCTCATGCAACAGCTCGTCTTCCGAGAGACCTGATATTACGATACTGATGTGATTGTCAGGGTTAAAAGTGATCTCTATTGTATTAATGCCGGTAACACTCTCCAGGTATTCTGATAATACTATCTTCAACAGCCGGCGGATACCGTAGCTGTTGGTCGTTCCCAGGTACATGACTGGTCTTTTCCTGATAGATTCAATAATACTAAGGCCTGGCCGTCCGTTCATACATATGCATTTTCTGCAAATTACTCCAATCGTTTCATATTACTCCAAGCGTTTCACAACACTACCAGATTGTTCTTTACGGCATACAATACAAGGCCGACACGTGTGGATACATTCAGTTTTTTAAACAGGGCTTCTCTGTAACCGTCTACCGTGCGCTCGCTTACAAACATCTCTTTGGCAATGACCTGGTAGCTTTTCTCGCTACAGGCCAGTCGCATGAATTCCATTTCACGGTCGCTTAACTTTACAATGGTGCTCAATGGGGAGTGTTCATCTACCAGGTAATTGATGGATTGCATCACCTTTCTGGTGACCAGGTCATTATAGTAATATCCCAGCGCAAATACTTCATCCAGTGCCTGATTCAACTCGGCGGGTTCTGCATCTTTAAGGATATACCCTTTGGCGCCGTGGCGGATCATTTTTATGATCGCGGTCTCAGCATCCATCGTACTTAGCGCCAGCACTTTGATATCCGGGTAATGCGTGCGCAGCCATTCCGCGGAAGCATAACCGTCCATATCGGGCATATTGACATCCAGTAATACAATGTCGGGTAAGCAGTCCGGATCAATTCTATCTATCAGCTCTTTACCGTTAGCTGCTTCAAATAAAACCTCATAAGCTGGAAAGAGGTTGATCAGGATCGATAGCCCTTTACGGAACATCGTGTGATCATCAACAATGGCTATATATTTTATTTCTGACATAAGGTGTGGTTAATTCATACATTGGGTATGGTGATGGTAATGATCGTTCCTTTGCCGGCGCTGCTGGTAATATTGGCCAGGCCTCCCAGCACCGCTGCCCTGCTGGTAATATGCTGCAACCCTAATCCGTTCTTCCTGCCGAGCACCTCCTCTACATTGAAACCGATACCATTATCGCAAATACTAACATACAGCCGGTCTGTCATGTATTCGCAGGTGATGATCACTTCTGCTGCTGCGGCATGTTTGAGCACGTTTTGCAGGGCTTCCTGTATGATCCTGAAGAGGATCAGCTTTCCCTGCGCCTCCATTGGTCTTTCCGTGCCTTCCAGGTGAAAAACCACACGGGTTGCTCCGCTCCTGTTGATCCGTTCTGCCTCCTGGTCAATGTTGCCCGCCAGGCTGAATAGCTGTACTCTTTCGGTACTAAGTCCTTTGGCAATGTCCCGCAGGATGGTCATAGCCTGCCCTATCGTATCTTTTACTTCCTTCAGGCTACCAGGAGCCTGCTCTGCACGCTGCTCCATGATATGTAACTGCACTTTTGCAAGGCTTAACAGCTGCCCTACATGATCGTGCAGTTCCTGGCTGATGTTGTTAAAAGTCTCTTCCTGGATCTCTAACGTAGATTGTAGCAGCTGCCTGTCAAAATCGTGCTTCATCTGCATCTTTTCCACTTCCACCTGTTGTTTCCTGTTGTTGTATGCCCAGATCATTATCAGAAATAAAATACCGAGAAATAGCAGGACCGCTATTACCGCTATAATGATGATGATGATCTGTTTATTTGCATCCTGCATAATATGAACGCCAGACAATAACAGGAATAGAGAATAATATTTACAGCAGGTAGAATAGCGTGATACAGGCTATCCTTACCGATCACAATATGATTACTTCTGATATATTGCTGCAATCCGAGCAGCACTAATGTAATGAGGCCAAACAGTAAATTGGCGGCACTGATCCAGAAATAAGGCTCTCTGAATATACTTACCAGTACATCGCCCCTAAAAGCCAATCGTAATAGCACGAAACAAGCGAAAACAATATTAAGGATTTCAATCAAAACAACAGAAATATTGTTGAACTGGCCGGGACCCTGCAGGAAAATATAATTCAGGACAATAAACAGCATAGACAGGATGGCAATTGTCACATAAACGGGTTTTTCATTCCTTCTGATCTTTAGCATCCGGGCATACAGGTAAAGATTTATAGGGGTTGACAAAATAATATACCAGTTGTACATGGTATAATTGTGCGTCCAGCCGAGCGCCCTGTAATTGTTCCCTACCAGCTCAATGACATTGGTGAGCAGCAGTAAAGGGATAAACAGTACCAGGTTACAGGCGTTAAGCCCCCTGTAGCAAATGATGGCTACCAGGAGGCTTAACAATTGGAAATACTGAAAGTAGTCTATGATCATAATTTATCAGGGTTGCAGACCGCCGAAGTCGTAAACATATCCGGGCGTTCCAAGTAACCCGGGGGTGTCGGCGCGTGTGAAAGGAATAATAAAAATTGTTGTCCGGTTCCTTTTGGCTTCCTTCAGGCTAACGGGCAGTTCAGATGCAGGATCATCAATGATCTCGTCCGTATAGTAACCCATTACAAGCTGCGTATAAACAAGCCTGCTCGTGTCTCCCTGCTGCAAGGCAGTATAAGTATGCTGCAGCCAATCCAGTACTTCCGGGCCAACAAAGTCCTCAGAGAAGGTAGCGATACGTGATTGAGGTACCAGGAGATTGATCTGTTGCCCACCTCTTAATCTAAGACCATGTTCTGACATAATCGATACATAGGCCTGTGCGCATTTCAGCGCCACCTCGTACCTTACCAGTTCTCCTTTGTGGGGAGGATCGTTAAACCTAAAGGAGGGGAAAGCTTCTCTTTCCATTACAAATGCACCTGTTGTAGCGCCTGTAAAAGGCATTTTTGGATCTTCCATGTTGTGGGGTTTTAAATTGTGATTGAGGTTATTTAACAGGCACAATTTAGAACGCTGCTACGGATTTACAACACGACTATAACAAATACGGGACAAAGAAGTTTTAAGGCGGGAAAAACACCCGTATGCCCTATGTGAATATCACCCTCATCAACAATATGAAGCCCTGTACTTCGACCCCGTCAGGGGTCACGTGTTTGTAGCCCCCCGTTTTCAACGGGGGGGAACGAAACGATGAACGAAACGATGGACGATACGATGGACGATACAATGGGATAACACGATGGACGATACAACCGACAAAACGGCCGACAAAACCGAAACAAAACACCAGGCAAAACGGCCACCATTCGCAAAACAACACCGGTACACCCCTATGTGAATATCACCCTCGTCAACAATATGAAGCCCTGTACTTTGACCCCGTCAGGGGTCACGTGTTTGTAGCCCCCGTTTTCAACGGGGGGGAACGAAACGATGAACGAAACGATGGACGATACAATGGATAACACGATGGCCGATACACCCGACAAAACGCAAACAAACAAGGTCCCCCATCACGAAAATCCTCTGCCTGGTTCATGCCATTCCCCTCACAATCAATTTATCCTTAATACATAAAACACTACAATATGTCAATTAAACTTGTTAACATCCCGCCAGTAGCGTAATTTTATATTCAGATAATCACCCCAAAACCGGCAATTAAAAGATAGATAGACTGACTCATTTTTAACAGCGCGCTTATTAATCATATATACCCCAGCGTAACGCATGTATATGACTTTATACATATCGTATCGGCATTTCTCCCATGCGAGGCTACGCATTATTCAAATCGTTTAAAAATGACCCCATGAGCCCAAAACCACTTGTATCCGAAGCACCATTACCTCCCACTACAGGGCCCTGTGAGGAGGTAACCAATGAGAATCTGGTCAAAGGCCTCCCCGTCAATGAACAGGATTACGCCATCATTGTCGGAATAAGCCATTATACTAGTTTAGCACAATTAAACGCACCCGTTACGGATGCCTGTCGCCTGAGGAACTGGCTGATCAGGGCGGAGGGCGGTAATCTCCATCCGCAGCATGTCTTTTTCATTCCCTCTGCTCCCGGCAGCAATGTACCCGACCAGCTGGCCATTGACAAGGCGCTGTCAGACATCCTGCAGCTGGCGGAAGCCAAACCTGCCCGGCGCCTGTACTTCTACTTCTCCGGTCATGGCTTTGGCTCCAACTGGGAAGTGAACGGTATGTGCCTGCCTATATGGTCGCCCAGCTTTTATAATGCGGCCCTTTCGTCTAAAGCTTACCTGGACCTGCTGGTAGAAAAGGACCTTTTTAAGGAAGTGTATTTCTTCCTGGATTGCTGCCGCGACAGGAAGATCAACACGAAGCCTTTGCATTCCATGCTCGGCGGGCCACGTCCGGGAGGTGCCAATACCATGGCAGTGGTCATGTATGCCTCAGAGTATGAGAACCCGGCCTGGGAAGGGATGATGAATGCGAACGGCAATCTGCAGGTACATGGTTATTTCTCCAGGGCCTTGCTGGAAGCGCTGAATGGTGGGGCGGTGAATAACAGCGGTGATATCACTATTACCAGCTTCCTCGACTATGTGCGGGAGAAGACGGAAACCTATGCCAAGGAAAAGAATCATACACAAACAGTACGCTCTGATATCCGCAATAACAGTTACGGGCTGGATTATGTGATCCATAAGACCGGCAGAACACCCGGCACCGTATTAACGATAAAGTTCAAAACCGGGGGAGACATCTCGCTGGACGGACCTGACCTGAGTAATATCAAATCAGGCATCGTACAGGCAGGCGATTCATGGCTGATCCCACTGGGTAAAGGTTATCACCAGTTAACGGATAAAATCTCCAAAAGATCTTCATTTATTACCATCGATGGTACCCTTAAAACTATGATCTATGAATTCTAATGCCCCTACCTTTAAACTGACCGTTGCTGCCGTTGGCGTGATGTCCGACTTCGCGCATATCACGGTGTACAACGGTTTCCTGGAAGATATCGCAAGGGGGTATGAGCAACTGGATCTCACCTTGCCACAGGGGCTCTACAGCATTACCCTGAAGCTGGATGGCAACATCATCAAAGAGCATGTCCGGCTTACGGAAGACACCCGTTTTGAGATACCTACGCCACCGGTATACTCCTCTGTGGTGGCCGACCGCTTTGAATCTTCGCATGAGTATTATACCCACAATGCACAGCATTGCAGCCGGGAACCTACCGTGGAGACAGGCACGACTGAAGGCGGCGCCATCTTTCTTTTCTTCCGGTATACGGACCTGGATAAACGAAAAGAACTGAATACAGACCAGCATTCGCTGGGAGAAGGCTTCTCCCTGCTGGATGCAGACCGGCAGATATTATATCGCCTGCAGGGCAGTAATATCCGGGAAGATACTGACACCGGCTGGTTGGCCTTTCATGCAGTACTGCCGGTAGGCATTTATTACCTGCACTACAGCGGATGCAAGTTCGAAGAAGGCAACGGACGGGCTACCGATATTCCTCCCAGGGAGATTCCGCTCCAGGTATTTAAGAGCAGCGACAGTTTGCAGGGATTGGCAGATAAATACTGGCAAACGCAGGTCTTCCTCACCTTCGGTTACGGTCCTATCTTCCCTTCCATGAGCGTATTTATTGCGCCCCGGCAACAGGGGTTCATCAACAACGATGAAGGCAATTACCGCATAGATGGCCTTCGTCATAAATTCCATAACGGCGTTTATTACCTGCCCGAGAAAGTATTGCTGGAATTCGAAAAGGGACAGTGGGCCTCGCCTATGAAAGGCCTGCTGGCGGCATATGTCTATTTCAGCAGTCCTGAAACGAACAATGAGCTGTTGTTCAGGAATGTTGCACAGGACCTGCCTGCCCTCCTGGGAGAGGATACGCCGGACGTGAAAGCATTGCAGGTGATGGCGGCACAGTATTACAAAGATCCCATCCCGGAACTCACGCTCAGTGAGCCCTGTATGTTCCTGGCCGGCGTACGCGCCGTGATCAGGGCCTCCATTAAACATCCTGATATCATTGCGGAAGATAGCTTACTGGAAGACATCACCGACAAATTGTATTGCGATATGGTGTGGACTTCCTATCTGCCGGCGCCTATCCCCGAAGCAAAAGCGCAATTGGGAGATGCTACAGCCTGCGGCTCGCTGACAGACAGCATCTTTAACGTAGTGGAAAGGATCATTGGCAATGAAACATCGCCGGAAGAGATCGGAGAAAGATTATTGCAATCCCAGACTGTCAGCACGCTGTTGTATTACATTGATAAGCTGAATGACGATCTCAATGTGAATGATCTTGCCAACAGGCTGCAGATCCCTCCTAATGTGGTCAGAAAGACGATCAATCATATTCTGAGCTTCTCAGACAGCTTAAAGAATGCAAACAGCAAACCAGATCAGTTCAGCATCAGCAACATTAACAAACTAAAAAGCATCCAGTAATGACACCACAAAGCTATGCGCTGCATATCGGCTTGAATGCAGTGAACCCTGACGGCTATGAAGGCTGGGACGGCGAGCTCTTTGCCTGCGAGAACGACGCGGCGGTGTACAAGGCGATCGCTGAAAAGGCGGGTTTCCAATCCATCTACTCACTCCTTACCAAAGAGGCCACGTCTCAAAACGTGCTGCAACACCTGCAAAAAGCGGCCAGCCAGCTGCAATCGGGCGATATACTCCTGCTCACCTATTCAGGACATGGCGGTTCTATTATAGATACCAACCAGGATGAAACCAACAACTTTGGCGAGATGGACGGCTTCGATGAAACCTGGTGCCTGTACGACCGGCAGCTGATAGACGATGAGCTGTTCGACTGCTTCAGCAGGTTCAAACCCGGCGTACGCATATTGATATTCTCCGACAGCTGTCACTCCGGCTCTGTAGCCAAAGCAGCAGAACCGCTTAGCACCACGCTTGATCCTGCTACTTATACCCGCGCCCGTGAAGCGCCGCTGGATGTGTTGAGCCGTACCTACAACAAACATAAAAGCGAATATGATGGCATACAGGCGCAACTCAGCGCCGGTCCGGCAGATATTGCTGCTTACGTGGTGCAGTTTGGCGCCTGCCAGGACGACGAACTGGCGATGGAAGTATGGGGCAATGGCATGTTCACGGCAAAGGTGCAGGAGGTGATGCAAGAAGAGATCAACAGTTATACAGACCTGTTTATTGCCATTAAAAAAAGCTTTTCTGCCCAACAGCATCCTAACTTGTTCCATTACGGGAATAAGACCTACGACTTCCTGGCGCAGGCGCCTTTCAGCATACAGCCACTTGTAGGAACACAGGGATAAGGTTTGCAAACAGCCGATGCACGCAGGCCTGACAACCATAGCGCCCCGAGCATCCTGAATGGCACGAGCCAAAGTTTGCAAAAAGCTGATGCACGCAGGCTTGACAGTTACAGTTCCATAGTCTTCCTGAACGGTACGGATCATGGACCCTGATCCAATACAATGTGGTGGCATAAAAAATCCGGAAGCGGCACAGGGCTGCTTCCGGATTTTCAACGCTATATAATTTCTATCGTTTCGATTTGAATTCAGAGCCTTCTTTCCATTTCGGGAATTTATCTTCATTCGACAAGGTCTGGCCTACATCGAACAGGAAGCGCACATCTTCCACCATTCCTGACAATTCCCAGCTGGGATCCATCTGGTCGAAAGGGGAATGATAATGATCGCGGCCGTACATGGTGGCATGATCGGGTGCCCAGGCAGAATCGTGCATTAGGGATTTGGTGCCGCTACCGGGATATAACGCTGGGATACCGACTTTCGCAAAATTGAAATGGTCGGAGCGGAAGAACCAGCCCCCCGAAGGATTGGCTTCAGGTACCAGGAAGCGGCCCTGTTTTTCGGCCGATCTGGCGGCATAATCGTCCAGCTCAGATTGTCCCTTACCGATGATCGTAATGTCTTTGGTACGCCCGAAGAAGTTCAGCACGTCCATATTGATGTCCGCAACGGTCGATTTAACAGGGAAGATGGGATGTGCCGCATAATATTCGGAGCCCAACAGGCCCTGTTCCTCTCCTGTTAATGCCAGGAATAACACCGAGCGTTTAGGCGCCTGTTTCAGCTTGGAAAAGGCCGTTGCAAGCTGCAGGAGGCCAGCTACACCGGAAGCATTATCCAGCGCACCATTGTAGATAGAATCGCCTTTTACAGCTTCTCCGATGCCCAGGTGATCCCAATGGGCGGAGTAGATGATATATTCATTTTTCCTGTCTGTACCGGGCAGCAGGGCGGCCACGTTGTGGGAAACGGATTTACGGATCTTGTTCTGCAATGCCAGGGAGGCCTTCACATTTAAGGGGACCGGTTTAAACCCGGGGCGTTTAGCCTGGTTCATGATACTGTCGGGCACACCTGCCAGCTGAAACAGTTTTTCGGCAGATTCCTGGGTCAGCCAGCCTTCGATGGCGGCGCGGCTCTTATTATCGTCGGGCGTCTGCAGGTCCAGTTTAGGCTTTGACCAGCCGCTGCGAACTACTGTCCAGCCATAGCTGGCAGGCAACACGTCATGAATGATGAGGATACCTGCCGCCCCCTGACGGGCTGCCTCTTCAAATTTATAGGTCCAGCGGCCGTAATAGGTCATGGTATGGGTCTTGCCTTTGAACAGGGTGCTGTCATAAAACCCGGGATCATTCACCATTACCACCACGGTCTTACCTTTTACGTCCAGTCCCGCGTAGTCGTTCCAGTTGTACTCAGGCGCCACGATACCGAAACCGGCAAACACCATTTCTGAATTGTTGATGGCCACCCGTTCCTGTACATGTTTGGTACCTGCCACGAACTGATCGAGGTAACTGAGTTTCAGTTCACCGCTCTTACCATTTATGCGCAGGTCGCCTTCCGGCACGGACCTGATCTCCACCATCGGCACTTCCTGGAGGAAACTGGTATCATTCCCTGGTTGCAAGCCTATTTCCTTAAACCGTTTTATGAGGTAGGCCAGCGTTTTCTCTTCCCCGATGGTAAAGGGCTTACGTCCCTGGAATTCGTCGGAGGCAAGTACAGCAATATCCTTTGCCAATCCGGCTGAATCGATGGCTTTAATAGCAGTTGAATCGTCGGCAGTACCGGCCTGTCTGGTGCCCGGGTTACAGGCTGCAAGTGCCAGTGTTGTACATAAGAGCAGGTTCTTCATCAGCAAGTTGTATTTCCTTAAAGATATTCAAATTATCTTCAACCTGTTCCCTTGGGCTATTTGCAGGTGCAGTTCTCTCTTTGAATAAATAATTATAAGTTTGCCGCCAAACCGGTTAATCGTTCTGTTCTGTTAACAAAGACACGTTATAGAAAACAGCTCTCACGGAGCTACACCAAACAACAATGGATCGATGCCCCTTAAATGTTAATTTATGCAATATTTCGCAGAGAGATTAAAAGCGCTACGCAAGAGCCATGGTCTGTCCCTGCAGGATCTCGCTGATAAATGCGATCATACGGTCAGCAAACAGGCGCTGAGCAAATATGAGGCGGGCGTTATGCAGCCTTCCCGCAAAATATTAGACATTCTCGCAAAAGTATTAAAGGTAAGGGTCAGCTATTTTGACACGCAACCGATTTTCAAACTGCCTGCATTTGAGTTTAAGCGGAAAGGCGACATACCCGTAAAACAGCTGGAGAGTATCAGGGAAAAAGTAAAGGATATGTTCGAGCGTTATCTGCAGGTAGAATCCCTGCTCGCCATCCAGTTTAAGTTCAGCAATCCTGTAAGGCCTATCCCTGTAGCCGATGAACTGGCAGCGGCGGATGTTGCCACCAAATTACTCAATAAGTGGGACCTGGGATGGGGCGCCCTCCACAATGTGAGCGGCATGCTGGAAAGCAAAGGCCTTCGTGTGATCGAGGTAGAATCACCGGCCATCTTCGACGGCTTAAGCACCTATGTGGGAAAGATACCCGTCATTGTGCTGCATAAAGACCGGCCGGCCGATATCAAACGTTTTGCCGCGATGTACGAGCTGGGCCAGCTCGTGCTGAACATCACCGAAGGTGCAGACAGGCATAAGATCTGTGAGACCTTTGCAGCAGCGATGTTGTTGCCGGGGGATGCTTTGGAGACACATTTAGGCAACAAACGGATCGCCATTGCGCCGGGAGAATTGAGCACTATCAAAGAACAATATGGGCTGCCGATGGGGGCTATTATGCAACAGGCAGTCTTCAAAGAGATCATCGACCGCAAAAATGCAAATGGCTTTTTTAAAATGCTTGCAGATAATGCTGATGAAACAGGCCTCGGCGTTTACACCGGCCAGGAAAAAACATACCGTTTTGAACGCATGGTATACCGGCTAGTAGCAGAAGATATCATTGATGTGGAGAAGGCGGCTGATCTTACCGGGAGATCGGTGGAAGAGCTACAGCGGGAAATAGAGGTGTTTGAGGCCGTGGCGCAGGAGTAAGCATATGTAAGGAAAGATATGAGGCTGACCAAACAGTAAAATGAAGACTTTGAGATTCATTTAAACGATAATCGGCCCCCATAGGCACCCAAACAAAAAGGGGCTGACCAATACTTTGGGTTAGCCCCCTTTTGTTTGGATACCTGATGGAAACAAGTGAAGGTGTAAGTGATTCTCAAAGCCTTCGTTTATTTTGATACACCCACCTCTTTTGTTCGGGTACTTGTACAGAGACGGTTAAGTATATCGGCGATTTCCAGCGCCTGTTTGTTCTTTTCTGGCCTTCTCTTTTTTTAAGGCTGCAGCCCGCCGAAGTCATATACAACAGTTGGATCTTTCAATTTATTTTTGTCTTCGGTATATGGCACAATGAATACTGTCATCCGCCCTATTTTTTCCTTTTGTGTTTTTAGCGGAATCCTCCTGCCTTTAGGGTCTGCTTTGGCGAAGAATTCAGCTGTATACATTCCCATTCGTAGTTCAGTAACGCCATCGTCTGTATCACTTTCCAGGTCGGTGTGGTTTACCAGCCAGCACACCATATCCGTTCCTGAAAACGCTTCTGAGCGCGTAATCAGACTGGATTTAGGCACGAAATACCCTTTCGCCCCCCGCATTACTTCATTTTGTAAGATCGCAGGATCATGTACATACCCATGTCTCGCCATCACCGAATCATACTCCTCAAAACAGAGTTTTGCATGCTCATACTTCCATTCAAAGCCCGATGTGGATGGTTCCAGGTGATGCGCAGCATACTGTTCACAGGCATCTCTAAGCAGCCTTGTGAAATTAGCTGGCGCCGGCGGTACAGCCTTAGGCTGCTGCCGGCAAGCTATCAAACCAAAGAAAAACAGTAATACAATACTGAATAAATAAGTGCTCTTTTTCATGCTGTGGGGTATTATGAGGTTATTGATAAAAGCAATTTAAAACACCTACACCAACTCACAATGCTCACAACATAAATATGGGACATTCCACTTATATCCCGGGAAAAATCCCCTCCCTATATACCGCCTATTTCCCATTGTATGGCCCTGCCCACTGGCCTACCTTTGACTTAACACAATGCCCCTCGCAGCTATTCATCACATTCAACACTACTATTATGGACCCAGCATTCATACAATCATATTTCGACAGGTGCGATAAAAACACCATCAGGAAAATAATTACAAGCGCCATCAAAGCGCAGGAGCTGCCTGTCAGGATCCGGCCTATCATACCACAACGTAACCCCAACAAAAACACGAACAACAAAAAAAGCGTCGGCCGGTAGCTGACGCTTTTTTCATAATATCTAAATATTTATCAGTTGTTCCTCACAGGAGGAACATTCGTTGTTAGCCCTCCCTTGTTATCAACGTAAAGCTTACTGCCCATTTGCCCCTGTTTTCTTTTCCGGTGATGTTGACTGCTTTTATCCTTCCTCCCCTTATTCCACCATACCAGGAAGCCGGTTACAGGCAGGCTGGCGCAGATGAGGCTTGCAAAGAAAGCCAGGATCTTTCCCGGCAGACCGGCAATGGCGCCCACGTGAATGTCGTAGTTCATGCCAATCAGCTGTTCGCCTGCATTCCTGTCTTTCGCTGTTTCATGCAGGAGCAGCTTACCACTGTGCTGATCGAACTGCAGATCGTCCCGGTCATAATAGGTCTCCTTTCCCCAGTAGGCAGACATGCTGATGGTTGCCGTATTGTTATTCGGTGTGGCATATACACCAATGCGTTTTGCATTCGGGAATTGCTGTACCGCTGTGGCATAAGCCACATCCAGCGGATTAGTGCCGGCCGGTGGCAGTGCTAAAGTATCTGACTGCACTTCCTTATGCTGGGGCGGTGTAATGCTGCGGGATGCTACCACATAAACGGTAGCCTGGAACCATTTAAAGGCCCATACCATGCCGGTCAATGCCAATACCAGGGCTATGAGCAAGGCATAGAAACCTAGTACATTATGCAGGTCATAATTCACGCGTTTAAAATTGCCTGACCATTTTATTTTGAAGCTTTGCTCGCGTGTCTTCTTTGTCCATTTCTTCGGCCACCAGAGTATGAGGCCTGTGATCAGGAGAATGACGAAGATGAAGGTTGCCCATCCTACTATCGGCTGACCATATTTCGTATTCAGGAGTAAACTCCAGTGCAGGTATTTTACGATCACAAAGAAATCACGTTTCAGGTCATGCACTGCTGTTACATTACCCGTGTAGGGATCTACATATGCGGCTTTATAATACGCCGTAGCGCCAAAGATGGTGAGGGCATTTTCATCGCCTTCGGCATAGCTTAGGAACTCCCAGGCCCGGTCGGGCGTTCTGTAAGTAAACACACTGCGGATGGGATATTCCTTTCCCAAAGCAACCTGTGCCTTTTCCTGCAGTACGCTCAAGGGCAATGTTGGTGTATGGTGTGCTGTAACGAACAACTCATCATGATGTACCCATTCGTTGATCTCTTTCTGGAACACGAAAATGCAACCGGTAATGCTGACGATCAGCACGATGATGCCGGACGTTAGTCCCAGCCAGAGATGCAGCCAGGCATTGAGTTGCTTTCCCAGAGATTTCCCTTTTTTATTAATGTTGGTTTGTGTGTCGTTCCCCATGGTTTCAGGCATTGGAAGTATTGCTTTACGGAAGGGCCTGGTCCCTTTTGAGTGCATGCAGGGTGTCCCTACCGGGCTAATACGCGAAGGTCGGGATGCCTAAAAAGATAATTAAGACAAAAAAGGAAAAGTATTTACGCAAAACGGAAAAAAGAAATTATGAGACTGGTAGTGCCGTTGCAGTACTGTGTTCTAATTTGGTAGTACGATGACCCTACCATTGTCCATTTCAACCCACATCGGGCAACCGATACTGTTCACCCCCGGTATGCCTGACGCCTATTCCAGCTACGCGCTGCAGGGCACCAGGCCGTATTACGCGGTGAGTGACAGCTTTGGCTGTATCCTGTTCCAGCAGGTAGCGAATCATAGTTACAATGCATGGGTAAGTCATTATATCATTAATAGACCGACAGCATTTAAAGTAAAAGGAAACGTGGACGATCTGTTGTTCCACCACACATTAAAGGGTAATATGTTCTATATATTGAACAGCCATGAAAGTGAAACGTTTCAACACCAGATGAATATCATGGTAACTCCCAGGCTACGCCACCTGGTTCGTTTCAAATCAGCAGGAGTATATGTTGCTTTGGACATACAGATGCCGGTGGATGAACTGAAGAGTTACCAGGAAAGTTTCCCGGTTGTGCAAGACCTCTTAAAGAAGCTAGACGATAAAAATACCATTACCCTCCTGGATCAGCATATGATAGCCCATGAACGCCTTCGCAATATTATTCAGGACATCACCGAACGCCAGTTACCTAAGGCAGCCAGCGAAAAATACAGAGAACAGAAAACCGGAGAACTCATCATTGAATCACTTGATATGCTTTCACGTTACCTTACAGATGCCAACGGCCTGAGCGCGGCCGACCATGAAAGAGGCCAGAAGACAGAGGTACATTTGCTGAAACATCTGCAGCAACCATCGCCTCCCACCCTCAAACAATTGGCGAGATTTGCCGGTACGAATGAAAAGAAACTGGAAGAGATCTTCCGGAGCCGTCACGGTATTACCGTATACGACTTCTTCCAGAATGCGCGTATGCGTATCATTTACCGCAAGCTCACCGAGACGGCTGTGCCTCTTCAGGACCTTGCTGAAGAATTCGGCTATACGGATTATTCCAGCTTCTCCTACGCCGTAAAGAAACGCTTTTCAATGAGCCCCCGTGAACTGAGAAAGAACAGTAGCATCAATTCCTGATGGTTTTTCTCTCTTTCCAAAGTTCACTATTTAACTCCTAAACAACCCCTTTATATCATGACGTAACTTTAATACAGAAAGAACAATATTATTCGTTTTCGTTGCCATAACGACTTATAAATACGACAAGAACATTTAATGGTATATTGAGGAAAACAACGTCCTGGCTTTCTAGCCGGGACCATTTTTCTTACAATGTTACCATTTCCAATATATCGCAACATATACCAACGTACACATGCCAATTGTTTTCTCATCGCATTATTTGTATTCCCCATTCACGCATTAACCCAGGTACATGAAACCGTTTAAAAGCACGCTTTTGTTTGTTGCCCTATGCTTACCCTGTTTTCAGATCGCCCTTGCCACTGGTGGGGGCGATTGGTTTTCCGGCAGATGGTCCATGCAGCCCGTACCTGTTCATACACAGTGGGCGGCAGACGTTTCTCCTGACAATGTATTGCCCGAATATCCCCGCCCGCAGATGGTACGCTCTCAATGGCAGAACCTGAACGGCCTCTGGGAATATGCCATTACCCGCTGGGATGAAGACATGCCTTCGCAGTTTGACGGTGAGATACTGGTACCCTTTCCCATCGAATCTGCACTATCCGGCGTACAGCGGGCGCTGTTGCCGACACAACGACTCTGGTATAAACGCACTATCAAAAAACCCGATACCCGCGGCGGTAAACGGGTACTATTACACTTTGGCGCGGTAGACTGGAGAGCGGCTGTCTTTCTCAATGGCAAGCTGCTGGGCAGGCATATGGGCGGGTATCAGCATTTCTCATTTGATATTACCGCCTCTTTACAGGAAGGGAATAATGAATTGGTGGTGAGTGTGCTCGATCCATCCAACCTGGGGCCTAATCCCTGTGGTAAACAAACCCTGCGACCAAGGAAGATCCTGTATACAGCCGTTAGCGGTATCTGGCAGACGGTATGGATGGAGACAGTGCCGCCTGTCTATATCACAGATCTCTTTATGACACCTGATGTCGATGCCAATTGTCTCAATCTGCGGGTCAATACTTCCGACACTGCAGGCACCGTGATCGAGGCTATTGCTTATGCAGGCACCCAGCCTATTGCCCACACCTCCGGTCCCGCCAACAGGATGCTGGACCTTGGCCTTCCCTTTGCACACCTGTGGAGCCCTGCAGATCCTTTTCTGTATCACCTCCGCATTCGGCTACGGCGGCATGGACAGGTGGTGGATTCTGTGACCAGCTACTTCGGGATGCGGAAGATAGCCGTACAAAAAGATAGCACAGGCATGCCACGCCTGTTCCTCAATAATAAATACACTTTCCAGTTGGGCGTACTTGACCAGGGCTACTGGCCTGAAGGATTGTATACCGCGCCTACTGATTCCGCTCTTGCATTCGATATCAGGATGATGAAGGCGATAGGATTTAACACCATCCGCAAGCATGTGAAACTGGAACCTGACCGCTGGTATTATCATGCTGACCGCTTAGGCATGCTGGTATGGCAGGACATGGTGCCCTGTGCGGATGAAGACTTCTATTCTACCTCGCAGTTTGAACAGGAGAACAATGAGAACCTCTATCAGCTGCACAATTTTCCTTCCATTGTGATGTGGATACTCTTCAATGAAGGATGGGGAAAGTATGATCAGCAGCGCCTCACGGAATGGATGAAACAGGCCGATCCCTCACGGATCATCAATGGTCATTCGGGAGAGAACCTGGATGTATACAGCGACACGCCCCTACGCGACCGATGGATCAGTAGCGATGTGGCGGATGCGCATTATTATCCCGGGCCCTATATACCACCGGCATTACCAGGTAAAGCGAGGGTATTGGGAGAATGGGGCGGTGTGCGCGTCATCACACCCGGCCATCAATGGGCGCCCAAAACAGGATGGGGATATGTGGAAGTGAGTGCAGCCAGGTTTGCCGAGCGATATAAATACATGATGGGCCGCCTGAAGCAATACGAGAAACAAGGATTATCCGCAGCAATATATACACAACCTTATGATGTGGAATCGGAAGAGAATGGGTTTATGACCTACGACAGGAAGGTGCTGAAGATCGATGTGGCAGAAATGCGAAAAGCAAATACCTGGTAATAAAAAGGAACCTTCCTGGATCGTTCAAAACAGGAAGGCTCCCTGCCATGCAGATCTTACATAGCTGTTGTGATGTTTGTTATCGTAGTTGTGCACCAATAAAACTGGCGGGTGATCGTTTCCGTTCCGGAAACCGCCTGCAATGTTTTTACGCCGATCGGCTGGCTGGTGACCAGGTAATAGACGTGGGACAGGCTACCGGGAACAGTGGTAATAAACCATGGCGTGGTCGTACACAGGCTTCCGGTTGTATAATACACCTTGCCGCCAACCGTTTCATATACGATAGATGTTGGCGTAAAGACAGGCTCTAAGGTGAACCTCGTGATCTTAAAGGCCAACAGGCCGCCGCTCATGGCGAGTACGAGGATCAGTACCAGTAGAATTTTAGCTTTTTTCATGATGATGGATTTTATTATTCAACCGTTCCGCCTACGGCACTACATGGCCGCAGTAGTACGGGTAGTGATCAATGCACAGGGCTGATTACCTATTATAAACGTATGTGTTCCTCCCACTTCCTCCAAAGTGATGTTGCCTATGGCCGGACCAATACTAAAGGTAACTGTCGTGGTTGCACCTGTGGTAGTTAAATAACGTGTAGCACCGAGTGCAGTACAGAATATAGTACTGGTAGAGTAAACCGTTCCGAAAGTAGATAGCTCCTTCGTATATCTCCATACCGGCGAAGTATTGAACCGGCTCGCTTTAAAGGCAAACGCGCCTCCGATTCCTGCAAGCATGATCATTGCAATTAAAATGATTCTGGCTTTTTTCATGGTAATAGTTTTAGGTTGATAGATATGATACGACTGGGGTAGAAAGCGACCTAATGTACCCTGATATTTCGCCGTTTACTTTGGAGGCCCTGTATTTATTTAGGAGATACCGATCCCCTATGGCAATAAAAAAGGGAACCTTCCTGAACCGTTCAAAACAGGAAAGTTCCCCGCCATGTAGTTTGTACATAGCTGTTGTTTATATTTGTTAACTGCGGTGCATAAGAAAGGTGTACCGGACAACATCATACTTTCTTCCGATCCCCCTAACAATGATCTTCGTAATTAAAATAGCCCTGGCTTTTTCTCAGGTAATAGATTTAGGTTGACAGATATCCTGTGTTATAATCCTTAGCTAATTTACTGCGATATTTCTGTGTTTGCTTAGGAGGCCATGTACTTATTTAGGATGTACTGTTTATCTTATTACGCCTTTTTTGACCTTACAGGTATAGACAAACATGGCATGAATGCTGCTGTAATATTTCCGTACATTGTATTACCTTACGAGTGACCCCATTTATATGAAATGCATTGCCGCCTGGATTTTATGCCTCTGTTATCTGCCCCTGTTGGCTCAAAAGCCATCCATCTCCAACACATCTTATAAAAGCTGGGAATTGCTTTTTAATTACAATATTACTGACGATGGTAAATACGTCTGGTATACATATGGATCCGAAGTCACGGGCAGTACATTGGTAGTTAGAGCTATCAACGGAGATGATAAGAAAATATTCACCGGCGTGCGGGAAGCTGCATTTGCCCCAGATAATAAACACCTCATCTTCATTTCTGAAAAAGGATTGGGTATTCTTTCATTGGGAGGCAGCGAAGTGGAATACCTTCCTGGTGTAAATAATTTCATCTTACCGGAAGAGGGAAACGGCGAATGGCTAAAAGCACAATATGGCGATACCCTGCTTGTCAGGAACCTTCGTAGTGGTCGGCAGGCTTATTACCCGGACGCCCTGCCGGGTTATTTCAACCGGCAGGGAACAGTCTTAGTGTTACACATCCGGGATTGCCTCATATGGATGGATCTGCAAAACAAGCAACAAAGGCAGATTGCTACGAAGAAGAATATTGGCAACATCACCTTCGACCATACGGGTACACGGCTTGTATTCACTTCCGGCGATGCAGCCGCTGCGGAGGTTCATTATTACAGTAAGGACATGGACAGCGCCCGCGTGCTTGTTTCTCCCCGAAAGCGGGACTTCCCTCCCACTAATGGTATGCTGCAGTTTAGCCAGGATGACCGCTTATTGTTTTTCAAAGTGGCAAGGAAAAAAGAGGCCACTGCCCAGGACAGTACCATTATTACCGATAAACTAAGGCTATGGGATTACCGGGATGCCCGTTTACGTTCCCAGCAAGCACCAGATCCATATGGGCCATTCTCTGCGGTTGTTCCTGTTTCCGGCGGGAATGTTATTCAACTGGAAAATATAGACAGTTCTATCTGTGGTATACCTGGTAAGCGTTTTGCTATCGTCTGCAATGTGACGAATGAAGAAGACGCCTATTGGAATCCCCGGCAGATACCGGGTCATGACCTGATATCGCTGAGTGATGGTAGCCGGCGGAATATCACCCGTTCTCCACAACAGGCATTCCAAATCTGTTTATCTCCTGCAGAACGGTTTGTGACCTGGTTCGATACCCAGTCAAAGCATTATTTCAGCTATGAGATCAGTACGGGGATTACACGCGATATTTCTGCCGGCATTCTTAACTCGCTTGTTGATACCCATATCAGCCGGAAGGAAGTACTACCTTATGGCATGGCCGGCTGGTTAGCCAATGATACCCGTGTGCTGGTGTATGATGAATTTGACATCTGGCAGCTGGACCCGGCAGGCAAGCTCCCTCCACTGAACATCACGAACGAGTATGGCCGCCAGCAGAAAACCACCATGCGCATTGTATATTCGCAGGAACTGCCTACATTAAAACTGAATACGCCCCTGCTGATCACATGCCTGGATAGTACTAGGTTTAATGGTTTTACATATATAAAGGCTGGAGCCAATGCTGTTATTTCGCCTCCCGCTATGGAGCCATGTGTTTATCATTTCCCTGCATTAGCCGTACACGAGCCACCCCCACCTGTTAAGGCACAAAAAGCGGATGTTTACCTGCTTCAGCATCAAAGTGCCACTCAAGCCCCTAACCTGGTCACCACAACAGATTTCCGGCATTTCAGGCGTCTTTCGGATATTCAACCCCAGCAGGGCTTCAACTGGTTGCAGGCAAGCCTTGTTCGCTGGTCTATTACCGATAGCCTTACAGGTACCGGGATCTTGTACAAACCGGAGGATTTTGACAGTACTAAGAAGTACCCTGTCATTTTCCATTATTATGAGGAAAAGAGTAAGGGCCTATTCCTCTTTCCAAGCGTAGGACTTAGTACAGGAGATCTGAACATTTCCTGGTATGTCAGTAACGGGTACCTGGTATTTATACCGGATATCTACCGGCCTACGGGACAATCGGGCGCCGCGATTCTTAACACCGTCGTATCTGCCGCTAAATATCTGTCCTCCTTACCCTATGTGAATGGGCAAAAGATGGGCTTACAGGGCCATAGCTTCGGGGGTTATGAAACCAACTATCTGATCACCCATACCAATTTATTTGCGGCAGCCCAGGCCTCTGCCGCCCCGGCAGATTTGTTTGGGCTGCATGGAGGAACGGGATTTGGCGGCAGGAGTTACCATTATATATCTGAGGTGGGACAACTGAACCAGGGAGCTACTCCCTGGGAAGATCCACAGGCCTATTTACAAGGCTCTCCGGTTTTATCCGTCAGCCAGGTAACCACACCATTATTATTAATGCACAATAAAGAGGACGGAGCCGTACCGTTTTCCCAATCGGTGGCATTGTTTACAGCACTGAGAAGATTAGGGAAGCCGGTTTGGTTGCTGGAATATGAGGGGGAAGGGCATGTATTGTTTGATCCGGGGTGTCTGTTGGATTTTAATATGAAGCAGCAGGAGTTTTTTGACTATTACCTGAAAGACAAAGCCTTTCCTACGTGGATGCGGCGATAACAGGTTCTTACCCATTGCTACTAACAAATTTTATTTAGTCCTAACCGGGTAACTATGACATTAAAGTAGTTTCAGCAAAAAGTCATGAAAAAAGCAAAGATCTTCCTTTCCTTAATTGCCATGCTGGCAATTATTGCGGGCGCTTTCGCCTTTAAAGCTTTTAAGTTCAATGCTAACCCGGCATGGAGGTATACCAATTCTATTACCATAGGAGGAAGTGTTTATTCTTCAACGGTGCCGTTTTGTACATCAACCAATCCCGTGTCCTTTTTCACTACAGCATGTTTTGAAATAACAACAACATATACATCAATAGCCCGGAGCGGAGCGGCTAAAATTACTTTGGCATACACAGCGAACACAAGCATAACATATACAATACCACAGACATCCTGCAGTCTTTTGACCGCTTGTGTGACAGCCATCTTCTAGACAACAAGTGATTTGTATGAAGGTCTAAATTCAGTGACCATGCCTGGCCAGGATATATGTCAGAAATTTATGACCCTCCTTAATAGATCTCCCATTACCTATTATAGTCTGCTTCCAACCCTTTCCTTTGGTCATAAATCAGTTTTTTTGAATCCAGCCAAACTTTTATTGCGTATATCAGTTTTGAAGACAAAGGCGCCCCACCCTGTCGACTCCCGATAGGTTCGAGGCCCTGGGTTCTTTGGGGGAATTCTCCATAGATATAAAAATACTTCCTGGACAACATCATCTGCTTCGTTTACGTTCTGTAGATGGTAAAAGGCTTCCTCATACAAACACTTATGATATCGGTTAAAGATCACATCAAATGCAGTTTCAATGCTTTTCTTCAGTACTTTAACTAAACATATTCCGTTCATATAGAGTAGGGACCTCACAGAATAAATTCTTATTATTTTTTTGAGTACCTGGGTGTCAATTCGACGACATATCAATGAGAACTACAGCTCCGCTAATCGAGATACTGACATATAACAAAGCTTACTTATGTAACATTGCATACCACTAAGAAGCAGGGTACCATACCTATACAATCAGTTAGGATTATTAAGAGCTAAAAAATAAAATACATGCTGACATACTAATCATTTTAGTATGCTAGGGAACACTTTACTTTTGTTGATCCGGAACAAAAATAACCATCAATAGGAAGTAAAGCTATTCCAATCCGCCAGCCACTCTCTTATGTTCCAATGTCTGGAACATCTATTTCCTGTCAATCATTTGCCATCACAATTTTTCATCCAGGTAGGATTATCTAACGTTTTAATAGTTATTCAAATAAACAACTTAACAGTACTATATCATGATTCCATCTAAGATCAAGTACATTATTGTTATTTTCTTTTTCCTATTTGCAGCATCTGTTCATGCCCGAACAGCCTCTAGCTGCAAAACAGTAAGTCATTCTGAAGTAGAAACACTGTCTAAAATGCATTTAGCGGCGTCAATGGTAGTTGAATTGCCGTCTGTGGGCTTTCAAACTGCATTTAAATTCGAAGAAATTGGTTTCAATTTGGGGTTGGATCGGGGCTTTTTGCCAGAAGTAGGGTCAGTTGAGCGAGGATTATCAAAGTACAATGTTAGAGGAGTTAATTTAGTTAATCTAAATTTTGAAAATTCATCAAAAATCAAGGATCTAAATACTTTAATTAGAGACAAATACAAGTATTTGGGGAAAGAATATTGCCTAATAAAAGATTTTTACCAGGATCGACAAGCAGATATTTGGGAACTTAATTTAAATAAACAAAGTTGTAATAAGAAAAAAGCCAAGTTGAATTGGAAAGCTAGTCTATTTAAAGAATCCAAACTTATTTTTATTAATCCTTCAGACATTGAAAGTATAGGTATTCTAAAGGATGCAGATGCAACATTCATTTATGGGTCTAGAGAAGCAAATGGAGCAACTTTGATTACAACAAAAAAAGGAAAAGAGGAGAATCTAAAATTTAATTTGAATTTCAAGTCGGGTTGTGTAAAGTCGTATCAAATTTCAGATAGAACATTCATTTATGAATCTAGTGAGACAAATGGAGCAATTTTGATTACAACAAAAAAAGGAAAAGAGGAGAATCTAAAATTTAATTTGAATTTCAAGTCGGGTTGTATAAAGTCGTATCAAATTTCAGATGCAACATTCATTTATGGATCTAGTGAGACAAATGGAGCAATTTTGATTACAACAAAAAAAGGAAAAGGGGAGAATCTAAAATTTAATTTGAATTTCAAGTCGGGTTGTGTAAAGTGGCATCAAATTTCAAGTAGTTTAAAACTAAATTCGAGTTGGACTAAGTCAAATTTCAGATGTAGTTATAATAACTTATACCCTGGATATTTAGACCATTCATTTAAATTAATCGCGAGTCCGACCAATATTCCACATAAAAGGAGTTTCAATAATTATTATAGCAGGTCAACTGGCAATTCCACTAAGGCTTTATCCGATTTAGTTGGTAAAACTACATTTCATCCTAATAGGGAATTAATAAGAAGGCGAATAATTTTATGTTTAGCCAATACAGCCAACTATACTTTAGACAAAAACTGGTACAAGAAAAAGCGAAAAAAGAGTCCAGAGAATAATTATATAGCCATTAAAGAACAAAAGTTTAAATCCTTTAGAGTTAAAAATGCTTATTTAGTCTCTCCTGTTCAACGAACATAGTCATTGTCAATTCTTACACCTGTACTATTTCATTAGTTTTTAATGACAGGGAATGCTGTGCTCATATTAGAGTACAAATCCCCTATTCAAAAACCCGAACATGACTATCATTAAAGCATGCCATTCAAAATGGCCGATGCCCGAGGGCATTGAATCAACTATTAATATAGTTGATAGTAACAACCTGGAAATTATACGCACAGATTTAAAGCTAAATCAAAGAGACTCTATGACAATATTCCTGACGGACGGCATAGAGGATAGTGAAAAATTTAATCTTGTACTGAATAATATTAATAAGATTGGTAAAAGCTGCGACACATATACTGTTTTATGTGATTGGGAGGATAATATTTCAGGTAATCTATATAAAGGACTTGTCAATTTATGCGACACAGCCCCTTTCAAAAACATCTTACTGCACATTACAACAATGTGTTGCCAGCACATGAACATTAAATCGGCTAAAAAGAAAATCATTTCATTCAATCTTGCCAAAGTCAAACAACAACTAAAGCTTACATTTCCGTTTTCGGGCCTGGATATAAATGCAATATCAACACTAAGCGATAAAAAACTCCATCAGTCTAAATGGGACATTGCGGGTAAACTCAAAACAGCAATTATTGCAAACAATAGTTTTGACGCCGTCAAACTTTCAAAAACTTCGCCTGATCTACTTCCTAATGTTTTACAAGGAAGCAAAGACCCATCAACTTATATAGATGATCTTTGTAACAAAATGGCTGAAATAGTCATTGCGGTATTAAAACGCTATAGAAAAGAGGTAAACCTGGACTTTTATACTACGATAGTAGAAGAAATTTTCCAGCAGTTATATCCCCAAACATATGGCTATCAAATATGGAAAAGGATTAAAAGTACTGCAAGGACTTACTGGCAGCCGAATGATAATGAACAAACACCTAAACCAGGACATCAACTAATTAAAATAATCAAGGATTTCTCTGATGAGAACGGCCACTTTGACATTAACATTATTTGTCATTCTGCAGGCGCCATCGCCGGCTGTGAACTGGTAAAAGCCATTCAGAAATTAAAGTCTGCCCGAATCAGGATTGGAAAGATAATTTTTCTTGCACCGGCCTGTAGCTTTGAACTGTTTGAGGAGGCTATTATGGGCTCCAGTATCCTTCGCGAAGGGTTCAGTATGTTTGTTTTGAAAGAGGAAGATGAACAAAAAGACATCTTCATCGACAATGTATATCCACGCTCTTTTCTACAACTCGCGTCCATACTGGAAAATAGAATCAAATCGACGCCTATCTTAGGTATGGAGAGATATTGTAAGAAACAGCCTCATATCAGTATTGAAAATGATGCCATCGAAGCCTTTCAAGCCTTCCGGGAAGGAAGTGGTAATACGCGAAAAGTCGTATACGCAGGCGCTCCGGATTGTACCGCCAAAAGGCATGATGACTTCCTTACAGACGAAGGAACAATAGACACGATCATCCAATTGTTGAAAAATGAGACGCCTCCACAACCATTAGGCGCTCTGGTGCCAGGCAACAACACTGTCGGTGATAAAACGAACGCAGCAAGGAAGGACAAACATCACCGGTCCAATGGACGGCACATGTCAGCATGGCATTCCTTACGGCAGCCAAACGATAACTATCTTAAAATAAAGGTGACCAGGTGGAAGAATAAGGAGCGAAAGTTAAAGTTTTCATATACAGCCAGCGTAAACGGTAAGAAGGAAAGTGATTCTTTCGACGTCGTACATTTGCTTTACGACATAAAAGATTATTATAACGACAGCATAAAAGAACTAGAGGAGGCTGCATTTCATAAAGAAAACCTGGAAGAGCACCTACGTCGTACCGGTATGAAATTTTATGAAGAATTGTTCCCGGAGGGACTCAGGGATACTTTCTATAGATTAAAAGATAAAGTCTCAACGCTCATTGTAGATTCCTTTGATGAATTTATTGCCTGGGAACGCTGTAAAATGTCCTGGACAAACGACGATGGTACGGTACAGAATGGTCCATTCTTATGCGAATGTTTCAACATGGTACGTTGCGGCCCGCTTTCACTGCCTGTGCATATACCACTAAAGAATCTTGCGATCATCGTACCCAAAAGTGATTTACCTAATGCCCAGGCAGAAAAAGAAATGCTGTACGAACTCGCATCAAAGCGGAGCTACATGAAAATAACCGAAATAGATCCCACCGTTTCTAAAGTGATCAATAGCTTCAGAGCCGGCGAATATGACGGATTCCATTTTATAGGTCATATACGCTCCAGTGAATACGCCAATAAATATCGCATGGAGCTCAACAATGGACCAGTGGAACCAAGCCATATTAGTGGAGATGCCAGGAACCTGGGCAGGGCCACACCTTTTGTATTCCTTAACTCCTGCTATTCTGCAAAAACCGGGCTTGGGCTAACCAATATCGGAGGATGGGCCGCGGCCTTCCTCCGTGCTGGAGCCTGTTGCTTCATTGGATCCGCCTTTGCTGTAGATGACTTCCAGGCGCTAAAATTCGCTACCAGGTTCTATATACATCTTTTCTCCGGATGTACAGTAGCAGAAGCAGCAAAACACGCCAGACTGGATATCAGAACCGCGGGTGACCCAACCTGGTTATATTATGCTGTTTACGCGCATCCTTTTGCGCGCTTGCAAGAGGTCCCAACTGGATAAGTATGACATTACAGTAAAGTAGTTTCAGCAATCAAACCAGGGTATAGCGGATATTTCGCCAAGGAAGGGACATGAGCAGTTCTACAGCACACACGTCCGCAGCCGCATGCGGAGATGTTCAATATGACTGAACTCCCGGGTTAGGATAGACGGGAATATTGTCTATTTCCGCCTTATTGCCGAAGTTAATTCAGTGACCCGCTCTAGAAGGATGGGTAGAAATTCTGGTCCTTTCCAGATAATGCAAATGCTGACAATTATAAACGTCAGAATTATCATTATAGCACGACTACTCAAAGTTACAGACATGCTTTCCCGATTCCGTTTTCGTGAAAATTGAATCATACCGAAAAAGGCTAATAAATAAGGTTAGTAAAATGGTTGGTATACCTTTCCAGCTCCGGATGTGTATTACGCTTGATGTTGACCACCCCTAACGCTCATCTTGACCACCTTTCCGGCCTTTACTGATATTAATAATTGATAATCAGCCAGTACCGCTGGTCAATATGCCGGAACGACATAAACTTAATTAACGTAGGTGGTCAACATGCCGGAACGGCATATTGACCACCTCTAGTTCCTCCAGGATTGTTTGCTTTGGGATACAAAACCCCACGGAAGATGGCCGGAGAAACTATCAGCATGACTAAACTAAAACAGATCTTCTTGCATCGCAGGAATGGCATGGCCCTGGAAGCCATTGCCCGCGTAATGAACGTCTCTCGCAACACTGTCAAAAAGTACATTCGCTTAGCAGAGCAGAAGGGCTTGGAATTGGAACAGCTGGCAGCGATGGAGGAACATGACCTAGAAAAGATATTTGCGGAACCAACATCAGTTGGGAAATCGCGCTTTCAGGATCTGGAGGGAATGTTTGCCTGGATGGAGCAGGAATTGAAGCGAACTGGCGTTACACGATGGTTGCTGTGGGCGGAATACAAATCCCGCTATCCGGATGGATACGCTTACACACAGTTTTGCGATTATTACAGGCATTGGTTGGAACATCGTTCTGCAACTATGCATTTTGATCATACACCTGCGGACAAAGCCTATATTGACTTTACCGGTAAGAGATTGCAGGTGGTTGATAGAGACGGAGGAGAAGTACGAGATGTGGAGATATATGTGTGCATATTAGGATTTAGCCAATTAACCTACGTAGAGGCATTAAATAGCCAGCGCAAGGAGGACTTTCTGCAAGCAACAGCCAACTCATTAAAATACTTTGGAGGTGTGCCCAAAGCCCTTGTTACAGATAATCTGAAGTCTGCCGTGACTGAACCGGATAATTATGAACCGGAAATCAATGAAAGCTTCCTCGAATTTGCCAATCATTATCAGACAACTATTTACCCCGCCCGCAGTAGAAAACCTAAGGATAAAGCGCTGGTAGAAAGCGCGGTTAACATCGTCTATAAACGCATATTCGCTCCATTACGGGATAAGATATTCTTTGAATTGCATGAGCTGAATAGCTCCATACTAGAGCTCTTAAATAAGCATAATAACGAGATGTTTCATAAGGAACCATTTAGTAGAAGGCAAAAGTTCGAACAGCATGAAGCAGGCCTGCTCCAGCCATTACCTGCAACCCCTTACCAGCTTCGGAAATATAAGACAGCAAGAGTTATGAAGAATAGCCACATACAGCTGGAAAAGCATTATTACAGTGTGCCATACCGCTTTATAGGGAAAGACGTCAAGGCCATTTATACCCGTGATCAGGTACATATATTTATCAATAACGAGAGGATTGCCTTCCACATTCGGGGATACAAGCCGTTTGGCTATACAACAGATCAGAATCATCTTCCCTCGAGTCACCAGTTTGTCGCTGATTGGAAGCCTGAAAAGTTTCTGTCCTGGGCTGATAGTATCGGCCCACAAGTTAGGACCTACATAGAAACCATCCTGCAGCAAAAGAAATATCCGGAGCAAGCCTATCGCAGCTGTGTTGGGATATTATCCCTGGCAAAGAAGGCGGGCAAAGAACGTCTGATAAAAGCGATAGAACGAGCCACCTTTTACCAGATATATAACTATAAAACTGTCAAGAAGATCCTTGATGGAGGGTTGGAAATGTTATTCGAGCCAGACAGTGATCAAAGTGAGGCCTCATTGCCCCAACATACTAACATAAGAGGGAAAGAACACTATCAGTAATCACCTTGTAAAACACCATACTATGCAAGAAGTAATCAAGCAAAAATTAGGTCAAATGAAGCTGCATGGCATGAACCAGGCATATTCAGCAGTCTTATCCAATACTCGTTCTGAATCCATCACTCACGATGAGTTTATACACATACTCGTGCAGGCTGAGTGGGAAGACAGAGAAGGCAGAAAGATTGGCCGATCTTTAAAAAATGCGCGGTTCCGCTATCAGGCCTCCATTGAAGAAATTGATTTTACAAAAAGTCGAAATCTGGACAAGACGCATTTATTGCGATTAGCTGAATGTATCTTTATAAAGAAAAAGGAGGACCTCCTCATAACCGGTGCATCTGGTGTAGGCAAGAGCTTCGTCGCCTCAGCCTTGGGGCATCAAGGCTGCCAGTTAGGCTATCGTGTTTTATATTTTAATACCCAGAAGCTATTCTCTCGCTTGAAGACGGCTAAGGGCGACGGTTCATATAACAAAGAAGTTAGTCGAATAGAGAAATATGATCTTTTAATATTAGATGACTTTGCCTTGCAACCTCTAGACAATTACAACCGTAATACACTTATGGAAATTATTGAAGACCGACATGGGCGTAAATCAACCATAATTGCCTCTCAATTGCCTGTCAGTATGTGGTATGATGTGATTGGAGAAAGCACGATTGCAGATGCGATACTAGACCGGTTGGTTCATAAAGCGCACAGAATAGAATTACAAGGAGAATCTATGAGGAAACTGAAAAGTAACTAGTCCGATTTTACCTATTTTTGTTTTAAATAATACATCTTCCACAAAAAGTATGGAAGGCCTGCCTTCGGCAGGAATTAAGTTTTGTCAAAGCGGGTGGTCAAGATACCGTTCTGCTGGTCAGCATCTCCGGAATACACACCGGAAAATGATAAATCAATAGCTAGTCGTGTTATAGCCCTGGTGGGCTCGGAGAATTGTAGTTGTAGTTTCATAAAAATGTTTTAAATCATAAACTGACGTTACCAGCTACGCAACTGGTATCTAATCCTCAAGTAACAACTCGCATTGCAAAAAACGTCTGATGTTTGATTTAAAACATCATTCACCGAATAATTTAAAGAATGTTCGGTCTTCATTCTGATGCACGAAGATAAAATAAAGTGAAAATAAAAAACAAAAAACAATAAAAAATTGATTGGGCCAGTTAAACGCAATCCAAAATATCGATTGCATAGAGGAAATGAAAATGCATGAAGATAATACCTTTCATCTCTATGTGGTGCCCTACTATACTGGGTTATACAGTTTACTGCTGATTCATTGATGGCTGTACACCAATTCCATTACCATATTAGGAAGCGTATATTCATTAACTGTACCATTCTGCACTTCATCACAAGCTGCATCATTCTTTACTACAACATGTTTTGAGATAACCACTACAAATATCTCGACAGTACGAACACGTGGATCATCCACTATTACTTTAAGAAATATCGCGAATACAAGTTTACATACACAATACAGGAGGCGTCCTGCATTGTTGTCACATCTTGCATAACGACTATATTCTAAACACAGATCCAACTACATCACTAAGCGTTTACCAAGTTCAATACCTAAAGGAGTAAGCGAGTATATCTTCATTGGCGTACCATCAGGGTTGGTATATTCATGGCTGGAATGTACCATATAACTATCCCGTTCCAGTAAGTTCAGGAAATGATTAAAGAGATTTATACCATCAGGGTTATTCGCTTCTTCTTCCTCTGTGAAGAAAAAGCCTTTTACTTCATTATACGGTGCGGGATTATAAGCTTTTCTTTCCCAGAATTCCAACAAAATATCAGAAGGATCAGTGAATAGTTTCATAAGAACAATGCGCTATATATTAAGAGTTTATTACCTTCTTCAACGAATCCACCCCCACGCTTCCAATCACTATCTGCTTAAACTCCTTCTTCTTATCATAAACTACCAGATATGGGAAGCCAGGTGCTTTGTAATAAGTAACAAAAAAGCCTTTTATATCCTTCCCAATTGTCACGTTCTTATATTGATCCAGCTTAAACAGCGTATCATACATCTGGATTTCCTTAAAGTCCGCCATAGTAGCCATATAAAAACGTACATCTTTTAACTCACTCATCCGCTTGGTGATATCCCTTGTCAGAGCCTGGCAATAAGGACAATCAGGGCCAAAGAAGAACAACACTATGGGTTTGCCTTTGGGAATATTGGCAGTATTTAATTTGACAGTCGTATCCAATAACTGGATGTTAAAAGACGGTAGGTCTTTATCAATTCCTGGAGGCAAAGCGCGGTTATATTTCGTACAACTGGCTATTCCGGCTAGTATCAAGACTAACAATAACGATCTCATTACGATTGTATTTTATTATTGGCTGCCTTCCAGATATAATCCAGCAGTAGCAATCCAAAGGAGAAAAATATTAATATCGGTAACATCTGGAAGCGTAATGCGATCTGGGAAGCGAATACGCTGAATCCAAAATTTATAATCCAAAGGCCGAAGGCAAGTAACAAGCCTATTGATAAGGTCCTGTTGTATTTGATGCCGTGTAGTATCACAAAGCCTACCAGGCTGAATAGGAACACCACATTCATTACGCCTACAAGGATAGGATAAAAGCTGAGTACTGTAACCTTCAGGTCTTTAAAATGCATCTTCAGCTTCCTGGATTCAAAGCCAAACCACATTTGCCCAATTGGGGCTATACTGTCTTTACCCATGTTGTACGTATCCAGGAACTCTACCGGTGGAGCATAGTACTTCATGGTGTTGGGTATTAAATAATACTGGGCAAACGTAGTAGGATATTGCTTGATCAGGTATGCACCGTATTCCGCATAAAGAGGGCCTACGGTTGCCCATTTCTTTAGTATATGTGCAGTTGAATCCTTTTTAAACTGACGATGCATATATTGCTGCAGGGGTGATTTCGGGTCCCACATGTACCAGGTGTTGCCAATTAGCATCTCCTGCTGATGCATAAAGATGTTCCTGGTAGTATCAAAATATGTGCGTACCATTTTATCCAGCTGCTTGAACTTAGCCGGCATCGGCGGTGGAGGTTGGTCCTGTACAAAACGGTAGGCATACAAGGCGTTATTAGCCATCTGCCAACCACTGAAAGGCGAGAACTGGCGTATACCTGTTAAGCGATCATACTGGTTACTGGTATGCCACACAAACCCTGCTATGAGAATGATACTAGACAAAATGCCTACCACCTTCTGCTTCCAGGGCTGCCGGCTGATAATAAATGCCAGTCCGGCGACAATTGGGTAGAATAGGGCATTATATCTTACTGTAAAGGCAAGGAGAATAACTACCGCATGTAAAATGATCAATGTCTTGTTTGGTCTGTGGAGGATCCAGAGTAAAAGGGTAAACCATATCAGGCTCAGGCTCAAAAACAAGGCATCGCTGGATACATAATTTGCCATGTACAGGAACACGGGGTTAAATACCATAAAGGCATAGAGCACTCCGAATGCAACTTTTCCGGGTTTGTAGAAGTAGGCAAGGGTAAATACAAGTGACAGTGCACTGGCTTGTAACAGTAAATATTGAAATCCCACCAATGCTGTGTCAGATATTGTCAGTGTACTGAAGAAACGCAGGAATTTCGAATAGCCAATCGGATAAGTATTGATACTAAAATTCCCATAAGCAGATTCGAGATATACATAAGAATCTCCATCAATAAACCCTGCGGATGGATATAGATGTTTGAAGATGAAGAACTGCACAAGGACGGCTAAACCAGCAAACCAAACCAACGCTTTATTCCAGGGCAAATCCCAGAGGAATTCTTTGAAGGAAGGAACACGCTTAGGCGCTGCAGCTAAAGGCGCCGCATCTGCGGATTTTTCCTCGTGATATTCCTGTTCGGTATTAATAGCCCAGATATTATCTTTTGTAGTGATTCCTTCTATGATATTATCTACCGCTACCATGGCAGTCAACATGGAGTGGTCCGCATTATTGTACTTATGCATGCCATTTCGGCCTACCAGGAATAAGTTTTCCAACTGATCAGTATAAGCCCTTACCTTGTCAAAATGGGCATAAGCACCGAAATAAGCCGGGTAAGTCTTTTCAACTCTCAGCACAGTGCTATCCAGCACATTCTCTGATGTAGCCAGGCCGATCTTTTCCAGTTCTCTAATGGCTAAAGCTGCGATTTCCGTATCAGGTAATTTCCAGAAATCATCTGTTTCATTACAGAAGAATTCCATCCCTACCCAGGCGGTATCCGGGTCTTTAACCATATAGGGGCTCCAGTTGTTGAATAACTGCAACCTTCCCACCTTTACATCTTTCTCTTGTATATAGATCCAGGTATCTTCCAGTTTCAAGGGCTTCCATTCCCCGGTATGTTTATCCAGGAAAGAAAGCTTACGGAGCAGAATGCCCACGGTAATAAAGTCCCTATATTGCAATTTGGAGGCGATATCTTTAACCGGCTCAGGCACCTCTCCTACTATTCCTCCGATTAACTCTTTTACCGGCATAGTGCTGAAGAAATAATCCCCTGTAAGGGACAATTCTTCACCGGTTTGGTTATTGACAGCAGTAACAGCCGTTACTTTATTATTGTCGGTATATATATGCTTTACATCATGATGCATGTAAATAATGCCCCCCATTTCCTGCACCTGGCGGGCAACTTCTTCCCATAATTGACCAGGTCCTAGCTTGGGATAAAAGAATTGTTCTATCAGGCTGGTTTCCGTATCCTTCTGCGCTACATCCACCGTTGATTTTTTCTTCTTTTTACTGAGTTCCTGCACGGCATGTTCTATTGCCTTGCGAATGCTTACACCTTTGATACGTTGTGCGCCCCACTCTGCGGGGATTTCATCACAGGGAACTCCCCACACTTTTTCCGTATAATCCTTGAAAAAGAGATGGTATAAAGCTTTCCCAAAGCGGTTGATCATAAAATCAGCCAGGCTCTTTTCGGGCTTGCGAGGGAACAACTGTGCCCAGAGGTAAGAGAACAGGATAGCAATGGTCCTGCCTATTCCTAATTTTTTGAGTGTATCTATAGATAAAGTAATCGGATAAGTAAAGAAGCGGCGCAAGAAGTAAATCCTGGACAAGCGCTTACGTACCAGCATCACCTTGTCAGGATCATTGCTTTTTAGGTTCTCAGGCAGGTCCTTTCTATTGATATCCCGGGACTTGTTCTGATACCTGATCTTAAAAGACTCTTCACTACCCGCCTGCAAAGGCAGAATATTTAACCACCAATGCATTACCCGGTCGGATTTGGAAAAGAATCGGTGCCCGCCAATATCCATGCGGTTACCTTTATAATTAATGGTCTTTGAGATACCACCTATATCTCCGCTTTTTTCTAATATGATGGGGATAATGTCAGTGCGTTGTAACATCTCATAAGCGGCAGTCAATCCTGCGGGGCCCGCTCCTATGATAATGGCATTTCTTTTAGATTCCATAATATGGCATTGAATAATTGTAAAACAGGGCGCCTCAAGGGTCGTGGTTAACTATTCTAAAATACCACAGTATGCGTTCTGAATTGTTAGGAGAAAGCGGAAATTATACCGCCGGGTCAACGACTGGTTCAACATCCTCCTCTTTTGCAGGCTTGGATTCCTGGAAGCTTTGCCCGATCACAAATTCCAGCAATAAACCGGCAAATACGAGGGTGAAGATGAATGGGAAAGCCTGATACCTCAGCACAATCGGTGATGCAAAAACACTAAATGCCAGGTTACTGAGCCATATCAGCAGCATGATCCATAATACTGTCCGGTAATAAGGACTAACTTTTGAAAAACCGCCAAGGACAACAAAACCAATAAATCCAAAAAAGAATATGACGTTGATCATGGCTAGTAAGAGCGGGAATATAGCAGTGAGAATAATGATCTTGTTTTTAGAGAAGTGATGCACCTTGTTCGACTTATAACCAAACCAATTCACTGCGCCAGGATCGACAGTGTCACTTCCCATATTGTATATGCCTAAAAACTCTGTAGGTGGGGAATAATAGTTTATAAAATTAGGCCAGATATAATATCGGAGGAATGCACCGGGATGTTGCCTGATCAGCCAGGAACCATACTGTCCATAAAAATTTGACACAGATGCCCAACGCTTGAGGTAGGGAGTCGTGCTGTCTCTTTTGTATTTATCAAACAAATACAGCTTTAAAGGAGCTTTATCGTCCCATAAATAGTAGATGCCCAGTTCCTGATCCGGTCGCTGCTTCAACCGGTTGAGCGAATCCATGTGCTTTATGGTAATAGTGTGAATTCTTGCGAATTGTTTTGGGACAGGTTCCCTGTTAGTGGGCGGAACATGCGCATACATAAACAAGGCATTACTTCCCATTTGCCAGCCACCAAAAGGGGAAAATGTGGCCACACCCAATCTCTCTTTAAATGTAAGCGTTGTGTAAAGCAAGAACCAGCCAACAGGAATAACAACAATAGCTAATCTCAACAACTTCTCCTTAATAGCTCCCTTCGCCAGTAACACTACCAGGATGCTTACAATGGGATAATACAAGGCATTGTAACGCACGGAGAATACAAAGCCCAGCACCAGGGCCTGGAAGACAAACATCTTAATAGTGGGGCGGTATAATATCCAAAACAGGCTTGTTATCCATAACAGGCTGAATGTCGCAAACAAAGCATCGCTTGATACAAAGTTAGCAATGTACAGCCAGAGTGGATTTAAGACAAGAAAGACAAATAACACTCTCATTGTCCATTTGCCAGGCTGCAACAAGTATTTTATAGAGAATAAAAAAAAGAGTATAGCCAGCTGCAACAAAACATATTGGACAATAACCAGTCCCGTGTCCGAACGATTAAATACACTAATTAAGCGAAGGAATTTGGAGTAGCCAACCGGCCACATGTTTATATTTACATTGTTATATGCGGCGTCGATGTAAGAGTATGAATCCGGTAAAAAATTAGGGAAGGGATAGAGCTTTATTATAACAAATAATAATATTCCAGCCATTAGTACGGATAGCATTAAACAAATCCTACTTTCTTTGTCATCCCAGATGTTTTTGAAAAAATCAGCAGGAAGTAAAGGGGCTCTAGGTGTCATATAACGTAGGTTAACATAAAAGACTAACGCGCACAATATAACTAGGAATAACAAATTATAGTTACCAGATAGGGAATATTTGGGTCTGTAAAATAAACTGTGTCAATAATATTTAAGTACTAGCCTCGTTGTTGAATGATATTTTTTCTGTTGCAGTTGGTCTGTGATCCAAAGATGCAAAAAATATCATTCAGTAACGAGGTTTTTTATAGCTTCAATTTTAGCCTATCTGGAAATATAATAGAGAGCTGAGATACGGTGATACTCCAATTCTGCAGTGGTTGCGTCCATTTCTTTTGTATATTCTGAGTCGACAGGTAGATGAGTTTTAGCAACGCCATGTCTGAGGTAAATGCCCCTTTTGTTTTCGTTACTTTACGAATCTGTCGATGAAAGCCTTCTATGGTATTGGTTGTATAGATTAGTTTTCGGATCGCGGACGGATATTTAAAAAATGTACTGAGCTTATCCCAATTACGATTCCAGGATTCAATGACTATAGGATACTTTTTACCCCATTTGCCCTCCAGTTCAACCAACTGTTGCTCTGCTTCATCTTTACTTATTGCTTGGTAAACAGGCTTCAGATCTGCCATAAATGCTTTTTGATCCTTGCTAGCTACATATTTAAGTGAATTTCGGATCTGATGCACGATACAGGTCTGGACTTCTGTATGGGGAAAGACCGTGGCTATTGCTTCTGCGAACCCCTTTAAGTTATCTATGCAGGCAATCAGTATATCACATATACCCCGCTGTTGCAGGTTTGTAAGCACACTCAGCCAGAAATTAGCACCTTCGCTTTCTGAAACATACATACCCAACAAATCTTTACGGCCTTCAGCATTTATTCCCAGAATATTGTAAACGCAGCGATTTATAACACGTCCATCTTCTTTAACCTTGTAGTACATAGCATCAAGCCAAACAATGCAGTAAATGGCTTCTAAAGGCCGGTTCTGCCACTCTTTTACCAGGGGAATAACCTTATCGGTTATAGCAGAAAGCGTAGCAGCAGAAATATCGGTATCATACATGTCTTTTATATGGGCTGAAATATCGCGGAAGCTCATCCCATGCCCATACATGCCAATAATTTTATGCTCAAGACTCTCCGCAAGGATGGTCTCTCGCTTTTTAACAATTTGCGGATCAAACGTCGAGGAACGATCACGGGGTGTTTCAATATTAATGGTACCGTCTGCTGTCTTAAGTCGTTTGGGAGTACGACCATTTTTACGGTTGCCAGCGTCACGTTGCGCATCATCCAGATGCTCATCCAGTTCAGCTTCCATTGCTGCTTCCAGAAACTCTTTCAGTAAGGGCGCAAAGGCGCCATCCTTGCCAAAAAGAGATTTTCCTGAGCGAAATTGCTCTAGGGCCTTTTTCTTGAGGCCGTCATAATCAAATTGATCATTGTTGCTCATAAAAAAAAACTGTGTTAAAGGTCTGAAATAATTTTTAACCTTTGACACAGTCTATTTTACACTCTCGAATATTTAATTGTAATGATTTATCCAAATTGAACTGATACGCTATAACCAATTAAGGGATAAACTACTTTTGTTTTTTTTGGGAAATAGAAATAAGCTGTCGCCTCATTTGAGACGGCTTATTTCTATCAATATGAATTCCATCAATAAGGAATATAGGTCTTGAACCCAATTTCGGGTGTTATCTCTAAAAAGAATAAATCAGCAATAGTCGGTTCGTTTTGCTTTAATACATCTCGCAAATCACCTTTTTTTAAAAGTATTTTATTTCCTACGCTGTCCAGAATCGTATATTTAGAACTGATTAATTCAACTTCAACTCTTGTCATTTCTGGAATGTCTTTATCTATAGTAACTTCACTAAAGGTGTGGCTTTCAAAGTCTAACTGGGATGTCAGGCTTCCGATATACTTCTTTATGTCGGATGTAATAATTTGATTAACGCTGCTTATAGCTTTATTCCTAAAACTCTCTTCAATTACTTTTAAGGATTTTATTGATGAATTGGTTTCAAAAAATTTGTTAACCAACTCAAATATCCCCTTCAAATTATTATTTACTTCATCTTTGTCAATTTTGACTGTTTTTTTTAACGTGACAATCGCCTGATTCATACAATACAAATTTTGTTTGATAAAAAGATATAATTATTACCAGACTCAAAGGTTAATAAGATGTTAATGATATGCTTTTAGGCACAAGGATATTTTATTTGTTGCCTTTCTGCGATGAAGCTAAAGAGAAGATAATAGCGGATGTTAGTGACAACTGATCAAATAAATTTGCTTGGTGGTAAACTATTTTCGGCTTAAATTGAATGGTTTTACAAATTTCAACACTTCTGAGACATTTGGGTACTAGGTGGCTGTAAATTCGATAAAATACTCCATCCACGAAGACTTAAAAAATGTTTAATCACGCATATCCTCCTATCCTAGCAAACTTGGTCAATTACTCCTTCATAAATGGATACTGCAACAGCTTTGGTAAGTTGTGCTTGAAGCCGTCGCTTTGTTCATTGACATAACATTGGATAACCTGCACCAAGTCAAACTGCTTTTACCACTTTGTGCATTGGTTCAGTGCTTTGTTCAGTGCCTGCTTTTGCGTGCCTTTCTTTGAGTTCAAGGAATCCCCGAAGAGCTGTTAAGGTATCCAGATAACTACCCCTGTACCTTGCAGTAGGGGATTTTATTCTTCAGGCGGGGCGCGCGCTTCAGTGCGTCTAAACTATCAATTGCTTTACGACATCGCAGTTGCCTATACTTTCAGCTTCTCTTGAACTTTTTATGCAAGTGATAAAGTCACCCAGTACTTTTCGGTGCTCTTTCTAATGCGCTTGCCTATAGCAAAAAGCTTGCTTTTTATCTCACCAAGATATTTGCTTGGAATGGAGGCATGGAGTCATTTATATAGAGCGCAAGGCAGACGAAATACAGCTGAGCTAAATGCAGAAAAAAGACAAAACTTATCGATCTAAACAAAGGAGAATGTTTTACATTTTTAAGATTCGGTTTTAGGAAAATAGAATCATTGAAGGGAAAACAACGAACAAATTATCGCCCCAAGATGGAAGCGAGGCTTAGTCTAATGAAAAGATACGGGATTTCTTTAAGTGTATTGAATCACAACCATTAACCGGGTTCGGGATATATATCCAATACTGCAGGGCTAGGCTCAATACTGTCGGGTAAAGTATTCCGGTAAAACGGTTTGGTATGTAGAGGATTGGCTGACAAGGAAAATCTGCCGCTATTTGACGAAGGCCAAAAGATGAAAGGTTTCGGTTGAATATCCTAAGCGCGATAGGCGAAAGGACCTTAATAATACATCCCTAGGAAAGCGCAGTGCGCCAAATGTGCATGCCGTGTTTGATGTGACGGGTAGTGGAAGACATGGACTATTGTCTAAATGCGCCACTGCTCGACTCTACCTTGCGAGAAGCAAAGATAACGAACCTCTCTCCTCGGAACCGACTCTAGGAAGTTGTGTTAAAACTATAATATATGCATATGTTGTACATAACCCTGAACCAATCTATAAGTGGCTGGAAAAGTGAAATATACCCAAGAAGTAAAAATATTTTCATTCAAATGTTATAGAAATCTGTCAGGCGCAACAGTAATTATTATAGTTTCTCAGAAAAATGAGGGCAGAGTATCTTTATATTAAAAATTATACTTAATTATTAATGCCTGATAATTTATTTAATTTATTATAAAACTTTTAAAGTTTAGTTGTGACTAAACAAAATAGTAGTATTTTTGAGTTAAGACAAATTGAAGCAATTAAATCAAGACAACACAAGTTTTATGACTTGTCAATTAACGGTGTATTCCAACTTGCTGAATTTGAAAGCAATCTTGAAAACAAGTATCAAGCGGAATTAAGAACGCTGCTTTCGATAATGGATCATTGCTCCAATGGTGGTACACTTCCTAAAGAAAAAATGAGAGATATCACACCTAGAAAACAAACAGTCAAAGAATACGAATTTAAGTCAAAAAATCTTCGAATTTATGCTATACAACAGCCTGGTAGCAAAGTAGTTATTTTCTGTGGATATAAAAATTCACAGGATTCTGACATAAGTCAATTTAGACATCTCAAGAGAAATTTTTTAGACAACCTTAAATAATAGGTTATGGAAAGAAGCGAATTATTACAGTCGAAGGAATATTGGACAGAAAAAATCAAATTGGAGCTTTTCCAAATGGTGACAGATTTTAAGGAGGCTAACAACCTAACGATTGAAGATTTGGCCAGAAAACTGGGTGTTACAAAAGGGTATATTTCTCAGATTTTAAATGGAAATTTTGACCATAAGATAAGCAAACTTGTAGATTTATCATTGGCATGTGATAGGATACCAGTCATAAGATATGAACCTATGGCTCAATATATACAAGATGATGAGCTGGACCTGTGTGATGGACATTATAAGGACAGACCTATAATTGTTTTGGATCTAGGCACTCATCAAACAAGTACGATAAATACCAAAAAGACTTCTTCAGATGCCATCTACTGAAAATATAGTTGACGTAAAATATGGAATTAACTTTGCTAAGACTTTGAGCTTTAGCTATAAGAGTATGGAAGTTTTAGAGCTGCAGGAAATTGATCTTACAAAGCTAAAAGTCAAGTTCGTTAATAAGATTGAAGTCAATAAGAATTTACAAATAATTGAGATCGATTTTGGAACCAACTTCTTTAATGACAAGGATATTGAGTTATTAGAATATTCTCTAAGAATGAATTATCATATTTTGAATTTTGAAGAGGCTGTCGTTTCTAATTCAGATCCCCAGACGTATGAAATTCATGATAGACTGATGCTCCACCTTATGGGGCTAACGATTTCAACAGCAAGAGGAATTTTGATCTCTCACTTAATGAATACAGATTACAAGAATATTTTTATTCCTGTATTCTCTGAATCAGAAATAGAGAAGTTGTTCTTTAGTGGAAAGAAGGAGAAATCTAAAGAATAAATGGGATTTGCGAACTGATAATATTTAGGGATCTATAATAGGATTGGAGTGGGGAATTATTAGGATTACGATTAAGATATGAACCTTTTTTACCTTCTAGCTGAAATAGGTTAGATTTAATGTGACGGCTTGTACAATGTAGCTGAAGCTTGATCTGACGCTAATTTGAATCATTATTTATTTGGAATGCCCTCCCAAAGCTCAAAGGGGATTTCAAAAGAAATAAATGATTCATCGTTCGTATGACGATGTTAGAAGTGTCAGAAGATTTGAAACTGTAACGATAAATAGTTGCGATTACAATTTACAATGAAAAAATTTGAATCCCTAGCAACATTTTTACCTCTCTTGGCAGTCTTAGTATATACTACAGGATTTATAACTTTAACGTCATTTCTGAACTCCAATGGAGTTAGTTACATTCCAGCGCTTGATGGCAAAGTTATCCAAGTGGGATTTCTTTCATTTTTCCTTTTGGCTCCAATTCCGATAATCACATTTCAAAAGATTGATCAACTATCACAAGACGATAAGCCTACAATTGAGAAATTAATTACTCTCGGGTATGAATCTAAAGTCATAATAGCAATATTTTCTGCTTCATGCGTTCAATTACTGTTAGAATCTCCCTGGAAGTATTCCTTTCTATCATGGCTCTATCCTTTAATATTATTCGGCATACTAAAAATAAATAAGAAAGGAACATACACACTTCTAACAATAATCATCTTTACAACGTTCTTTGGCATGCTTTTTTTTGTAACGTTTATACCTTATAACCCCGTAAATACCGTATTTCCCCCCCCTTCTTATTTACATTTATTATTAGTTCATGAATTAATTTTTTTTGGGTGTTTCATATTCCTACTATTCTTAAGCTCAGATAAGGTAGCAAGGGTTCCTCAATATATATCTATTGGTTTATGCTTTGTCGGCGGTTCAATTTTGATTGGTAATCTTTTACTTGAAAAAATAAAATCAGAATATGCAGGAACTCCCCCTCAAAAAGTCACTATGTATTTTAAAGAAGATAGTTATAAAGAAATAAAAAGAACAATCATCAGTAGGGACATTGTGGACAGTTGTGTTACAATAAATTTAATTTTTGAAAATGATAATTTCTATTTTTTCAAGAAAGGAGATACAACTATCAGCTTGCCTAAAGATCTAATATCAGTTGTATTTAGTACTCCGATGAAAGCGGATACTATAAAAAACTTGCCGCCCATGTAAGCTTGCATCGCATTAATGAATAAAACCTGTCAAAGAACTTTAAGTAAAAAACGTCCCGAATGCTACCGGACGTTTCAAATCTTCAAAAAACCGCAACTCCCACCTCGGTCTGATATCCCTGCATATTCCCTGCGGTTACCACCACCCTTCCACCCGGAAAGGCAGGATTCGCAACGGCAGTCCGGTAGGTCCAAACGCCACTACTATTCATCGCAGGGCCTTTTTCAACTTCCTTTCCCTCGGCTGATACGATACTGACTATTACATGATCAACATCTCTTATGATCATATAGATGACGTCGTTGATAGCGCCTCTGTAATAGTCGGTGATCACCATTCTGATATCCGGGAGTTTGTCAGCAGGCTTTCCGTCTGCGACCGGCGGTTGCTCTACCTGTGGTCGTCTCATGATGGAAGCGGCTGAGGGGAATATGGATAAATGCTTAAGAATTTTCATGATACATAAATTTCAATGTGAAAGAAAAAGCACCCCGGCCAATGACCGGGGCGCTGGTTTACGCATTAGGAAATCGTGATTGTCTTCTCGGCTGCGTTACCTGGTAAATCCACCGCAGTAGCAACTACCCTCGTACCGGGCAGTGCTGCATTGGCAGTAGTTACCGTATAAATCCAGAAACGCCTGTCCTTTGCTTTAATGACAGCATCTCCCTGCTCCAATAAAACGCCAGCCTGCGAAAAGATGGCAACTTTTACTGATACCGGGGTAATGACGTCTCTTGCCTTCACAGCGATCAGGTCACCAGCTGTTCCTTTATAGCCACTGATGTCTAAAGCATCAATGACAGGGGGATTCATGGCATCCCGCAAGGCTACGTTATATGCGGTCTGACCACCTTTTGCTGCTTTCTGATACTGTGCTTTAATAGCAGGATCTTTCATTGCATCCTGCGCAAACAACGATGCGGTTATAAATCGCTCGTTTGTTTCCTGCTGTTCTTCAGTCGGCGGTTTGGTACTGGGACCCCGTTTAACAGCGACTACCGTCTTTCCTTTTCTGACACGAAAGTTCATCATATCTCCGACTGTACCGGATACTCCTTTCGTGAATGGGTTTGCTTTTACATATGCCATAGTGATAAGTTTTAGTGATTAAAAATGTTGTTTAATCACAATCATGATCACCAGGTCAAACAGGAGGCGCCCCTCTCCTGTTTTAGGCGCAGCCCTGTTGATCGCGATTGCTGACACAATATTAGCACGATTAACAACGCCATTTCGGCCCATGTGTACCACCTGCAAATCCCTGTATACGAACTGCAAATACGTGAGGACGAACTGCAAAAGTGTGAGGATGGGAATATATCAGCCTTACTAACAAACCCGGAAATGACTGAAAAACTCCTCCCTGTATTCCCGTAAACCAACAACCTGCCCCACATAGGTCATAGGTGTTCTGCCCATTAATTTTGCTGCTAAAAAAAACTATGAGCAGCAAATTAAACAAACCGGTTAAAATGCGTCGCACGGAGAGTGAAATCAGTGGCTTGATGGATATGTTTGATAAGGGAGGAATGAGAGTTAAGGACTTTTGCGAACTTCATAATATAAGCGATGCCACCTTTTACAATTGGCGAAAGAAATATCCACCCATAAAAACAGCTCCTTCAGAAGGATTTATAGAAATCATTTCTTCACTTCCCGCTAGAGATTTACCGGAAGAACGATTATTTGCCAAAGTGGGAGATATTTGTCTTTACCAGCCAGTTGGCCCTGATTATCTCAAATCGTTACTGGCATGAGCAACATAATATTGTTTACAGACCGGTATAGGTATTTTTTATATGGAGGCAGTGCTGATATGCGTAAAAGTTTTGCAGGACTTTGCGGAATCGTGATAAATGAGATGCACATGACTATCACAGATAATGACATATTTGTATTCCTCAACAAAGACAAGACTCACATGAAGATACTCTTGCATGAACACAATGGTTTTACGATGCTGTATCGTAAGTTAGATAAGGGGAGGTTCGATCTTTTGATGCAGGAAGGAGGTAACAACGCAGTTGCATTAAATGCCAGTGACTTATTATCTATTCTTAAAGGATTATCTTTCCATAAGTATCGTCAATACACTTAATCTTTTATTAATCTCAGTGCGCAAATTATTTTTGTTTAACAGTGAAGGTAGATCGAACAAAGATCTGCCTTCGCTGTTATTGGTAGTGTCTGATGAAACAATCTCACGAAACATACAACAAAGCTGCTATCTCTGATGGAAAGGATCAGGTAATTGTACTATTACAGGAGCAAATATTGCTCCTGCAGCAGGATCGTGAGACTACTGATAACTTACTCAGAGAGCAGGACCAATTGATCATCAGACAGCATCAGTATTTATGCGATAAGGATCTGCAACTTGCCAGCTATCAGCAAACAATCCTACAACAAGTCGAACAATTATCTCAGTATGATCAACTGATCACCAACCAGCATAAACAGATATCTACACAGCAGCAACACTTAGACGAACAGAATAAAGAGTTAAGTAAGCTAGATATGCTTCGGCATGAGTTGCGTATAGTAAAGAAATGGATCTATGGGATAAAAAGTGAGAAACGTCATACCAGCAACGAACTCCCCATGTCGGTAGATGTGATACAAGGCAAATTATCCCTGGACGTTGATGACTGGGGTGTATGTCACATAAACAGTAGAAAACTAGTAGCCGCTCATATCAGGACCAGTATTACCATTGCCCCAAAGAAAAGAGGTGGTCGACATGATCTTCCTGAAGGGTTGGAAGAAGAGATTATTGTCCTGGACGTAGAAAATCTGCCTGTTGGCGCCAGACTTTTGCGAATAGAAGAACAGCGGCAGTTGGCTTGTAGTCCGCTACGGTGGTACGTCAAAGTTACCAGGAGACCTGTTTACATAGCTTCTTGTGAAGATGGCTTGTATGCTAAACAGTTCGTAGCTCCGCTACCAAAACATCCTATCCCCAGATGTAAAGTAGACATTAGTGTTCTGGTAATGCTATTGATTGACAAGTTCCTTTATCATATGCCTGTATGGCGACAGCAGAGACGTTTTGTCCAGTATGGGATCACGCTATCTTATAGCACGCTATCCTATTTTACGAATAGGGTCTGCGATATACTGGAACCATTATGGCATTTACTTCTTAAGGAAATATTAAGCAGCAGGCATCTTCATTTTGATGAGAGTTGTTACAAGGTTTTGGATGACACCCGCAAGAAGGGTAAGAAATCACATTTAGGCTGGATGTGGGCAATAATGTCCCCTGTTCAGCGCATAGCTGGTTTTACCTATCAGGAAGGAAGAGGTAAAAAGGATATTGCGAAAATATTGTCAGGGTATCGGGGATACTTGCTGACAGATGGTTATGGGGTGTATACCAGCTATGGTAAACAGCCAGGTGTCATCCATCAACAATGTCTTGTGCATGTGAGAAGATATTTTACGCAAGCCCTGAATTATGACTCCAGCCGTGCGGGATATGCTTTAGATAACTTCTTTAAACCTTTATATGCCATCGAAGCAGCATGTAAAGCATTGAACCTGGATTATGATCAGATCACTGAAAAGAGACAGGCCGAATCCGTTCCGGTACTATTAGCAATGCGTCAGTGGCTGGAACAACAAGCTCCTGGTACTATACCGGGGACTCCGATGCATAAAGCTATTACTTACGCACTTACCCGCTTTGACGCACTGATGATCTATACAACTGATGGAATGTTAGAGGCTGACAACAATTTACTGGAAGCACAAATACGACCACTGGCATTAGGCAGGCATAACCACATGTTTGCGGGTTCTCATCTGGCAGGTAAACGCGCTGCTATTATTTACAGTCTGCTGGCTACTTGCCGTCTACAAGGTGTCAATCCTGTAAAATGGTTGGATGATGTGCTGCGAAGAATTACTGATCACCCTAAAGACAAGTATCTGGAACTTTTGCCCCAGAACTGGAAATCGTCCAACACCACACATAAATCGGCTGTCTGACAGATATCCGATTATATCCCTTGCTTTATTTTGCCGGTAGCGAGATCTATCACTTTTGCACTTTCTGCCTCCGCCTTCTTCCTGTCGCGTTTCTCCTGGGCCCTAATAACAGATTGATCTCTTCTATCAAGTTCTTCATCACTGAGCATGACGACCAAATCGTGAATATCGATCTTGTAAAATTTACAGATCTTCAATGCCATTAAAAAGCTCAGTTCTCTTTGATCCCGTTCTGTTTTCAAGTATGTCGTATAGGAAGTACGCAGGGCCTGTGAAAAAGCGGTGTTGTCGGGTTGATAGATTGCTCTCAATTTAGCCAGCGCCTGGCCTACAGTCAATCTATCGGGCGGGGAGAACGTTAACATAACGGAACTATTTGGTTGTAAACCAAATATCGACAAAATCACGCTAAAATGAAAAACGGAATATCACGAGATATTACTGGTGAAATGTCGATAGTAAAAAGACGGGGCACGTTGGAGGTTTACGTATTCCCGGCCGATGGGTAAGGGATCGCCGACAACCATAGTGACTTCCGCATCAACAAACCTGATATAGTTGATACAAACAATGTATCGCTTGTGTATGCGAATGAACAGATCAGGGGTAGCTTCCTGCCGGAATTGCTGCAGGCTTTTTCTGATTGTAAAGGTACGGCCATCCAGGAGCTTAAGAGATATATAGTTTCTCTGCACAGCCACGTAAACGATCTTCTCTTCCAGGATCATCTCCCGAATAGCATCTTTTTTAAGTATCAAAAACGGGCGGTTCCTCATGCAAATGGATAATAAAATCAGATAAAGCGAAACGGATACGTGTGAAGGCTGAAACAAGCCGGTGTAGCCACATCAGAACACCTTGTATATCCAATAGGAATAAATGAGATAACCGGTATTGATTAGCTGATAAACCGACTACGGTTTTTAATTCGGATACAGGATTTGTTAAGTTTTTCATGTTAGTTATTTTGAGTGTTGAATGCGTCTACTTAGCAGACATGTAATTCATGCATACAAAGTTCATGTAAAGCCATCACTTAAAGATCATTTTGACACCTCCCGTTTTCCCCAATTTTTACACAAAAATGTACTGTTCAGGTTTATATTTCAATGTAACTTTTTACCGTCTTGACACCGCTTTGATACCGCTAATCCTACGTTCATCTTACGTTCACGAACGTAGAATTAACGTAAGATTAGCGGTATCAAAGCGGTATCAAGACGGTATCTGTCAGGTCCTGAAATAGGTTTACACCTTAAAAAGTGTAAAACATGCAAAATTCAAACAATCAGAACAAAGGTGGACGCAAGGGACGCCTGGGACCACAGTTCCAATATGAGCAGTCGTTCATGAACAAAGTCGTAGCCGATTACATGGCCGGAGACCAAAGCATGAGCCAGGTCGCAGCTCGTTATAAGATCACTAAACCACAAATAGCTTATTGGTACTCTCTTTTTTCTTCCGAACTTAGGCAAACGACTTTGGAAAAACCCATAATATCTACGGCCATGACAGAACAGGAAAAAAAGGAGTTTGATGCTTTAAGAAAGCAAAATGAAGAACTCCGTAAAAAGCTGGAACATGCCAATTTAAAGGCATTTGCTTTTCAGACAATGATCGAAGTTGCTGAAGAACAATTTAATATTGAGATCCAAAAAAAGCCTGGTACCAAGCCGTCTGCAGAGTAAAAGAACATTATCCGGACAAGGATTTGGGTAATGTTTGCGGACTGTTTGGTAAAAGCAGACAAGCTTTTTATAAGCGGAAAAACAGCGATCATCAATTTGGCCTGGAAATGGCCATCGTTCTTGACAAAGCGGAGCAAATCAGAGCTTCACAAAAGCGACTGGGCGCCAGAAAACTTCATAGAATGCTTTCACAAACTCTTCAACATCATAAAATTAAATTAGGCAGGGATCGATTTTTCAATCTGTTGGCTGAAAATGGAATGCTTGTCCGTAAAAGAAAACGTAAGAAAATACGGACTACCGATTCTAATCATCCCTTCAAAAAATATCCTAATCTGATTAAAGAGCTGAAGCTTAGTCAGGCTAACCAGGTGTGGGTTAGTGATATTACTTACCTTCCTTTGGTAGGCTCCCGGTTCTGTTATTTGAGCCTGATAACTGATGCTTATTCAAGAAAAATCGTCGGTTATTGCTTACATCCATCACTGGAGGCCGAAGGGCCTATTGAGGCCTTAAAAATGGCTTTATCGGATATAAAGAATCCCATCAAATATAGCCTGATTCACCACTCTGACAGAGGGTCACAATATTGTAGTAAAAACTACATAGAATTACTTAATGATAGTCACGTCGGCATTAGTATGGCCGAGAAGGGCAACCCGTATGAAAATGCCATTGCTGAGCGAGTAAATGGAATATTAAAGTTAGAATTTGGCCTGGACCGGTTATTTAAAAACTATGAAGCCGCGGCTGCTATAGTAGCAGAGACTATCCGCATCTACAATGAACAAAGGCCTCATACAAGCTGCGACTATCTGACTCCGAATCAGGCACATACAAAACAAGGGGAATTAGTAAGGAGATGGCGAACCAAGAAAAAAGATGGTCCAAAATCAGGATTAACAGCAGATACTGTCAACCTGATCCAGGACTAAAATCTAAAGAAAACAACCTTTTTAGGATTATCTTTTAATATTGTAAAATTCAAACGGATTATCTCACCAAAAGTGTAAACCTATACCAGGATAAGACAATCTGAAAGGGAATGTGTCTTAGTAAAGAAAAAACTTTACAGTTTGAGGAATGAGGCGCCCTGGTACTAAAAAAACTTTACAGTTCTTATGATGAGGTTCAGGATTCGCTTTACAGATGATTGTAGATTCATTGTCAACTTTACATCTGTGCAAATTAAGCTTTACACATGCAATACAGGAACGGGAAAAAAATAAATTCTCTTACAGAACGGCGTACTAAAGATAGACCTCATTAACCAGGATCGAATAATACACTGCCATAGGTAAATCTGCTTAAAGCAAGAAAAAGCAGGAACTACAGTATGCCTGGGCCGTAGACAAAGATCGTAAGCAGCGGGGCGCTTATGCTGCATTACGATCTTTGTTTCAGATAGTCCTTAATAGCGCTGTGATACACCGTACTTCCCGGATGCGCTTTATAGCTTGCCTTCCGTACCGGATCATTAATAATCTCCCTGGCGTATGCTACAGCTGCTGCAAATCTGGATTTTTCCTCCAATTGAGCTGCAGATGGAACCACATTGCTCATATCAGGATACTTGGTCAGAAAGGTCTGGCCCTTTCTATTTTTAACTACAAATTCTTCATGTAATACCGCCTTACTAACCTTAACCCGTTAATAAGACGTTTTTTGTTTTTGCCATAAGTAAATATTCAATTAGAAAACAAGATGGTGGGTTTACCCTAATTTCGCCTTGATTAAAGCAGGACCGGGCAAGATTACCCGGTCGTTGTTTCTCTAAATCTAACTTAAACCTACTACTTTCTTTTATCGCGCGATGCTGGTTGAAAAGCAATCAGGTTAAACATCTCACGCATACGGCTTCGTACATGATCACCATAGATCGCCCCCAGTTCTGCGGCATTTAATCGCGTGATGACATGTGTGATCATCCCGTGAGAATGCATCAGATCATACCTCGTGAACAGGATCTGCGACATGAGATTGATCTTATTGCCCCAATAGCTAACCAGGGGTTCAAGACCAAGATCATCGAAGCAATGAACATACGGCATGCGCCTGTATGGATTGAATGCCTTTCTGCTATATTTCAGGATCACGTCACTGCCCATGTCCGCAAACTCAAGGCTTATCTGCACGGAAGATTTAAGGAACGGACGGTGATCAGGCAGACTGAAATTTGACAGGATGCGCATGATCGATGTTTTGCCGCAGCCCACTGGCCCAGTCAAAAGCAGCCCTTTGTGCAGGTCAACTTTCTCCTTTGCCGCAACTTCTCCATCGCGGAGAAAATAAGCGAGCAACTTCATGACAACGGGCCTGTCGATATCATCGATCACGAAATCCCTGCGATACAGGTCACTGCCTTTCTCTTGTACCTGCTGCAGCAGGTAGTGGTAATCAAAAGGGCTCATCGTAACGTTTGTCTTTTGCTGATTCGAGCCCTCCGGTTGTTGATGTGGTATTTGCAATAGCATTGCTTTTTAATGAAGGAATGCGGCTGATCCATTTTTCCGCGGCGGCCTTCCAATCGAGGATAGGCGCACCGCTCATAGTCCAGCCAATGGCTTTGTAATGAAAATAAAACAGCTCAGCTTCTTTGTCTGATTGCGCCGCGGAACGGAAATACGCACATATCTCTTCCAATTCCGGCGCCGCAGGCACAATAATTTTATCTTTACTTTTTTTTTGCGCGCGCGCTGTTTTACTCTCGTTTATAAAATTGTTTATTTGTTTATTATTATAAAAGCGGGGCAAAATAGCTCCCGTATGTGGGTCAGAATTGCTCCCCCCACCTGGATCTTTATTGCTCCACATATGTGGATCATTTTTTTCCGGTACATGTGGAGCAGTTTTGACAGACTGTGGGGCATTTTTTTCCAGTGGGACCATTTTTACCGCACAGGGCAAAAAAGGCTTTTCCGACGGATGATAAGTCAGGAAACCAAAATCATGCAGCCGTTTCAGGCATTGCAGGTATGTGCGAAGCGAACCTATCTTGCTGAGCCGTACCACTAAACTCCGATCCACCATTAGGGTTACCGGAAAATGCGCCAGGTTCCATAAGTGGAACAATGCCATATAGAGGCTAATATCGTTTGCACGTAGTCGTTCATGCTCGTGGACAAGTGTGTAGAATGCGTTGAGGTGGCGGATGAAATTTACGCCGGTATACTGCTTATTCATAGTGGTTATTTGAGTTTTTAATAATGCGGGTTAACATGCTATTTGCTGATCATTTCGAGTTCTAACATTCTCCTGGTGTGGTATATCTCCCATTTCAGCCATTCGCCCAGTACTGCCTTCAGCGATTGCTGGCCGCTCCGATAGGATGTTCCATTTTCAACCAGCTGATGTGCAACTCTCTTTCGCCGTTCAACAAGCCATATGTACCTTTTCCTGTTATCGGTGATGGCACTCGTTTCTGCTCTGAACCGGGATATTAAGTACCGGACATAATCTGCACTGTTGAAATCAATGTACTGCAGCCGGTTGTACAGTCGCCAGACATCGTCATTGCCTTTCTTTACAAACCCCAGTAACTGATTCCCCAACTTTTTAATATAGTTGCGGTTACAGTACGAGAGATCATTCTCATCGGGCGATGAAACCGACATTTCCAGCGGAGCAGTTACAATGCGCTGCAATCGGTCGTCGAGAGAACGGAACCGCGGTGAACTCTTTACTGTCACTAAAGTTTGCATAATGAAATCATGAAACAAAAACCTGCTGTAAGCCGGCATCTTGTAGTCATCGTCCATATACTGGCAGAAATTCTTCTCCAGGAACAGGTGCCAATCGAACAGCAACTTGTGAAGGAACTTAAATAAATGCCGCCCCTCTGGATCAGGATCAAGGTTTTCCATCTGCCTTACTTCAAGTTCCGGAAGCCATTGTATCAATTTGTCCATCAGCGGTACAATGCTGTACTGACAAGACCTTACAGCGATACGAATGGTCTCTTCGTTTGTTGAATTTTTGAGCGATGACAAGAACTCTTGTTCAGGATGTTCAAGTTTCGGATATCGGCCATACATTACCTGGCTGATAAATTTTGAATTGAGAATGGGCGATTTTCTCAATTGCCTTGGAATTTCCTCATTAATGAGGAATGCGAGATGATTTAATATCATCATGTTATTAAATTTTTTGTTAAAAAATAATTACAGCTTCAATGCAGGTAAAGTAGACGCAAATTTTTTGCGCACATACATACATGCGTTGAATTATTTTATTAGTAACGAGGGTGTAAAAAACTGTGACTGGTGGGGTAACTGGTCCTGTGGAATTATAGTAGGACTGGTAGAGATAGTAGAGATAGTAGGGATAGTCGAGGTAGTAGGGCTAGCAGAGAGGAAGTGGCGTTAACAAAAGCATAATTGGAGTTTAAGCCTGAGAGATCAGGTGAGTCGACCAGATCGGTCAACGGCCTTTTTAAATCGAGTTTTGTATGCATAAGACTGATTTGAAATAGGTGTTATTAAAGTTATAACAAAATGCAATTTAGGGAGTTTGTGAATATCATTAATCGAAGTTTTAATATTTTTTTGTTAAAAATATAACCAATACATAATATGTATTATCCGTCTTTCGAGACCAAATATGTTTAGCTACTCCTCACATTATATTTCTGCTTATAAATAAAGGATGTAAATAGACACCCTAGGCACAACGTCTTGTTAGTGCAAAAGCGTAAATAATAATGCAGATCAAAAAGTTTAAACCGTGGAACTTAATAGACGTATAGTTTAAGATCACCGATGTACGACCACCCCTCCAATCTTAGCTCTTGCTGATGCACAACTAATTGTGATTCTTAAAGGGATTGTCCTAAAAACAGTACTTACCGAAAACGATATTGTCGTCAGGAATAATTGGTAATCGCTCCGCTGTTGTTGTTATTGTCCGGTCCAAGTAACTAAATACTCGAACTCTAAACTAAAATCTGGTAATAGTTCATCATCTTTATTCCGAAATTATACACACTCAATAATAATATTTTTTATGAACATTCCTCGCACACTAATTATACTTCTTGTTTTTACTTCAATCGTCGCTGGACTTCTCGCGAAAGAAGTAGCTCGCATGCCAGGTAACGGCTTCACATCATATACAACCACTACGCTGGGTGGCGCAGTCATAACTTTATGTAAGACAACCCAAATATGTTTAACTTCACAACCAGGCACTCCAACAATAACATACACTACAATTTTGCCCGGCAATCGTTGTCCACCGCTCGTTACTACTTATGTCACAGTATGCGATGATTAATTTGAGCAACTAAAATAGCCAATGTTGTTTGAGCTAAGAGATCTAAAGCGATTGCCTCATTGAGAATATACTTCCGAGGTTCGGTCCATTCGCCTATATCATAAGGTATCTGATCGACGCCAAAGCCGTAGATGCCCGCGAAGATATGGATTTAAATGGTTATTGCTCAGGGTAACCGGGATTCTGATGTCCTCTTAAATTGGGGTTAGTAGATAAATCATATACCGGAATCGGAAAGAGCGCTTTAAATGATGCCCATGTTGTTCCTTTCGAAGACGAAATTAAGCTCATCACTTCATCAATCTTGTTCAATCTTTTCAAATCAAGCCAGCGGTGTCCCCACTCTGTAAATAATTCAATTCTCCTTTCCTTAATGATGGCATTTAACAGGTCATTTTGATTGGTAGTAGCGACATCTTTTAATCCAGCTCTGTTTCTTATAATGTTAACATCTGCAGCCGCACCATCAAGTTTTCCCTGGCGAGCCCTCGCCTCACCACGTATAAGGTATAACTCAGCCAATCTAAATACAATTTGATATTCGGTAATGGCTGTGCTAGTCACATCAGTTTTATATTTATTAACATATGGGTAAGTCTCTGCCAGCCAATTTTTTGTTTTAGTCCATTCAGCTTTCCTACTGTCGCCGGTTTCAAAAGAAGAGTATAGTTGGTTGCTCAAATAAACAGGGTGGCTATCAGATGGACCATTATCGGTGTCAGTAAAATTGAAGATGACTCCATCCCCATTATTGATACCTGCATCTCTACTCTGAAATGCCCAAATTGTTTCTTCACTATTCATCAAGAACGTCTGATCAAGTGGGGTTAAGGAATACATCCCATTATTTATGACCAAAGATGCTTCTTCTTCTGCCTTCCCCCACTCACCGATATAAAGATACACCCTACTCAAAAGCGTAGAGGCTGTATATTTGTTTGGGCGCACCCTTTCCGTTGTAGTCGAGGTAACATTAGAAGCCACATAATCCTCATTCAATAGCTTTTTAGCCTCCTGTAAATCCTTGATAATTTGTTCATAAACCAATGATTGACTTACCCTTGGTGACACACTACTGATTTTAGTATCAGTATTTAAAACCAAAGGCACATCACCATAAAGATTAGTTAGGTAAAAATAAAAAAAAGAGCGCAGAAACCTAGCTTCACCAAGAAGTTGAGCTTTGACATTATCTGAGATGCTATTTGATCTCTCAATTCCCTCAATTGCCGCGTTAGTCTTAAAAATAAATTCATAAAAAGAGCCCCAAAATCCATTCGCCAAATTACTTGAACTTGAGTTTTGATAGAACCTAATCAGATCTTCATTTATGCTTCCATTAAATAAGGATAACTCATCAGCAGAAAGACCTAACTTCAGCGACAGTGAGTTCATCCCGTGTACCAGACCACCTGGATCAGAAAGGGTAATGTAGAGTCCCGTCAAAACCGATGCAGCACCAGCGTTAGAGTTGTATATCTCTTGGCCAACCACAGTTTGAATTGGAGGATCAATGTCAATTAGCTTTTCGCAACTTGAAGAGAATAAAGCAATAATAAACAAAAAAGACATTATTAAATAGCCCCTAAAAAATCTGATTATCTGCATATTATATACTATCATATGTTTTTTTTTAATAGATAAATTAAAGCCTAACCTGAAGACCTGCGGTAAGTGTTCTTAATGGAGGTAAAGTTGTTAAACTTTGAGTTTCCGGATCAAACCCTTTATAGCTTGTGATAGTTACCAAGTTTTGCCCCTGGAAGTACAAGCGCATACTTCTTATACCAATTTTTGCCATCCAACTATCGGGAATGTTATAAGCGATCGAAACATTTTTTAATCGTACAAATGAGGCATCAACATACCCGCGGTCACTATCCCTAATAAAAGCTAAATCCTTCCCTGTTGTGGAGAATTGCATAAATTCAGAATTATCGCCCACCTTTTGCCATTGCTTACCAAAAATATAAGCCAGTTGATTCACCCTACCCGATCCGGGATATGAAGCGATTTGATAAAGAGGATTTATCCCATTCTGCTTGATAAACTGAAAGAAGAAATCTATTTGCAAGTGCCTAATCTGAATAGTGTTTCCCAATCCTCCCTGAAATTTCGGAGCCAAAGTAATCCTTACATCACGGCCGAATTTCGGAGGAGTTGAAGTACTAGGATTCTGAACAATTTTTCCTTCAATATCTTGAAATTGATATAGACCAGTTTCGGGATCAACTCCTGCATTTTTATACACATCCTTCCATCCCCAAAATGGTTGCCCAATCCTTGATTGCGAATAAGGAGAATTTGATAAATCCGGATACTTAATCAATTTATTTCTTAGTACGGTAACGTTAAATGAAGTCGTCCACTTTAAGTTTCGGCTTTGAACGTTTGTTGTGTTAGTTTCAACTTCTAAACCAGAGTTTTGTACTAATGCAGGAAGATTAGCTGTCAGCACTCCTGGCCCCGAGATGCTTGGCACAGGGTAAGCTATTAGTTGATTATTTGACCGATTTCGAAAATAAGATATCGAAAACAACAGACGATCTTTAAGATAGCCTGTCTCCAGCCCTAATTCTGCCTTTCTTGTTGTTTCCCAGTGATAATATGCGTTAAAGATACCAGTTGTTTGATAGCCAACCGCTCCCTGGTAAGGATTTCCAAATGTTCTTTGATATTGTTCAAGATACTGATAATCCCCAATACCATCATTCCCTGAAGTACCGTAACTAACTCGCAGCTTTCCATAGCTAAGCGCCCGAAACCGTCTGATAAAGCTTTCCTCTGAGAATATCCATGCCAAGCCCAGCGAGCCAAAATTACCGAACCGATTATTGGGACCGAAACGGCTACTACCGTCTCTACGTGCACTTAAGCTTATAATATATTTATTCTGCAATTGATAGCCCATTCTAATGAAGGACGCGCTATATTTATATTCTGAAGTACTATTACTTTTTGTTCTTACACTTACTGCTGCATCCTTGCTGCCTAATAAAGCGTCATTCAAATAATCATATAATGTTAGAAAGTTGCCATTCTGGCTTGAACTTTGAAACGATGCACCTAGTAGAAAACTGAGACTTCCGCTGAATATATTACTTTGATACCTTACCTGCGGCTCAATACTTAGATTTTTAGTTAGGTTGTCATTAAATTCAGCACTTCTCAGGGTAGAAATATTTGATGATGCTGGCTGCGCCGATGCCAAAGGAGATTTTTGAAAACTATTACTTCTAATTTCATTGTAACCAAAGCTAGCTGACAAATCAATGTTACCGATACTGTAAGACAAATACGAAGAGGCATTAAAATTATTTGTATGCAGTATGTATTGGCGCAATAACTGAGCTGGGTAAGGTGCACTCGCCCGAGTGGTAAGTGCTCCTGTTTGAGGATAAATAGCCCAATTTATTGATCCATCTGGATTATATACGTCAGGTGCATTGGGTTCAGTGGTAATTGCAATATTTGTGAAATCAACTTTTGGAATGTTTGACTTGTCAGATAGGTAGGACGTAGAAACCGTAATCTTTAGTTTTTTGTTTGATGAAGTCCCTGTCAGCGTCATATTACCTGAACCTTTTGTATCTGAATTATTACCAGGAAACACGGTTGTTTCACGATGAACATTTCCTCCTACTCGGTAAGTTACATATTCACTTCCTCCGGATATAGATGATTGAATGTCCATAAACTGACCATTCCTTCCAATCATTTTATCTTGCCAGTTAGTATACTTTGTTTGATCCCAAACCATCAAGTCAGGATATACAAATGCAAATGCAGGATTATTTAACCTATCAATTCTACCGTCATTGGTCAAAGCTTCTTTTCTCATACTAATATACTGTTCAGTGTTCATCATCTTCAGCTTCCGGGGTATTTGCGAAATCCCCGATTGGAAATTAATATCAATACTGGTCAAGCCCGCTCTACCTTTTTTGGTAGTAATCAGGATTACGCCATTGGCGCCCCTTGAGCCATAGATAGAAGTCGCTTCTGCATCTTTCAAAATGCTTATTGACGCAATGTCGTTGGGATTAATGAAGTTAAGCGGTGACATACCGTTACCTAAGGGTGCTCCGCCACCAGAAGTAATTGCTGGCAAAGAACTAGTTATTGGCAGACCATCGATAACGTAAAGTGGATCATTGCTAGTAATGTCATTTAAGCTATTTCTCCCTCTGATTTGAACGGCCACTGGAGCACCTGCTATTCCGCTAGTTGGGGTAATTGTTACTCCTGCAATCCTACCTTGTAAAGCATACAAGGGATTATTTACTGGCTGTCGTTCAATCTCCTCTGAACTAATGGTAGCGACGTTGCCCGGATTTAATCTTCTTGATGTTTGTCCATAAGCTATTACCTGTGTTTCATCCAATGTACCTACATACTTTTCAAGGCGAATTATACCGATTGTTTTTTGTTCTCTTATCTTAACTTCCTTAGTTAAAAAACCGATATTGGAAATTATTATTGTGGAATTTGCATTTATGTTCTTCAACATTATCGAACCATCAGCAGCAGATGTTGTGCCCTGCGACGAACCCTTGACTACAACTGTAGCGCCAGAAACTGGCAGCCCATCTTCATTTACGATCTTAGCGGTGATAGAAATAGTACTATCATAAAATATCCCCGGTGATTCGACCATTCTTTTTGTGCTTTTCCTAATTGAAATGTTCTTTTCATCAATTAACCATTCCAAATCTTTATTTTTAAGGATTTGCTCCAACACTTCTTGTAACAATACATTTTTTGCGTTGATTGTAATCTTCTCTTCATCATTAAGAATGTTATTCGTATAATAAACCCGCTTACCAGTTTGTGTTTCAATTTTTTTAAAAATATTGTACAGAGTATATGTTCCCGAAATGGTAACTCTTTTTTCGGCTTGTGCCCTTCCTAATCCGTAAATGGGGCATTGCAGATAAAATAGGCAGACGAAAACCCATAACGACAATCTCATTGTATTCAATTTTGGTTGGTTATAATATATGTTTCCTAAGGCGAGGTATAGTTTTACAAAAAAATCACATTCCGACTCATTTGTGATTAGACAATTCTTCTGATAATAAGTATGCTTTCTTCCTCGTTTGCACCACCATTTATAAAAAAAAATTCCGAATAAATCGAGAACTCCATTCGTGACATATGTCACCAACCCCATTAACTTAACATTAACATTAACATTTGCCTATCTGACAATCCCGGTGAAAGTTCCGTCATTGCAAATCAGGAGATCCGAGCTTATTTGAAGCACAGATGAGATCCACTGCATACTCTACCGTAGCACTACAAGCCGATAGTATTTTGTCGCCTCGATTGCTACGAGAACTGGAGCACGCTTGACATAAGCGAAAGTATCTTAATATTTGCTGTAGTTGGTTTGAGAATAATAGTATGGTAAGACTCTCCGTAAAGCCTTCTCCCTTCATATCGAGATAATATACTGAGCTTCTGTTGCAGCTCCTGGTCATTCATGATTATAGATATAGATTTATAGAAGCTCCAATATAAAATAGCTTTTTATTAGGCCCATCAGCACATGTGATGGTGATAGCATCGACAGTTCATCAAATGAGGCAAAATTTCCAATTAACGTTGTGTATTCCGGAGATGCTGACCAGCAGAACGGTATCTTGACCACCCGCTTTGACAAAACTTAATTCCTGCCGAAGGCAGGCCTTCCATACTTTTTGTGGAAGATGTATTATTTAAAACAAAAATAGGTAAAATCGGACTAGTTACTTTTCAGTTTCCTCATAGATTCTCCTTGTAATTCTATTCTGTGCGCTTTATGAACCAACCGGTCTAGTATCGCATCTGCAATCGTGCTTTCTCCAATCACATCATACCACATACTGACAGGCAATTGAGAGGCAATTATGGTTGATTTACGCCCATGTCGGTCTTCAATAATTTCCATAAGTGTATTACGGTTGTAATTGTCTAGAGGTTGCAAGGCAAAGTCATCTAATATTAAAAGATCATATTTCTCTATTCGACTAACTTCTTTGTTATATGAACCGTCGCCCTTAGCCGTCTTCAAGCGAGAGAATAGCTTCTGGGTATTAAAATATAAAACACGATAGCCTAACTGGCAGCCTTGATGCCCCAAGGCTGAGGCGACGAAGCTCTTGCCTACACCAGATGCACCGGTTATGAGGAGGTCCTCCTTTTTCTTTATAAAGATACATTCAGCTAATCGCAATAAATGCGTCTTGTCCAGATTTCGACTTTTTGTAAAATCAATTTCTTCAATGGAGGCCTGATAGCGGAACCGCGCATTTTTTAAAGATCGGCCAATCTTTCTGCCTTCTCTGTCTTCCCACTCAGCCTGCACGAGTATGTGTATAAACTCATCGTGAGTGATGGATTCAGAACGAGTATTGGATAAGACTGCTGAATATGCCTGGTTCATGCCATGCAGCTTCATTTGACCTAATTTTTGCTTGATTACTTCTTGCATAGTATGGTGTTTTACAAGGTGATTACTGATAGTGTTCTTTCCCTCTTATGTTAGTATGTTGGGGCAATGAGGCCTCACTTTGATCACTGTCTGGCTCGAATAACATTTCCAACCCTCCATCAAGGATCTTCTTGACAGTTTTATAGTTATATATCTGGTAAAAGGTGGCTCGTTCTATCGCTTTTATCAGACGTTCTTTGCCCGCCTTCTTTGCCAGGGATAATATCCCAACACAGCTGCGATAGGCTTGCTCCGGATATTTCTTTTGCTGCAGGATGGTTTCTATGTAGGTCCTAACTTGTGGGCCGATACTATCAGCCCAGGACAGAAACTTTTCAGGCTTCCAATCAGCGACAAACTGGTGACTCGAGGGAAGATGATTCTGATCTGTTGTATAGCCAAACGGCTTGTATCCCCGAATGTGGAAGGCAATCCTCTCGTTATTGATAAATATATGTACCTGATCACGGGTATAAATGGCCTTGACGTCTTTCCCTATAAAGCGGTATGGCACACTGTAATAATGCTTTTCCAGCTGTATGTGGCTATTCTTCATAACTCTTGCTGTCTTATATTTCCGAAGCTGGTAAGGGGTTGCAGGTAATGGCTGGAGCAGGCCTGCTTCATGCTGTTCGAACTTTTGCCTTCTACTAAATGGTTCCTTATGAAACATCTCGTTATTATGCTTATTTAAGAGCTCTAGTATGGAGCTATTCAGCTCATGCAATTCAAAGAATATCTTATCCCGTAATGGAGCGAATATGCGTTTATAGACGATGTTAACCGCGCTTTCTACCAGCGCTTTATCCTTAGGTTTTCTACTGCGGGCGGGGTAAATAGTTGTCTGATAATGATTGGCAAATTCGAGGAAGCTTTCATTGATTTCCGGTTCATAATTATCCGGTTCAGTCACGGCAGACTTCAGATTATCTGTAACAAGGGCTTTGGGCACACCTCCAAAGTATTTTAATGAGTTGGCTGTTGCTTGCAGAAAGTCCTCCTTGCGCTGGCTATTTAATGCCTCTACGTAGGTTAATTGGCTAAATCCTAATATGCACACATATATCTCCACATCTCGTACTTCTCCTCCGTCTCTATCAACCACCTGCAATCTCTTACCGGTAAAGTCAATATAGGCTTTGTCCGCAGGTGTATGATCAAAATGCATAGTTGCAGAACGATGTTCCAACCAATGCCTGTAATAATCGCAAAACTGTGTGTAAGCGTATCCATCCGGATAGCGGGATTTGTATTCCGCCCACAGCAACCATCGTGTAACGCCAGTTCGCTTCAATTCCTGCTCCATCCAGGCAAACATTCCCTCCAGATCCTGAAAGCGCGATTTCCCAACTGATGTTGGTTCCGCAAATATCTTTTCTAGGTCATGTTCCTCCATCGCTGCCAGCTGTTCCAATTCCAAGCCCTTCTGCTCTGCTAAGCGAATGTACTTTTTGACAGTGTTGCGAGAGACGTTCATTACGCGGGCAATGGCTTCCAGGGCCATGCCATTCCTGCGATGCAAGAAGATCTGTTTTAGTTTAGTCATGCTGATAGTTTCTCCGGCCATCTTCCGTGGGGTTTTGTATCCCAAAGCAAACAATCCTGGAGGAACTAGAGGTGGTCAATATGCCGTTCCGGCATGTTGACCACCTACGTTAATTAAGTTTATGTCGTTCCGGCATATTGACCAGCGGTACTGGCTGATTATCAATTATTAATATCAGTAAAGGCCGGAAAGGTGGTCAAGATGAGCGTTAGGGGTGGTCAACATCAAGCGTAATACACAAACGTCGAATAAAACTCTCTATATACCATTTTCATTTATGAATCTACTATGTATCCGGTCAACCATTCTTATTACTTTTGTTTAAGAAGATTGAATATCTTAAAATTAGTTGACTACACTACATTATTAATTATATAATCAAAATAAATTGATCTATATATTCATTTAACCCAGCTCGTCATGACGTAATCAAAGTATTCATTTTCAATTAAACAAGAGACAAATGAAGGATACAAAACGGAGATATTGATACATTTCTTAGTAGCCGATTGAGGAATAGATTTGTACTCTTGTCTTTGAGTGAGTAACTGAACAGGCTCCCTTTTTTTAATAGTACTCCTATGCCTTCCTTTGCTCTTCACTACTTATCATGTAATCCTTGCAAGTGGTGATCAGCAACCACGACATGGAGGATCGTTTTAACAAATAATAACAAAATAAAACATGATATATTAGTCACTAGGGACTCATCATATTGCACGTTAAACATTTAGAAACTCTATTGCAATAATCAAACAAACAATACCATCAATCCTTTGGCGCCTTCACCCCTGAGTTGGAAGGAAGCCCTGAAAGAATTACCACAATAATGACGAAATAAAACACTATATAGTACAGGTCAAATATCAGCTAGCAAAAGATATTTGATTGCAAATGGAGAAGCCGAAAACCATTAGAAGAGAGTAGGCATATATACTTTCACAAAAATTTAGCCTTTTAATCTCAAAAGGCACAATTTTATGAACAAAGCAAAAATAATGTTATCTGGAGTTGCACTTCTCGCTGTTGTAGGTGGAGCATTGGCCTTTAAAGCTTCTAGACTTCCAAGCAATGCAATCACTTCATATACAACAACTACTGCAGTAGGTGGGCCTACGGTTACCAGATGTAAAACTACTAAAGGATTTTTCACTACGACCGAAGGTATCGCAGCAAACACTTATACCACCTACAATACACTAAATGGCGTGTGCGGTCCTGTTGTTGCGACATTCACTCTTCCATCTAACGATTGATGTAAGACTTGATAACAAACTTGATAATTGACTTACTAAATCTGGGCAAAATATGTTCGCCCAGATTAGTAAGTCAATTTCTTCTTGTAAATACTACTCCGTTTTGTTCTATATAATTTTAGATAAAAAGTAACACATTCAATTGACATAATATGCGAGCTATCGATTTCGGTGTAGACAAAGTAGTGAGCTCTCGTAATGCATAGATTTTTTTAACCAACTAATTATCATAAAAATTATCATTAAGCATTGTTAGTGTGCATTCTGTGCTTATTAGTGTATGTATTTGCACAACACATTAAATGGGGTATGCGGTCCCATTGTTGCTACCTTCTATGAAACCGATTATGAATGAGTAAAATTAGCAACTAGTAGGTAACACAAATTATCCTAGATTAGAATATCCCCTTTCGCTCAGCTTCTTCGGCCTTGACACAAGGTCAAACCTGGGCAAGTAATGGTGCCCAGATTTAATTTAACTACCAACTGGAAGCTCGATTGTACGAGTCGCCTATGGAATTGTATTAGAGGAATCTAACTCCAACCCAGAAAATGACGTATTACCATTTACCATCCAAATGGGCACAGATGTAGCTTTTAGGTAATAGTCAAAGAATTGTTGAATTCGAATTGTCAAATCAAGCTGATTTTCACTATTCGAGACGGTATGATCTTCGTCTTTATATTCAAGCATCCAAACTTTCTTATTCGCTCGTCTCATGCCCAGAAATAATTCCAAAGCTTGATTGTAGCTAATAGATTCGTCATCAGGATTATGAATAATCAATAAAGGTGTCTGTATTTTGCCAATATGCAAGACAGGGGAATTCCTTATGAATATCTCGGGATTCTCCCATGGGGAAACACCAATATTTCGCTGACCGTTATCTGAAGAAGTTTGATTATTGTCACCGCTAGGGCGCAAGCTATTATATTCACTAATGATATTCGTCGGTCCAGCCATTTCACAAGCAGCTTTAAACAATGTGGTCCCCGTGATAATTACATTCGTTTCATACCCCCCAAAACTTTGACCTTGCGCCGCCATTCGTTTGGTATCAACATATGGAATAGAGTCTAATCTTTTGATTGAGGATTCGATCGTATTTATAATATTCGTTGCGACTTCTCCTGTTCTATAATAAAAATCAGGCTCAAATACCAAATATTCTCTGCTCACAAACCAGGGTATGTTTACATTATGGCTAAATAACTCGGGTGTTTTATATCCATTAAGGTTTTCTGATCGCCTTTCATAGTAGTTAAAAATCACAGGATATTTTCTTGATGAGTCAAAGTCTTGTGGCTTGTATAATACTCCATCGCATTTTAATCCGTCAGGTAGAGTCCATGTGATTAACTGCGATTCAGGCCAAATATATTCTTTTTCTGGATGTATATCTGAAACAGCTGAGAAGGAATGGAAGTCCCTCGTATAATATAAATTCGGAGATTCCTTTGTACTCATTCGCCTTACGATAAATGCTTGTTTGTCCTTGGATTTAATTGGCTTAAATTGACTTGGATCCTCAGCTACATTTGCTGAAACGAGTATCGAGGTTGGCTTGAAATAATACACTTTCGAATCCATAATCAGTTTTGAAGGTTCACCTACCGAAGAAGAGTACGCTTCCCAAAAGCCATTTTCCTTTGTTCGCATATTAAAGGCATATAATAATATCATATCACGCCGATAAGGTAAAGGGTATTTCTTGTCTGGTACAATTCTAAATCGAATAGAATTTGCCTTTCCAAGACCTTTAGTTATATTAATTGGATTCTTGCCACCTAAAAGATCGACTTTCCAGATGTCGTAGCAATCATAAATGAAAACATAGTTTCCGTCTCTGTCAATTTCCTGTAACCCATATGCGAACCTACGCTCTCTTATCTTATCAGCCTCACCTCGTTCTGAAATAGAGAGCTTGTTGGGGATTAGAGCACATATATCAATTTTAGATTGAGACTGTGTGTTAAATGAATAAAATTTTGCTTCTTTTGAGTCGAACCATACTACAAATCTTTCCTTTTGTATCAGGCTTGGGCGCTGAAAACCAGGATATTTTAGTTCAGCAAGTTTCGTTTTCCTCCCAGATTCGAACGACATGAGATACAGTGATTGTGATTGATTATTCCAATAATATTCATTTTCATTTATTTTGCTCTTTAAAAGAGCAAAATGATTATTTTCCAACACACCTTCAGCCAACTCTAATTCGTAATTCTCAAGAAGAAGAATATGAGTACTATTTATATCAACAACCGCACAATATGAGTTATCAGTCGCTCTTCTTCGATATATTAATTCCTTTGGTTTTAGTACTTTATCTTTATACGACCATACCAATACTCGATTGTCAATTTGGGAAACATCTTCTGAATATTTATAGGAGAAAAAAAGCCTTTGTCCGTCAGAAGTGAAATTGAGAATATTATCACTAATTCGACTTTTACCACATAAGTCGATATTTTTTTTATCCACCAATATGCGAGAGGTTCTATCGCCCTGTTTAAAATATTTTATACTCCTATTTCCAAGATCATCGTCAGTTAGAAATGCAACTTGAGTTCCCGATGCATCTAAGATTGCTCTTTTTGCATCTGAGCTTTCCGGAATTCTCACTCGTTCGTTTGTTTTCAGCGTTACGACATACAAGCCCAAACTGTCTCTCATCAATATCTCACCTCCACCCGCGCTAAAATGTGATTCATAAATATTAGTATATTGGTATTTTTTTTTCCCGTCGAGCTTTCTTATTACCATAGCCCCAGAATCTCCAACTAAAGAATATTTAATCCATTGATTATTCCCGTTATTGTCCATTTCAAAAGATACAACATTAGCGACCAATTCTTTTGCATGCGTAAATAGATTTAATATTACAAGCGTATCTCCTGGTAAAAGTGCTAAGAAATATTTGCTATTATTACTGAGCGTTGGTTGGTCAGCGTTTTTAAATTCCATACTAAATGAGTTACTTAGCCCTTTAATACATGTCATCTTACTCTTTTTCCCTCCATAGCTATAGACACAATATTCGCCATTGTTTGTTATCAACATATTCTCCCAACCTGTGTTTTGTAGAGAGATCCAATTATCGCAAGCATTTTTATCTATAATGCGTTTTTGACAATAGGAATTAAACACGTTGCTAAAGCATGTTATTATTAATAGAAATGAAAATTTCATATAAAGAAGGCTTTTGATTGTTTATTCTAAAGTAATATTATTAACGGCAGCAAATCCGCAGTGAGAGCTGCTTATATTAAATTCATAGTATCAAAAAACAAGCGACAACAGTACACTGACATAGAGTATGCCCTTGTTGTCTTTTTGCAGTGTAGGGCTTCTAAAAACTGCTAGTCTGACCTCCTTATGCAGCTTTCTGACCGACAGCAAAGTTGAGAACTCTGATACAAAGAAAGTAATCGGAACAATTCGCACTCAAATAGCTGGGAAATGGCGGGCTGAATTCATTTAGAATATTGACATCGATAAGATATCTTCTTTTCGCATCTCGACAAAAAAGCCAATTCTTGATTAGCATGGATTCCTATTTTTTCACGTTACTGTTAACCATAATATTTGATAGATTACCACATAGGTGCGGAGAAGCGTGGATACACTTAAGATAGCATTGACAAATCGACAGCTATTAGTTTCTGTTGTTAAAACCTCATTAGAACCTTGAAATGTTTACAGCATCCCAAATAATTCATACCACGAATCTCAATAAAAAATCTGGATGATTAAACGCACTAAAAGCCTTCATTCTCCAATAATAATGCCGTATCATCGCCAGCCAGCTTAATATATTATATCTTTTTCACGTTTATTTTTTATAGATTACACTGTTTTTAGAATATTTCGTAAAAAACTTGCGACGCAAATTTTTCATTCGAATTTAACAAATGAAGCTAATCGATTCAATATGACATAAAATATTCCTGTTGAAACAAGCTTCTAAATTTACCTAGGGAGCGTTCTAGATGAGAATTTAATGTATTCTTCTTTATGTTCATTTCCGCAGCTGCTTGCTTATAACTTTTCTCTTCTCGAAAAATTTTATTGATCGCCTGCCTTTGATTGCGAGATAACTGTTTCCACCCCAGCTTCAATAAATGCAATTTTTTACTTAAAGAGGAGTCATCATAAAACAAAGACAAGTTAGTTTGCTCTGCCAACAAAATATCATAGGCATATTTTTGCATTTTCGATTCGATGCAGCGTTGCTTATTGAGCATCTCCCAACATCTATAATGTATTCCCATCATGAGGTAGGCCTCAATTGAATTTCCCTTTATTTCGACATTCTTTCGTTCCCATAATGTCATAAACAAATCCTGTACAACATCTTCAGACTTCGCCATATCATTAAGTATTATTCGCGCCTTCATAAGTAATGAATTGAAAGTGCTCTTGTAAACTTGCTCAAAGGGCAGCTCTTGACCCTTAAAAAGAATTATGGCAATATTTGGAGATTCCCCTGACATACGCGTATAACAAATTAAGTGGAAGATTATTTAATTATGAAGTATAACAAAACGTATTTGATTCAAATAAAAACACGATCGCTACATTGCCCGACCTGTATTATCTTCATGCATGGGGGATGCATTTTTTTGACGCTTTCTTTTATTACGTATTAATATACACCTTAGAGAAACAGCACACACAGCTTTCACTACAGGACACAATTCAGCGAATGAATTCAGCCGAAAAACGATTAACATTCTTTACTTAAACGTTCCTTATCCAGTTGCAAAAATGAATATCCCAATTAGATAATCTAAAAATGGGTCCGCCCTCAACAGTGGGTCGAAGTGAAGAACAAAAAGTACCCAAAAAAATTTAACAGAAATTTAAACCATCCATGTAGTAAAAAAATCCATCCGCGTTAACATCGAATTAACTACTCGCAAATTGAGATTCAGTAGCTTAGCAAGTGTATAAAGTACGTTCATTGTTCTACCCCAGATGTCTTTTTATTATCCCTTGAGGTCCCGGAACAGCTCATTTGTATCACCATTTTTCTGTTGAGGTATGCATCTAGACGGTTACAACGACGAACATCTCTTCAAGCTGCTGCAGGACGGCAGCGAAACAGCCTTCAATGCCATCTTTAACCGTTATAGCAAACGTTTATATGTGGAAGCCTATAACCGTTTACAGGACGCAGATGAAGGGAACGATATTGTGCAGGAAGTGTTCTTCTGGTTATGGGAAAGAAAGCGCTCCCTGGAAGTGCCACAATGCCTGAAAGCCTACCTGGTACAGGTAGTCAGGAATAAATGTGTAGACCTGATCCGTAAAAAGACCAGCACAAGGGGTAAGAAACTACAGTACACCTGGCTGGCGGATACCTGCACCACCACATCTCCGATAGAAAATAAAGAATTGGGCAGGCAGTTGGCGGCGGCTATTAATAGCATCACGCCGGCCAGCAGGCTGGCCTTTGAGCAGTTGTACCTGCACAAAAAGAGCCTGAAGGAAATTGCCGACCAGATGGACATCAATGTCCAGTCAGTAAAGAATCACATCCACCGTGCGCTGAAAGTGCTGCGCGAAAATCTGAAACATAGCTTATCATAAGTACCTTTTGGTGTTTTTTCCGACTATACGGGTACTATGAATATAGATGAAACCCAATTAGAACAATTGGTACTGGACGAACTGGGAGGGATCATTACCCCCGAAGACAGTGCCACCCTCAAAAAACTGCTCGAAGAGGAGCCGGAAGCACTTATTATCCGAAACGCCATCTACGAACAGTTTTCGGGACCTGAGGAACAGGCCTTCCTGGCCCTGCCACCCGAACATTTGCCCATCGATAAGGTATGGGCGAAGATCCGCAAAAGAAAATGGATCAGGGTCATTGTACGCTCATCGCTTAGTCTTGCCTTCCTGGCCTCAGTGGCCTCCGGCATCTACATATCATTCCAGCCAACAAAGCCTCTACAGCCTAAGGCAGTTGTCCATGGATTGTCTCCCCTGAAAACTGTTGCACTGCAGCTGCCCAATGGTGAAATTGTGAACCTGGGCAGCACGCAGCAACATGTTACCGTAGGCGATGTTACACTCAACGCACAACAGAAACAGGTAGCCCTGAAAGGGACGAATAAGGGCATGGCCATGATCACCGTGCCTGCCGGGCAGGACTATACCATTAACCTACCCGATGGTACCGAAGTACAGCTCAACGCCACTTCAAAAATGGCCTTCCCGGTAAGCTTCACCGGTAATACCCGCGAAGTGACCATAGCAGGAGAAGCCTACCTGAAAGTAGCCGCGAACCCAAAGAAACCTTTCATTGTACACCTGCCCAACAGCACGGTACAGGTACTCGGCACAGAATTCAATGTAAACACCTACGATAAAGCCCATGAACAAATAGCCCTGGTAAAAGGCGCGATTAAACTGGATGCTGATTCTTCCACGATCATGTTGAAACCAGGATTTGCAGTACGATACCAGAAAGGTCAACAGCTGCAGGCGGTACGTTTTGATGCGGAAGAATTATTGGCATGGAGAGAGGGTACTTATGTATTTCATGCTACGACTATAGACGAAATGTGCAGTGTTTTGAAAAGATGGTACGGCATAAAAGTCATTAATGACAATGTAAACATTAACCGGCCACGCTTTACAGGTTATATAGACAAATCAAGGCCTATTCAGTATTTCCTTAATGCATTACAATTTACCGGACACTTTGATTATTACTTTGATAATGACAGTGTCTTACATATACGTTAACGTTACAGGGTCTTTAAATTTTGTCATGCAGTTTTGAATGTAAAATGATGTTATTTCACGAGGAAGAACTATTATTGTCTGTGAAAAGGGGCGATGCATCAGCTTTCGCTACACTCTACAAACGGTACCGTCCGCAATTACTGATGGAAGCATATCAGAAGGTACGCAACCAGCAAGAGGCGGAAGATATAGTACAGGAGATCTTTACATCTTTGTGGCAAAGGCGCAGGGAACTAGCTATCAACATTTCTCTGAAGCATTACCTGTATAGGGCAGTACACTTACAGTATGCCTACAAATGCCGGCGCAATGAGGTAGCCCGCAGGTTTGTATCGCATGCCTGGTATACCTCCCCGGAAAGCGCTGTGCCCCGGAACCTGGAGAACAAAGAACTGGGACAACAGATCCGGGAAGCCGCCAGGCATGTATCCGCTCCGGCATGCAGGAAAGTATTTGAACTGCTTTACCTGCAGGACTGGAGCCATAAAGAGATTGCACAGGACATGAACATCCAGCCACAGGTAGTGAAAAACCAGGTAAGCCGCGCATTAAAAGTGATCCGTACCCGTTTACGCGAAGAGGAAGTTGTATAGTGCATTCCGTCTATTTACAGGCATTAAATAACCATACCATGTATACTTCAACATCGGGCCTAAAGAAGCTACTGCTCCTTGAAAAACTAAACCCTAGCTATATTGCTCCTGCAGATATTCCGGAGGAATACCAGTCCCTGCTGATACCTGCAGCGGGGCAATGTTACAGGAACGATGCGGAAGCAGAGATCTTATCCCAGCACATCGACTTTGGTCCATTCTCCATATGGATCCATGATATCTGGGCAAAGCAAAACTTTGTGCTATGCACGGCCATTCCTGCACACATGTGGTGTTTACATGGTTTGTATGAAGACAGCCTGCACCTGGAAGATCCTTCTGCTCCCAGTTACCTGCTGGAAGAAAAGGAATTCAATCTCTTCAATCTGCCGAAAGGCTTGCACAGCATTCCCATCGCTGAAGGGAAGAAAGTGCTGTCCATCCATATCAACATTGAGCAGGATGTACTGAAAGACATGGTAGAAGAATTTCCCAGCCTGGAAGTACTGGCCAACAAAACACCTGCAGGTCCCGGCGCCATCAATGCACACCCCTACCATAGCAATCCCGTATGCGATTTCCTGGTAGAGAAAATCCTCTCCTGTAGATATGAACCGAAAAGGGCGTATCCTTTTCTCTTCCGTGCCTGTATAGATTTGTTGCGAAACATCGCGGCCCAGGAAACACTGGCTGCCCAGCCATTGATGTCAGAGAGTGTATTGAACGCCGATAAGATCCACCGCCTGTTCAATTACCTGCAGGAACATCCCTTTATAAAACATACACTGGTACAGCTGGGATATATATTCAAGGCCAGCGGTAAACAATTAGCGTTTGAGTTCAAACAACATTTTGCCTTCACCATTCATGAATATATGCACATGTGCAGGATGATGCACATCTATGATGTGATGCAGAAAGCCAATACCCCTGCGGAGAAAATAGCCGCCATCAGCGAGTATCCGAATGTCACTAATATGCTCATTCAGCTAAAGGAATACTACGCCTGTATGCGCAGCGCTACTTATCAATGATGGCCCGCACCGTATCCAAAGGCAGCGAACCGTAATTCGCCCGCTTGATCTGCCTGTTCTTATCGTAGAACACCAGCAAAGGATAGGCCTGCCCACCATAAAAGCGGAAGAACGCATTATTATAATCCAATCCCAGTTTCACATTCGGGAATTTCTCCACATTAAATTTCTCCTGGTAGATCTTCACTTCATGAAAGCTACCGGCGCTGATGAAAAGGATATTGACATCTTTCAGGGTATCCATTGAAGCCACCATTTTCTGCGACATGGTATCGCATGGCTTACAGCCGGGACCATAAAAGTATAACATGGTAGGGCGGCCCTTAGCAAGACTATCTGTACTGAACTTCGATACAGTGTCTCCCTTCAGCAATACAATCGGTGGCAAAGCTTTCGGATCTGTTGGCATATTGTCCAGATGAGGAGTTTGGGTACAGCTGGCCAGACCCAGGGTAAACAAAAGGAGTAGCTGTTTCATATCGTATAGATGATTACGCAGCAGTAATATAACTTGTTTAAGCGGGATAATAGTTAGGAGATAGCGCATTACTACCCGGCCCTCACCCAAACAAGTGGGTCACGCCAAAGATGAGACCTGCCAGGGCAAGAATGCAAACGATCGGCACGATCACTTCATACAAAAAAGCCTTCATCTGCGCCTGCCGACGTTTTTGGATCTGGATAAACAAACGATGCATCCGCTGATCGCGCTCCAGCTGGTCCTGCCTTTTTCTCCAGGTCTTCAGCGTGATCTGCACCAGGGGTTCGTTGTCAAAAATTTCCTTATTAGGTGCAATACCCGCATAGCTTTCCAGCTCTTTGATCAATGCATCATTACTCAATTCATAATAAGTACCTGAGGGTGTCTCATGCTTAAGAATAAAACCATTGATCAACAAAAGCTGAATGGTACTTGAACTTAAATACTCCTTCATGGTATCATGGTCCACAGCAGTACTCTGAGAGTCTGCAATCAAGAGTTTCTCCAACACATAACGTACGGACAACCGGTCCTGGTAAGAGGTTATTTTTCTGAGCAGGTCGGTATAATGACCGGCCTTAGCATTAGGGAGGTGTAACATATCTTTTAAATTCATATCCCGGTCGGAGAAATAACTGTTTGGTACTCATCACACCGCCATTGTTTAACAGTTTTTAACACAGCGATCATACAACTTATTGCAGTGCAAATTCTCCCTATCTCCTAACTATTCCTCCCGGTATACCGCATAACTTTAAAAAACCCGTTAACCACAATCAAGCTCCCCATGAGTAACCCGAGCCTCAAAGCATACATTTTTAAAGACCCCAATAACCGCCCTTACGTATGGACTGCCATTATCGGGATCGTTCTCCAGTTAATGTTCTTCAAATACCTTTATCCCTTTGCCAGTTACATTAACGGAGACTCCTATGCATACATGGAAACGGCGCACCAGAACCTGGCGATCAATACCTACCCCGTAGGTTACTCCATGTTCATCCGCCTGTTCAGCGTATTTACACATTCAGATACGGCCCTGGTCGTATTCCAATACGGCATGCTGCAGGCCAGCCTCCTATCACTGGTGTTTACGCTGTTCTATTTTTATAATCCACACCGGTATACCAGGATCGGATTATTCGGTTTTATGTTGTTTAACCCGGTGTTCCTCTACCTGGCCAACTATGTATCCAGCGATACACTGTTCCTCTCGTTGAGCATCACCTGGTTCACGATATTGCTATGGATCATCTACCGTCCTTCCCGCAGACTGATGATCTATCATGCCCTGGTATTATTCCTGGCATTCACGGTGCGATATAATGCATTATATTATCCATTGATCGCAGGTATTGCATTTTTGCTATCCAAACAAAGTATCGTACAGAAGGTATTGGGATTAGTGATCTGTGTTATACTAATCGGGAGCTTCATTGAATACAATAAGAGCAAATACTACGAGCTGAGCAAAAAACGAATCTTCACCCCCTTTACTGGCTGGCAGATGGCCAACAATGCCATGTACGCATACAAATTCGTTCCCAAAGATCAACGGAAACCTGTACCCAAAAAATACCAGGTACTGGATAAAATGATACGCGAGTATTTCGATAGTACATTTAATAATCCTAAATACCCGTATGAAATGATGATGGCCAGCACAATCTACATGTGGTCACCAGGCACTCCTTTACAGATCTATATGCATAAACAGTTCAAAAAAGACTCTACGGCACCTGAATTGAAACGCTGGGCCAGCGTATCTCCCCTGTATGAAGAATACGGTAAATACATCATCAAACAATACCCAATGGCTTTTGCCAAATACTATCTGCTGCCGAATGCATTGAAGTATTACGCACCTCCCATTGAGTTCCTGGAATATTACAGTACCGGTGTAGACAGCGTACATCCCGTCGCCCAGATGTGGTTCGAATATAAAAGCAATAAGATCACCACGAAGTTCAAAGACTTCAAGGTGGATATATTGAACTTCTATCCCATCCTGGTGGGTACGATGAATGTGATCTTTTTCCTGGGAATGATCGGGTTTCTTTTGCTGCAGGGTTACAAACAGCAGCCGCTGATGGGTAAAGGATTATTGCTCGTGGTCTGCCTCTGGCTAACAAACTTCGGGTTCAGTATCTTTGCCTCGCCCATTGCTTTACGGTTTCAGCTATTCCCCATACTGGTCATGACTTCTTTTGCCTTCCTGTTCATGGAATACCTCATAAAAGAAGCGACCAAAAAAGAATGATCACTGGCCTTCATCATCATACACAAGGGTGCTGGTCCAGGGCAGTCCTGAAGGAGCATCATAGGTATAGGGAATGCCGCCTATGGTAACCCAGGTCAACACCACACCGGTGTATAGCGGCCTGCCTGCATTTACCGTTGGCTGTGTAGGGCTGGTCGCGAAGTTCCGGTAGGGAGACATGTCGGCCAGCGTGATCCAGCGGCTGACGCCGTTGATCGTCACCCGCGTGCTTACTGTCATATACAAATTATTCAATCCCCGCAGGGATCCGGATGCAGTGATGCCTGCCGTTATTGCCGACAGCACAATGATCCACAGGATTGTCCTTGCCCGTTTCATAAAGTGAAGTTTTGATTTAAAGTTAGAGCTAGAATAGACAAACCTGCATACTACATTCCGGCAGAAGTTTAGAGCCACTGCTAGTAGCCTTCATTTTGTGTCAGGTGGGGATTCAGCAGTATGTCGCCATGAGGAATGGGGAACACCTGTTTGTAGTCCATCCAGGCAGCGCCTTTCTCAATAGCTTCGGCTGCCATCACATCTCTGGCCCTGTCATAACGTTTCAGGTCCAGCCAGCGATGCCCCCATTCCGTGAACAGCTCCACCCGCCTTTCCTGTTCAATCGCTTTTAACAAGGCCACCCGGTTCATGGCTACTGTATAACCGATGCCTGCCCTGCGCCGCAATCGGTCCAGGTCTGACCTGGCGCCGGAAAAATCGTTCATATACGCCTTGGCCTCTGCCCTGATCAGGAGCACCTCGGCTAAGCGTAATACCGCTACGTAGGGCGTAGTTGGCTTGCCGTCTTCCACCAGTCTGTATTTATGGGCATAGTAATGCATATGGCCATTGGTCGTATCTATGCCCGTCCAGGCTTCCAGGCGCTTGTCGCCATGTTCGAATGCTTTCAGTAGCCGTTTGTTCATGTACAGCGGCTGTCTGTCAGGATCAGGCCCCTGTTGTAATACCAGCAAGGCGGCATCTTCGTTCTCCCCGCTGGGATTGTTTTCCAGGGCCCAGATTAGTTCAGGGCTGTATTGCCCGAAGGCCTCGGTCAATGCAGGGATAGTATATAGTCCATTGCGGGTGATCACGTCCGTCGCTTCCTGCTCTGCCGCCGTCCAGTTTTTCCTGTACAAATGTACCCGTGCCAGCAAGGCTACCGCGGCCCATTTATTGGGCCGCAACCGCTCCCGAACGATGCTCTGTGCATCCCCGCCCAGGTATTCTTCTCTTAACACGGATACGGCACTTTTCAGGTCATCCTCCATTTGCGCATATACCTTTTCAGCAGGGCTACGAGCTGCGGTGGTGTTATGCTTCAGATCCGTAGTAAGCAGCAGCGGTACGTCGCCAAATAAATTGACCAGATAGAAATAACAGAAAGCCCGTATGAATTTTGCTTCTCCCATCAGCTGTTGCTTTACAGCAGGTGTTAATACATTTGCTCCTTCCACTCCGGCCAGCAGCATGTTACAATGCTGTATACAGTTATAAAGCGGCGCCCAAAAGGGGCTATCATCAGCAGTCAGGGTATTCTCATAACAACGCAGGAAATCACGGTTTCCGTCCATTAAGCCTAGTTCATCACAGTACAACCCACAGAAAACAGAGATACCCGTTTTCCCTGCTGACAAACCGCTGCCCTTAATAAGGCCATAGATGCCAGCCATGGCTTTAATGGCCCCACTATCTGAACGAAATACTTCGGCTGGCCCTGTTTTATCCGAAGGCTCCCCTACATCGATCATCTTCCTGCACGACAGGCAGGTAAAAAGCAAAAGGCAATATAAAAACAGTACCTGCATATGATATTATTTAAAATAAATATTGTGCTCCTATTTTGATGGTACGCAAAAATGGCAGCACCGTTCTACTGAGGGTTTCCGGATCCAGGGATCGGTAATTGGTAAATGTGAGAGGGTTGCTGATATTGCAATAGATCCTGTATTTCCCTTGCTCTCCATTCTTCCAGGCAACAGTAATATTGTTTACACGGATGTACCATACATTCATGAAGATAGCCGTACTGTTCAGGTACTTTTTAAAGTCTGCTTCCGCCGAAGATGCCTGTGAGGCTCGCTGTACCTGCGCATTGTCACCTATCCTTCTCCAGCGGCCGGCAACATAAACGTTCTGGTTCCACATGGTACCCGGTATGTGCTGTTTATCAATGATGGCGTTCTCCGCCATCCGCTTCATATATTGCCCGGAGCAGGACAGCTCGAAATTATAGATGGTACAGGTGAAGCCAAAACCGCCATACAACCGCGGAGAAATATTAACGGCCACTGTCCGGTCATTTTCAGTCAGCGCATCAGCGCTCACCATATCGCCAGCCCTGTTCCGATAAACATATTCTCCATTCTTTGGATTAACACCCGCAAAATCGTAGTAAAACAGCTCCCGCAAAGGGCGTTTCAACTGTGTCTGACCAGCAGGCGCAGGCATCAGGCCAGGGAAAGAGAGTAGCATATTCGCGCCCCTGGCCGCATTAAAACGTATGGCCAGGCTCCAGGGCGTCCGCTCGACCAGCTTTGCATTCAGTGTCAGCTCTATACCACTGTTCCTGATTGCCACCGGCATATTCTGCTGCATTGTTCCGCCGCCTGCCATATCGGGTAAAGGATATTCCACCAGCTGATGTCTTGAGCTATTACTATAGTATGCTGCTTCGATCTCCCACTTGTTATTAAAGAAACCCATATTGAAAGTGATGTCTTTCTTGTAAGTCATGCCACCCGTTAGCGCGCGGTTCTGCTGTTTGGCCGCTATCAGGCCTTCTACAGACTGGTAACTACCCGCAGGCTGATAGCTTCCTGCATACTGGTAGTCAGCAATCTGATCATTGCCGGTGGCCGACCAGCCCAGCTGCATTTTGCCGTAACTGAGCGCAGGCAATGCATGCCGTATAAAAGTTTCCCGTCCGAAGTCCCAGCCTATTGCCCCACCTCCATATTTGTTTACCTGCTCATCCCTTCCAAACCGACTGCTGCCATCAACCCGGAAAATAAGCTCCAGCGTATATTTCTCTTTCCAGGCATAATTCACATGCGTGTATACGCCTGCATACTTGTAGCGGTTAGTGAAAGGCGTACGTACGACTGTCTTTGCCAGTTCATAGTTCAACATATCCTGATCGTGCAGGAACCCGGCAGCATCGACGGTGGTATTGCTGGTATGCATACTGTTGTAAACTGCACCCAGGTTCAGCGTCATCTTGTGTTGGTCATAAAGCAGGTTAAGCTGCGTTGAAGGTTCGACAACAAAGGTGTAGGAGCGAAAATTGTTCTCAGTTGAAGATGCCGTTAAATTTCCCCGCTCTTCTCCCCGCCTGGCAATGTTCATAATAGAGGTATTTTGCGCTCCCATCCAGTGATGACCCGTCATGAGCGTAAAACTCAAATTCTTTTTAAGAAGATAGCTGATGTTAGCAGTAGCGAATAGATTCGAGACGCTACCCGCAAACTCCGGCATGGAAACAATGGAGTTGTTCACAGCATAATTGATCTTCCCGTTGCTAAACAACGAAGGCGCGTTAGGAGGTAAGGTAATACCGGCGGTATAGTCCGTGCCGGGTAAGCCGGTATTATTGACACTTGCCAGTCCTGTCAGGGAAACAAGGAGACTGCTATCACGCAGTTTTATATTAGCGCTGCCATGCAGGCCATATTTATAATCACCGTACTTATTGTCTTCCCGCATATACACAGTAGTATTCTGGCTATAGGTTCCACTTATCCTGTATTGGACAACAGACCTTTCTCCGGAAACAGTGACAATAGCATCCCGGTATTGAGCGATATTTCCTATCAGTACTTTCTGCCAATCAGTATACCGGAGCGAATCCCAGATTAGTATGTCAGGGGCTTTGCCGTTTGTAGGCGGCAAGCCATCATTTTGCCAGGCATCCCGCCGCAGCTGAAGGTATCCACCCGTGTTTAACAAAGGCTCCCGCCGCGGCACCCCTCCGAAACCACAGGCAACATCTGCCATGATATGTGTTCTTTCTGCGTGGACAGCGCTCTTTGTGAAGATCAATACGACACCATTAGCCCCCCTGGCGCCGTACATGGCAGTAGCAATGGCACTTTTTAACACAACGATCCTTTCTATAGCGGCTGTTGGAAGATAGGAAAGCGTGGAACTATATTGGCTCATGGTGCCTTCTCCTCCTTTGAATTCCGGATTTATCATTACCCCGTCAATAATATACAAAGCCTGGCTGTTCCTGTCAAAACTGGTAGGACCTCTTATCTCCATAGCTCTGTCGCCCGCCGCCCTTCCGGTCGGCCGTTGTAATATCACGCCTGGAATTTCCCCGCTAAGGCCATCTAGCATATTGACCTGCGTCGTCATTGTAATATCTTTTATGTCCGGAAAATGACGCGTAGTATCCACACGTTTGGGCTTCTTTAGTTTGTCGCCTGTCACTTCAACAAGCGTCACACTATTGGCCTGTTCCCGTAACATGACATTTAATACCCCGCTGCCAGGTACGATGGTATCGAGGGTAATACGTCCCACACAACTGATGCTTACAGGCACACCGGTCTTCACATTTAACAATGAGAAGTACCCGTTAATGTCTGTTTTGGGGCCGCTTTCAGCATTATTCAGCCTTACAGATGCACCATCTATCGGGCGCCCGGTCCTGTCGCTGACAATTCCATGCAGTTTGGCAATCACCGCTGTTTTTCCGGCTTCAGTCTCCCTTGCTCTCAGGCCAATATACTTTCCTTCAATGGAGTATTCTACGGGACTATCTTTAAACCATATCTCCAGGAGCTCAGGGACAGAGATGTGCTTATATCCCACGAATATGACCCACTTAGGATCGATACAATTCTTATTCTGGAAAATATAACCAGTCCATTTCTCTATCGAATCAATGGCTTCCCTCAAACGCATGCTGTCCTTGTGAAAGGATACACTCATATGCTGCTCCGGAGCCTGGGCACTCGAACTAATTACGGCACAGAAACATATTAAACCTATGACAATGCCTCCAATAAGCTGGCTGCAGGTAAGGGTAGATTTGGTCATTCCCGGATTTTTTATTTGTTAAACAAATACAGACCCAAAGGATATTCATAGGATTAAGTACAGGTATCTAAACGCTTGCATTGCTGCAGCGCATCTATAGGAAATTATTACCGCCTTTTTTACACTAGTATCAAAAACGGTCTCATTCTTCGTGCCTGTTCAGGCATTTTTTTTAATTAACTAGTTATTAACTGCCAGGGAAGAATCATTCGATAATTTGCCGATCAACCAACCATGTTCATTTTAAAACTAACATAAAATGGATCCAAAAGAGAATGCAATAACTGATCTTCAACTTGTCGGCCAGATAATGAACGGCGACATGCAGGCCCTCGCCCTCTTGTACACACGTTACTACACACCACTGCTCCTGGTTGCCCGTACCAAATCACCAACCAGGGATGCAGCAGATGAAGCCGTTACCGATGTCTTCCTGTCACTCTTAAACAGGGAGCAGGAATTCACCATTACAACAAGTGTAAAAGCATACCTGGAACAGTCCGTTCGCTACCGCTGCATGACCAAGTATGCGATAGCAAACAGGAAGGAGGCATTGCGCAAAAAGTATGAGCCTCATGTACCAGATTATGTACCGGCCACCAACCGGATGGAACTGGCGGAATTGCGGGCTGCCTTACAGGCGGCATTACGCTCACTACCCGATCAGCTAAAAAAGGCAATAGAACTTTCCTATTTTGAGGAAAAAGAGAGACAGGATATTGCCACAGCATTGGGAGTAAGTCCCGAGACGGTAACTAAATACATTCTGGAAGCACGTAAACGCCTCCGCGAGTGCCATTCGCTTAAGATATTTTTGTTATAGTGTTTATCTGATAAGGAAGCTTTACATTTTAAATATATTATCCATTGGACGAGGAACAGATAACACAGTTGGTAATTGATGAACTGCTGGGCAACATCACACCGGAAGATGCTGCCATGCTCAATGAACTCGTGCAGGAAGACGCCACTGCGGCGGCGCTTCGCCTTGAAATCATCCGGCTGTTGACAGAAGGAGATATGCAGGGTGCGCTGGATGAAAAAATACCAATAGAAAGAGCACTCACAAAGCTGGAAAATCAAAAAAATAAAACAAAGAAGCGCTCTTTCCGGGGTCCCGGCACTGTTATCATCGCATTCATTGTCCTCGCCACAATTTTTCTTTTTTATAAACAACAGCAACAGGCAGACATATCAAAAAAATCAGTAGATCTGCAAGCAGCAATATATAAATACCCTGTACTGATGTTCGGAGACGGAAGCTTTATCAGGATGGATCAGATAAACGATAATAAGATCTCCAACCTGTCATCCGGCCCGCTGCGCAACACAGCCTATATTCATGGCAGCATACATCAGTTTGAGAAGGCAACGCTCATCACCGCAAGGGGTGAAAATTACCAGGTAGTACTATCCGATGGAAGTACGCTCTATGCCGGCCCGAAAACCTCCATCACATTTTTCCTTGGCAATACTGCCCCCCGACGCGAAATTGCCATTAGCGGACAGGCATTCATAGATGTAACACACGATCCCCAAAGACCGTTTATTGTAGATTTACCACATGATGGTAAAGTGAAAGTGCTGGGAACATCCTTCAATGTAAATACGGAAGAACAGGGTGGCATACAGGTAGCACTGAAAGAAGGCAGTGTCCAAGTAGAGAACGGGCAGGATTCCACCCGCCTGGAGCCGGGTTTTGCTGCGAGCTGGAAGAAAGGCAGCCGCATTTGCACAACGAGGTTTAACGAAGATACTGTATCGTTCTGGCGGCAGGGTCGGTATCTCTGTTCCAAAGCTACACTGCGTGACCTGGCCAATGTAATGGAACACTGCTATCATTACCCGGTTAGCATAGATGTTCCGGCGGAGGTAGACACATCGCGCTTTGTTGACAGGGAACTGGTGAGAGGTAATTCCATTGAAACCTTTCTCAATAGTGGAGTGGTCTTTCCCTCACATAGTAAGTTTATATTTTATTTCGACAAGGATAGTACATTACACATTTCTCTCAATCATGGGCCGTCAACTAACCACCGCTGAAGAACGACTCTTATTAAACAGGATCCGTAAAGGTGATATAGAAGCATTGGAACTATTATTCATCTCTCACCGCCAACGTGTATTCGTGGATGCCTACCTGCGCCTGAAAGACCCCGCTGCGGCATGGTCGGTCACCACAGAGATCTATTCCTGGCTCTGGGAAGACAAACCAGGCCTGTTCCCGTTTGCTTCCATTAAATTAATGTTGCAGGAAGAAGTAAAAAAACGAACCATTGCACAACCCTGACTGTTATACTCCAAACCTCCATTAAAATGTCACCCCTATCACAAGGAGATGCCAAGTTGCTACCATTGGAAGGTAAGCGCTCGTCAGACACCAATGCGGCACGAATACCCGAGGAATATCTGCAACTATTACTACCCTATGCCGGCATCCACTGCTGGCAGCAGGCCAATGTCCAGATCCTTTCGCAACATCTGCAACTGGGGAAATTTTCCCTGTGGGTACACGACATCATGGCCTACCGCGACCAGGTGATCTGTCCATTCGTACCATTCCCGCTATATACCTTACACTACCTCTTTGAAAGTAATCTCAGTATCAGGATGCCACATTCTTCCCCTTTTCTGCTGGAAGAAGACACCTGCAATCTTTTTCACCTCAGTCCGGGGCTTAGTTATCTTCCCCTGGAAGCCGGCACGAAAACCGTCTCACTTAATATCAACATACTACCGGAACATATCTCCCAGCTGGCAAAAGATCATCCGGCTATGCTCCAACGCCTTAATGAAATATCTTCCGGCAACCAGGCCATCAACAGGCACCCTTATACGATCAATGCCCTTAGCAACCTGCTGGTAACAAAGATGCTGACCTGCCGTTACCTCAGGCAGGAGGCCACCCTATACCTGGAACGCTGCTGCACCGACCTGTTCAACATCTTCTGCCGCCAGTATGCCATTGAAGACAAATCCATGTTCATTGACGATGTAGATACCTATGATGTCTACCACAGGATCTTTGAGTACATGAAGACACATTCAAACATTTACTATGATATCCACAAAATATCCTGGATGTATGAAATTCCGGAAGGAGAACTGGCCACCGGCTTTTTGAACACCTTTGCCGTCACACTGGAGGAATGCAGCCATATGCTGAAAATGATGAAAGCATTCGAACTACTGATGCAGCAGGACCGCGACTTCAGCGAAATAGCCGCCGCAGTAGCCCTGGATACTGACACCATGATTGCCAGTGTAGAGGAATATTATAATTTTAAGATATCCGTTCAACGGAATTAAGCCTCATCATCATCGGACAATAGCCGCTTTTTCACCTCGTTCCAGGCAGCCAGCACCTCATCGTCACTCATCACCGTATCAGCGTTCAGCTGGTTGTCGTCTTGTAAGGCGTTCTCCCTTTTCCTTACATAGAAAAAAGCCAACATCAGTAGTGTGGTACAGCCTATGGGAATCAATTCGTCCTTTACTTGCACGTGGATGGTGAGCGGTGGTGTATCCTGGCCGCCCGTCTGCTGCTGTTCAAAAATGATCCTGACAGATCCCCGCAGGCTGGACACAGGCTGCTGCAGGAGAGGAATGAGCAATAATGTAATGATCAGTATTGTATTTGACGTGCCATGCTGGGTTCGCTTCCCCCTCTTTGAAGCGCGGTTCAATTTATCGTTCATATAGTTGGTTTTATATCCCCCACTATATATAGTCTATACTTAGGGGTAAAAAAGGATGAACGAGAGGGAAGTTTTTTTTAAAAAATATTTCATGTGGGGTTGGGAAGTTTGTTCGTCTTCATTTTTGCCTGCAACACCAGCTCCCACAACAACACGCCAAACACCACACCCAATATCATATTGAACAACTGGTACCGCAGCACCACCGGTGAGGCTAATACGCTGAATCCATAGTGTACGATCCAGTAAAAGGTGCCTATTCTTAGCGCATTGCGGAATTTCATATCTGCAAAGGAAGGCCCGGATACCCTGTAATAGGCGATCCATCCGGAAATGAATAAGAGCATAATGAAGACCATCAATGCAGGATAGTAATCGAAGAGGACCAGCTCTTTTTGATTGGAACGGGTATAGACCTTATTGGAAGGATAGCGGAACCAGGTTTGTGCAACCGGCCACACCGTATCTCGACCATCGTTGTACACACCCAGGTTTTCCACAGGCGGATAGGCATACTGGAAGAAATTCGGCAGCAGGAAATACCGGAAATAGGACGCAGGGTGCTGGCTGATCAGGTATTTGCCATAATCATTATACAATGGCGCCACAGCCGCCATCTGGCGCAGATGCGCAGCATTATCTGCAATATTTACAGCACCGGGAGAAGGTTGTAAGGGAGACGTGGCATCCCAGAGGTAAAAAGCCATCAGGGGGCCATCGGGACGTTGGGACATGGGAATGTGTTGCAGCGAGTCTATATACGCATTCACCTTACTGTGTATGGCTGCAAATTGCGGAGGTACCTGCAAAGGCGGGCGTTCGGGCATATGCGCGTAGGCATGTACGGCATTATTGGCCATCTGCCATCCGCTGAAGGCGGAGAATTGGCGGGTGCCCATCACTTTTTCAGATTGCCAGGTCGTGTATAGCATAAAGCCGCCGATCATGCCGGTCATGATCAATCCACTGGCTATTTTAACCCGTACGCTAAAAGGACAGAAGACGATTACGGTGATACTGATTACCGGATAGATCAATGCATGATACCTGACGGTATAGGCCAGCAGCAACACCAGCAAATGTGCAGCCAGTAACCACTTGGAAGCCTGATACACCAACCGGAACAACTGGGAGATCCAGATAAGGCTGATGCCGATAAAATAGACATCGCTGGTTACATAATTGCCCAGGTAAAGGATAGCAGGGTTTAAGAACAGGAAGGCGAAGATCAGCCTGCGGGGCCATTTGCCTACGGAGGTCAGATCCAGCAGGGTAAAAAAGAAATAGAGTGCACAGATATGGTAAAAGCAGTATTGCACAAAGATCAGGGCCGTATCCCAATGGGTAAAAAAACCAACAGCGCGGATCAGTTTCGCATAACCTACCGGCCACATATTCGCATCGGCATTAGTGTAGGCGCTGCGGAGGTAGTTGTAGGAATCCTGCATGAAGTTGGGATAGGGATAGCAATACTTGAATACAATAAACTGCAGCAGCATGGTGAACATCGCCAGGTAGACATATCTCTTAAAATGCATTCTCATCATATGCAGGAATTTATATGGCCGGGCCAATAGCCAGGTTTGGAGATAGAGAATATTTCTGAAAGCGCTTAAAATTACTGGTTAAATGCTAATTTAAACTGCATTTAAAACACACGTGTGTTAACCACCAGCCCCATATTGATCCCGCTCCTGCTCTGCTGCCATTTAATGGCATGGTCCCGGCAAGCACTTATTACCAATGATAGTTATCGTACCTGGACAAGACTCTCCCCGAACTACGGCTTACGGGATGATGGCCGATACCTCTGGTACCAGTACGGCTCCCCGGCAACAGGCGATATATTGGTCTTGCGCTCGGCAGATGACCAACTGCACCGGGAATTCCCGCATGGCTTCAATCCAGCCTTTTCAGGCGCCAGCTTTCTGTTCCAGCTGCCGGGCGATACCTTGGCCATTTTCACCTCAGATAGTATGAGCTACCTGCGGGATGTTACTACTTATGTAGTAGCCCAACATCAGCTCATCCTGCAACAATCCCATGCGCTTAGCTGGATAGACCTGCATACTGGTGGCAGCAAAACTATCTATGAAGGGTCGGTCAGCCAGATAGCCTTCAATGGGCAACAACTCGCGTTTATTGAGGGGCATACGCTCCGGTATTATCAGCGGGAGATGGATACGACCAGGATATTACATGACAGTTGCATGGGCCCATTACAGATCTCCCGGGATGGAAAACGGATCATTTGCCAGTTATTACCTGCACAAACGCCGGCACAGGAGCAGATCAAGATCTGGCATTACCAGGATTACTACCTGCAAACAGCTCCACCCGTTTCCACTACCATCAGCATCCACCTCGAAGATGGACAGGTGCTACCAGTCAATACACCCGGTACACAGATCGCCTACCAGGATGGCGGCAGGTATATCATTACCCAAAACAATCTCAATTACCAGGAATACTATTGGAACAAAGCAGTGATCTCCACGCTTTATCTTGTAGACACACAAAGCGGCGAAGGGAAAACCATCACCGCCAACAAAGAAAAGTTGCTGATCCAGCCAGCCATTTCACCCGGGGAAAGGTTCATGACCTGGCTCGATCCATCCAGTCAATATATCTGTTGCTATGAGATAGCTACAGGGCAGACGCGCGATGTATTAAAAGGGGTAGAAGTGGCACAATGGACAGCGGGCGACAGCATTCTTTTTATCCATACAGCTGATGATGTCTGGAAGGTAGATCCTACCGGGAATAAACCTGCCATGAATCTGACACATGGCAAACGACAGCATACCCGATTCCGCCTGCTGTTCCCCGGCGTATTCCTCGCCTTTGATACAAAAACAAAGCAAAATGGTTTCCGGAGATGGCATTATAACAGCTTAGCGCCTGGTATAATGGATGATGCCTTATATTACTGGCCGCAATATCCTCTGGATCAATACAAGCCTGTAAAAGCAAAAGATACCACTGTTTACCTGTTGCAGCGCATGCAGGCTACCGCAGCGCCGAATTTATTACTGACGGATGATTTTATCCGCTTTACACCTGTTTCCCATATCCGGCCGGAGAAAGATTATAACTGGCTGACAGTAGAATTAACGAAAGCGGGACTCTTGTACAAACCGGCGAATTTCGATCCCAAGCAAAAATACCCGGTCATCTTTCACTACTATGAGCGCAGCGAAGATTACCTGCACAGGTACCTGCCCCCTGCATTAAGTGAGGGCAATCTGAATGTGCCGGCATACGTCAGCAATGGGTATATTGTATGTATTCCTGACATCCGCACCCAAAAGGGACATCCCGGCAAAAGCGCAGCTAAGGCAGTTTTAAGGGCAGCGAAGTACCTCTCCACCTTTCCCTGGGTAGACCGGCAGCGAATGGGATTGCAGGGACATAGTTTCGGTGGATATATCACCAACTATATCATCAGCCACAGCCACCGCTTCGCGGCAGCACAGGCCAGTGCCGGCCCGGTTGACTTTTTCAGTGGCTATGGAGCCGTCAGGAAAATAGCCGGTACTGCCATGCAGCACTTATACGAACAGGGACAAAATAACATGGGTGTTCCCCCATGGGACAGACCCGGGCTATACCTGAAAAACTCCCCCATCGTCCATGCAGACAAAATACATACTCCCCTGCTGTTGCTGCATAACGATAATGACAATGCCGTACCCTTCGCACAAAGTATAGAACTGTTCACTGCTTTAAGGCGATTGCAAAGGCCTGTGTGGCTGATCCAGTACAGGAATGAAGGTCACCAGTTGTTTCGCGACCCGCAGAAACTGGATTTTAGCATCCGCCAGCAACAGTTCTTCGATCACTACCTGAAAGGTACACCGATGCCCGATTGGATGAAGACTCACTGACCGTTGTCGTCATAGATGCCCAGCCAGGTAGGCCAGGGAGAACCTGTTACTACCGTAATGAAATAAAAAGCCCCACCGATGGTAGTAGTAGATTGGGTGGTGCCTGTATACAAAGGGGTAACAACATTTACAGGCATCTCCCAGATATCTGTACGGAAAGTACGGTAGGGTGCTTCTGCGGCATAGGTCAGGTTCCTGGAGGCGCCGTTCTGAAAGAAATCGCCCGTAGTGCGATAAAAGAGATTCGTAAGTCCCCGCCGCTGGGCCCTGAATGACATTGTCCCCACCAAAATTGCAGACAAGGCGATCATTGTTAAAATAATCCTGGCCTTTTTCATAACATAATGCGTTTGAATTAAAGGTAGGAAGACTAAAATGGAAAAGAATTAGGAACAAAATACCGGACTTGAGAGACACCGTTTATTCCTGGTACCCCTCGTTCTGTGTAAGATTTGGGTTTAACAATAGCTCGCTTTTAGGAATAGGATACCATTGCTGATAGGCTTTCCAGTCGCCTCCTTTAGCTGTAGCAGCAGCCTTCATGACCGTATTGACAGTATGGGTGCGTTTAAGGTCTAGCCAGCGGTGCCCCCATTCGGAGAATAGTTCTACCTGTCTTTCATGCTGGATAACATCCTGCAGTGGACCTGTACCATTGACCCTCGGCGCAGGCAAACCCGCCCGCTGCCGCACCACCATCAGGTCTTTCAATGCACCCTCCTTGTCGGCCGAATGCAACCTGGCTTCTGCCCTGATCAGGTATTGCTCTGCCAAACGTAATACCATGAGGTATTCCGTGAGCGGCTTAGTGGCATTTGTAGCCTTGTATTTGAAAGGATAAGGATCTGTGGCGCCAGCTAGCCAGTATTGCTTTCGGAGGTCATCTTTTTCCAGGGTCTGCATAAAGGACGCCGCGGCAACAACAGGACGCTGTTGTACAAACAGCATAGCATCTTCTACCAAAGTCTTATTCACTGGTTGTATTTGCCAGATGGCTTCTTTGCTGTTTTTCAGGAACACCTTTGATAATGGCACCGTATCATAAACAGCTTTATTGTCAATAAGGGCCGTTGCCGCGGCGATCGCCGCCTGCCAATTGTTCCGGTACAGCTGTACCCTGGCCAGTAAAGCGGTAGCAGCCCATTTGTTGGGCCGTACACGCTCGGGGCTTGCAGACAGGATATCTGCCTGTACATAGTCCGGCCGTAGCAGCGATGCGGCATCTTCCAGGTCTTGTACGATCAGTTCATAGACCTTCACCACCGGCGTACGGCCCATGCTGGCATTGACCTTGTAATCAGTACCGGTGACCAATGGCACTTCATCAAAAAGGTTCACCAAATAGAAATAACAAAAAGCCCTGACAAACTTTGCTTCTCCTGTTAATTGCTGTTTAATGGCAGGCGTGAGGCGGTTGGAAGCGCTTAGTCCTTCAATAGCGGCATTACACTGATAGATGTATTGGTACAATAACCTCCATACCGGCATATTGTCGGGCATGGCCTGGTTTCTATACATGGCCCGGGGCAATTCATCTTCCTGTTCCAGCAGGAACTCATCGGCCGAGAGACCACATAGATAGGACAAGCCCTTTTCTCCCATAAACGCCCCTTCATTGCTCATACTATAGAACAATCCTGTAAGCACGGCGGCAGCGCGGGCATCAGACTGATAGATGGAGCCAGCGCTGTCTCCATCCACCGGCTCGCCGGGGTCCAGCAGTTTGCGACAAGCGCCGCCCAACAGCAGGAAGAGGAGCAATAATAATTTCCATCGCATTCCCAAACAGTTTAAAGCGATATTTTCAATCCGGCAGATAACACCCTCAAAGGAGGAATGGCTGTCCGTGACTGCGTTTCGGGGTCCAGGCCCTTATAGCTGCTCAGGGTGAACAGGTTCTGTGCCTGCAGGTACACCCTGCTGTCATGCAGGCGTAGTTTCTGTTGCATGTTCTCCGGCAATAACCAGGCAGCCTCCACATAGCGGCAACGGACGAATGAAGCATCCTCATAACCAAGGTCACTTTTAATGGCCTTCTTGTACCCTTCCCGCAGGGCGCCATTCTGTGTATACCGCTGGCGGTCGGTGATATCGCCCGGCTTCTGCCACCGGGATAGTACCTCCGTGTATTGATTCTGCTGGAATCCCGGCATATAGCTGGGATCAAAAGTCGTATTGATCCCCTCCTGCTTTGTAAACTGCAGGAGCACTTCCAGCTGGAAACGCCCCAACCGCATACTATTCTGCCAGCCACCGAAGAATACCGGTACACTGTTCACCGACAACCTTTCTGCAGCTTTCTCAGCCGGTACCGGTTTCTGGTTGGCATCCGCAAAGAGATAACTGCCGGTAGCTGGGTCCACCCCCATGGAGGTGGCTACATAACGCTGCGACAAAGGCTCCCCTTCCACAAATCCGTTACCTCCCAGGAAGGGAATGGTCGGATCAGGATAGTGTACCAGTTTATTGTGGCCAAAAGAGATATTGAATGCGGACGCCCATTCAAATTGCTGCTTTCGGATGCAGCGGGTAGATAGCGTAAACTCCCAACCCGTATTCCGGATCACGGCAGGCAGATTGCCAATGATGCTGCCGGCGCCAGTGATATCCGGTAAAGGGTAAGCCACCAGCTGATTGGAAGAGCGGTAAATGAAATGACTGGCAGAGAACAGGATCTTATCGTCCAGGAAACCCAGTTCCAGGCCTGCTTCCGACTTCTGCGTCAGCTCCCAGGCAAAATCGGCATTGAATAAGCGGCTGGTCTTCAGGCCTGTTGCGCCCTGGTAAGTTCCTGTCACCTCCTCATACTTATCGAGGTACTGGTAATCGCCTATCTGGTCATTGCCGGTGGTGCCATAGCTCATTCGCAGTTTACCGAAACTCAGCACCTGCCGCAGGTGACACATAAAAGGTTCTTCTGTAAAGATCCATCCTGCGCCCGCAGCGGCAAATACTGCATATTGTTTACGTGGGCCGAAACGGCTGCTGCCATCGCGGCGTAGGCTGAGGTTCAACAGGTAGCGGTTCTTCCAGTTCAATCCTGTTCTGCCAAACAAGGCAGCATAACGGTAAGCTGCGCCTTCCGTTGCGCCATATACGGTATCTGCATAGCGGATATTCCTGATCAGGCGATCGTCTTTGAAACCATCGCCATTGATGTTCTCCCGGGTTTCGTCATAGCCCTGCACCGTGCCTCCAAGCACTATTTGCAGCCGCAATGCCCCTGCCTGGAGCTCGTAGTTCAACTGGGGCTCAATAATGCGGGAAATGGCGTCATAATCGTATTTATGCAGGGAACCGGTTTTGCCTTTCCGCAGATCCGGGGCATACATCTCGATTGGAAGGATGGTCTCCGATCTGCCGATTAGCCAGTTATAGCCCATGGCGGTCTTGAACACAAGACCAGGCAGCAGCCGGTATTGCAAACCGAGGTTGCCCAGCAGATTTTTTACATGCGCGTCAAAGAGCGGGCCTACCAGGGCAATGTAGGGATTCAGCCAGCCGTAATTCAGGCTGCCGTCTTCCAGGTATACCGCAGGCGCATTGGGCGGCAGCATGATCTGGCTGGTGAGATCAAGACCAGGTAAAGATGTTTTATCGGCCAGGAAACTGCCCGTAAAAGTGGCATGGAAGCGCTGGTTGGCGGTGGTGGTGCTGGTACTGAAATGGATGCCGCCGCGGGTGTCTCCGAATGGGCCCGGGAAGACGGTGCTTTCCCGCCGGTAATGACCACTCAGCAGATATAGAAAGTGCTTGTTCCCTCCGGATACGGATGCCTGGGCATTGGTCACAGATGCAGTTCCTCCTGTCAATTGTTGCTGCCAGTCGGTATAACGGGTGGTATCCCATTTCAGTAAGTCAGGGGCATTCCTTTCCGTAGGCCTGACGCCGTCATTCCGGAAAGCCTCCCGGCGCATGGCGATATATTGTTGGGTATTCAGCAATTTTACTTTTCGGGATGTTTTCCCGAAGCCCCGGCTCACATTGACGTTCAGCTGTGTTTTTCCCGGCTGGCCTTTGCGGGTGGAAATGAGCACGACGCCGTTGGCGCCTCTCGAGCCGTAGATGGCAGTAGCATCCGCATCTTTCAGCACTTCGATGCTTTCCACATCTTCGGCATTGATAAAGTTGAAGGCAGAGGCCTTGTCGCCCCAGATCTGCGAACCCAGTCCGCCGTTCAGGACGGGGTTATAGGGAATGCCATCCACAATGAACAGTGGCTGCGTACCATTTACCAGGCTGTTTTGCCCACGGATCTGCACTTTCATGGCCATACCCGGCACACCACCCGTTTGCGTAATGAGCATACCGGGTACCCTGCCCTGCAGGGCCATGAGCAGGTTGGTACCTGACTGGCCGGCAATGAAGTCGCCTTTGACGGTGGTAACATTCCCGGTATTGAAGCGCGGGGTGGTGGTGCCGTAGCCGATAATGACCGTTTCATCCAATACCCGGCCCATGATCAGTGCAGGTGTATCGGGCAGCTCCATGGGTTGCATACGGGGGCCTATGGCCAGCGGGGCTTTCATTACATTGATGGAGCGATCGTCCAGCTTCCAGGTATAAAGACCTTTCAGTACGGCATTGAGTACGTCCGGCACGGCGGCGTTCCTGAAGTCAGCGTCCAAAACCTGGTGTATGTTGACTATTGCAGGATCATAGCTGAAGTAGTAAGGGCTTTGTTTTTCGATCTGGGAAAAGATGTACCTGAGGCTAAGCCCCTTGCCGACGATGGTCACTTTGGGCCGGGCATGGTCCTGCCCTTTTACCTGGCATAGACAACAGGTAAACAACAACAGGAGGAGTTGACAAAGTAGCGCCGGTTTGGGCATTCCCATAAAACGATGTTGTGGGTATTATCATATAAGTAGCATTTAATGACAAAAAGTACTCATGCGGATAATTTTTAGCCTTTAACATGCCATTAACTCATGCCCATTTGAAATTCGATACATTTATGCACAAAGAAAATAGGGTCTTTGTTATGCATCCATTGAACAATTATTCAGAAGACGAACTATTTCTACTCATGCAGCAGGGCAGTGAGGCTGCCTATGCTGTGCTGTACCAACGCTATCTCGACCTGCTGTTCTCAGCTGCTTATTCAACACTCAATAATGTGGACGAAGCTAAAGATGTGGCCCAGGATGTGCTGATCTGGCTATGGGCCAACCGCGCCACCCTGCAGATCAATACTAATCTGAAGGCCTACCTGGTCGGAGCAGTTAAAAAACGTTGTATTGCGAGGCTCAGGGAAAAGGCCAGCCGGGACAATCGCCAGCAGATCTACGCATCCCTCAGCAATACCATCACCGGCGCTTCTCCATTGGAAACAAAAGAACTCGGTAAGCAGCTCAATGCCGCCATGGCCATGGTCAGCCCTACCAGTAAGAAGGTCTTTGTACTGTCTTATATGGAAGATAAATCAATGAAAGAAATTGCCGCTGCGCTGAACATCAAGGTACAGACGGCGAAGAACCACATGCAACAAGCCCTGAAGACACTCCGCCAACATCTTCGAAAAATTTAAGCTTTCCACCCAGTACTTTTTTGTCATTGGCTGCTACTATATAGTGAACCAGATTTTCACCAGGTTTATCATGCCGGTAGATCCAGAATACATCGAACAATTGGTACTGGAAGAAATAACAGGCACCATTTCACCTGAAGACAGTATCACCCTCAAAAGACTCCTCGAACAGGAACCGGAGGCATATGCCATCTGGCAGCGGCTGCATCGGCAACTGACAGGTGCCTATATCCGGTCCGTCCGTGACAATCTGCCCGAAGACCTTCCGGTGGAGCAAGTATTTGCCACACTGAGAAGGCGCAGGCGACGTAAAATATTCACAGGCAGCCTGGGCGTGGCAGCTTCGCTGCTGGCGCTTGTGCTGGTGTACAAGATAATGTTGCCGGAGCACGAACCCGTTCTTCCGGCCCCTATCCCATCTTTCGCCCTCAAAACTGTTGCACTGCAGCTGCCCGGTGGGCAATTGCTCCATCTGGGCAGCACGCAGCAGCAGATAGTGGATGGGATCACTTTCCGGGAGACAGCCGGAACATTGTCCTGGTCGGGTGCTAACCCCTCCCAACTGGCCCGCGTAATTGTACCGCCTGGAAAGGATTATACCCTTCACCTGCCGGATGGTACGGAGGTGAAGCTAAATGCGGCCACCACCATAGAAATGCCCCTTGCGTTTGGCAGGAGCCGGGAAGTGACGGTAAAGGGAGAGGCCTACTTCCAGGTAGCTAAAAACAGGGAAAAGCCCTTCCTGGTACGTTTACCCAAAAGTACAGTGCAGGTATTGGGTACCTCCTTCAATGTAAACACTTATGATAGCAGCCAGGTGAGGGTGGCGCTGGAATCGGGCGCCGTTAAAATGCGTACGAATGATGGCGATGTGCTGCTGCAGCCCGGAAAAGCCGTCCGGTATCATCCGGGAACAAGACCCATAGCGGCCGGTTTTGATGCCCATGCCGTGCTGTCCTGGAAGAGCGGCTACTATGTATTTGAAAATACCACGGTGAGTGAGATTGCCGATGTGATTGAACGCACTTATCGTGTAAAGGTGATCCTGGACTCAAAAGCCACGGCAGAGAAAACATATTCCTCCAGGCTGGAAAAGGGGGCGCCACTGGAAAAATTCCTCGAACGATTAAAGACACTTAATAACATCAATTACCAGTTTGAAAACGGAAACAGTATTGTGCATTTGTTATACCGCCCGTAAACAATATCGGCTATGCGCTCAACATTATTCAAAGCTAACAAGCTTATCCTGATCGAAAAGGACAAACAATCTTATATTCCCGCCAACTGCCTGCCGCTGGAGTACCTGAAGCTGGTGGTTCCCTATGCAGGTTTATATTTCCGGGAAGATGAGGAGTGTGAGATCCTCTCCCAACACATCAGCACCGGCCCTTTTTCCTTATGGATGCACGACATTTTTGCGAAGGACAGGATCACATTGTTGCCATACACACCCTACCATATCTGGACCCTGCATTTTATGTATGAAGACAGTCTGGTAATAGAAAGCAAAGAGAATCCCCCTTATCTGCTCGAAGAACGGGAATGTAACCTGTTCAACCTGCTCCCGGGGCTACATCCTGTTCCTATGGAGGCCAACAGGAAAGTACTGTCCGTACATATCAACATTCGCCCGGAGTTCTTCACTAACCTCGTATACAAGTATCCCGCCCTCAGCGAGTTGCTGGACCGTTTCACTCCTTCAGCGAGCTGTGCGATCAATGATGCACCACATCCTATCAGCGCAGTTGCAGACCTGCTCATTCAGCGCATTCTAACCTGCCGTTATACCGGCCGGAAAGCGCATGTGTTCCTCCATCGCTGCATCCTGGACCTCCTGCTGAATTATGCACAAAGAGAGGCGCAGGCGGGTGAGCCCTTCCTGTTCAGCAGCCTTGAACACCGGGAAACCTACCGGCAGATCTTTCAGCTGCTGGTAGAGCAGGCACACAAGACCTTTTCATTGGCTGAACTATCCTGGTTATATGGATTGCCCGCGGCAGAACTATCCCAGGGCTTCCGGCAGCACTATGCCATCTCTATTGAGGACTTCAGCCACATGCAGAGAATGATGATGACTTATCACGTATTGCATAAAAGAAACTGCTCACTGCCAGTTATTGCAGAAGCTACTGGTTTTAAAGACGCCAATGAAATGGTGAAACAACTGGAAGTGTATTATGAGTTCAAAGTAAAAAAATAAGGCGAATACCCGGTAACCCTGTTACCATTCATCTCTGACTGCAACTAGAGTTTCCCACGGTCTGCATTTGTCAAGACTTTCGTGGAGATACGACCAACCAATTACATACAGCTTAAAAACTAACCATGAAGAGATTGAATGCGGCAGCGGCTGCCATCGCATTGTTTTGTGCATCGCATGGATACATCTACGCGCAGACACCGATTAACTCCACATCCTCCTGGCAGATGCAACCTGTCAGTATTCAAACAAGATGGGCGAAACAAGTAAATCCCCAAAACGTATTGCCGGAGTATCCTCGGCCACAAATGGTCCGGAACAAATGGCAAAACCTCAATGGTTTATGGCAGTATGCCATTACCCCCAAAGATGCCGCCAGGCCTACACAGTTCAACGGGCAGATCCTGGTGCCCTTCCCCCTCGAATCGGCGCTGTCCGGTGTGAAAAAACCACTGCTACCTACTCAGCGGCTATGGTATAAACGCAGTATTACAAAGCCGGATATCAGCGACGACAAACGGGTGCTGTTACACTTTGGCGCAGTAGATTGGCTAGCCACAGTATACATCAATGGCAAAGAAATTGGCGGCCATACTGGCGGTTACCAAAACTTCTCCTTCGATATTACTGATGCGTTAAAAGACGGTGATAACGAACTGGAAGTATCCGTATTCGACCCTACTGATCAGGGTATCAATCCTCATGGCAAGCAGGTATTGACCCCGCAGAATATAATGTATACCGCCAGCAGCGGTATCTGGCAGACGGTATGGATGGAAACCGTACCGGCTGCTTACATTAACAACATCCGCATTACACCGGATATTGATAAAGGTAATTTGCAACTGGAAGTGATCACCGCCGGCAAGGAAGGTGACTATTCCATAGAGGCTGTTGCATCCAATGGTAAAAAAGTAAAAGGTAAGCCTAATACGCAGCTCTTATTACCGGTGCCGAATGCTAAGCTTTGGAGTCCTGACCAGCCCTACCTCTACAACCTAAATGTAAAACTGTTGTACAAAGGCAAAGTGGTGGATACGATCGGTAGTTATTTCGGCATGCGTAAAATAGAAGTGAAGAAAGATGAAAAGGGTGTAGAGCGCCTTTTCCTCAATAACAAATACACCTACCATTTGGGCGTATTGGACCAGGGTTTCTGGCCGGAAGGATTGTACACCGCTCCAACAGATGAGGCCTTGCAATTTGATATCATGGCCATCAGGAACATGGGGTATAATACCATCCGTAAGCATATCAAATTAGAACCCGCACGCTGGTATTATCATGCAGATAAAGCAGGTATGCTGGTATGGCAGGATATGGTGACCTGTGCGAATGATAAACCAGATGCCAGATCTGAATTCGAAAAAGAAAATAAGGAAAATATCGCCCAGTTATACAACTATCCAAGTATCGTTATCTGGGTACTGTTTAATGAAGGTTGGGCACGATATGATCAGCAACGCCTGACAGAATGGATGAAACAAACAGATCCATCACGTATTGTAAATGGTCATACCGGGGAGAACTATGACCGTGGTGCACCTGAGGACGCTAAAAAATGGGCAAGTAGTGATCTGACTGACATCCACGATTATCCTGGTCCAGGCATTCCACCGGCATTACCTGGCAAAGCGCGTGTACTTGGTGAATGGGGTGGTGTAAGAGTTCCTACCTTAAAACATCAGTGGAATGACATGGAAGGCTGGGGATACATCCAGGTGCCTGCCAGTGCTTTTAAAGCGAAATATGATTCCATGATAAAAAGCCTGAAATCTTTGGAAGAAAAAGGCTTATCCGGTTCTATCTACACGGAACCATTTGACGTGGAAACAGAGGAAAATGGTATGATGACTTATGACCGTGAAGTCATTAAAATAGCTGATGAAGATCTCAGGAAAATTCATGGCCAGATATTGGCACAGGCTGAAAGTTATGCTGCGGCTCCTGGTGTATTTAAGGCCAGAGTAGCTGACACTGCTAATCCAGACTTGCAGTATGCGTCTTTGCTGGATCAATTCCGCAATGGTAAGAAAGATTCGGAATTTTTGAGGGATTTGACATTGATGGCTGTACGTTTAAAAGACGACAAAACTGTGCCGGAATTGAGCGCGGCATATATCAACAGCATGACTGATCCGTTCACGTTCAGGAACATGACCTTCATCAATCGTTTCACCAAATCTACAAAAGATCCGGGCTTTAATATCTTATTCAAGAATCAACAAAAAGCGGGTGAGTTAATTGGCGACGATAATGTAAGAAATAAAATAAAGTCCACAGTATTCAATGATGAAATAAAAGCATATGTTTCCGGGCCTGAAGCAAACCCAGACTGGAATGAACTAGAAAAAAAGATAGTACCTAAATATGGAACTCCTGGTGAGGAAATATTGTTGCATGCTAAAGCTACGCATTATATAAACCATAGAGATTGGAACAATTTCGTTCCTGCTGCATCTACATTAATTAATAAGTACAGAAAAAGTGTACCCAGCGGTATGCTAAATGATTTTGCCTGGGCAGTTTTCGAAAATGTAACGGACACCTCACTACTGAAATCTGCACTCCTATGGAGCAAGTACAGCCTGGAAGAAGAACAAGTGCCGATGATGATGGACACCTATGCAAATTTGCTACATAAACTAGGCAATCAGCAGGAAGCAATAAAGTGGGAACAAAAAGCTGTAGACTCCGATCCTAAAGAAACAGTCTTCAAAGACACCCTCGAAAAAATGAAAAAAGGTGAAAAAACCTGGAACTAAATAAATCTTCGCCAGGGGCGCATCTCCCGCCAGATGCGCCCCTGGCACATTAACTTCAAATTAACTTCTTTTTATTTTTCATTTATTAGTTTAGCAGTGAACCAACTTTACCATCCCTCTTATGACAGATCACTATACCGAATTGCTACACACTTTTGAGCAAACCCCAATGGAGGACCTCGCCTGCTACTTCCACGACAATGCAGAAAGCATTGACTCCCTCATCCAATTGTACGAAGCATATAACAAGCATGTGATGAATGCGCAGGCAAAACGCATTCGCGAGCTCAGGAAAAGCATCTGTCAACTGACGGAAGATGATGCCTGGTCTGACATGGAAGGCCTGGAAATAAGCTATAACGATTTCGAACCACGCATCTATATCCAAGCAGGTTTTACTTCGAATGCAGCAGATCCATTAGCCACCTTCAGCATTCATATACTCGCCCCTACGGTACAGGCCTGGAATCATTATGAAGACCGGCTGCTGGATCACTATACAGCACAGGAACCCCTGATAATCGGCAACAAGACAATATTACAGGTATTCACCGTTCCCGGGCAGCAGCAGGAACAGGTGCTGAAGGCCCTGCAGGAAGTCTATTTGTTCTTATCCAGCCTCACTTTCAGGAATTTCTTCCCCTCGTTAACATCTCATTAACTAAGTTCCCTTTCCAATTTACTAGCTTAGCTGCTATATAGCGATTGTCGTTCAACGATTCCCTTCGGAATACACCAACGAAACCGGCTTAACGATAAAGCATTGTTCCCATTGCCAGCCCCCACGCAAGCCAATAGCGGGTTGCTGCCTGGCTTATATATATAAGTTCATGTGTACATCAAAATAGACCGTTAAAACGCGATTATGTACCCTACATTATTCGAAGAGAACAAACTACTGTTAATTGACCGCCTGGACCGGGCGTATTTTCCTGCTGCCAACATACCAACTGAGTATCTGCCCCTTATCATACCCCATGCTGGCTTGTATTATGAACAGGATGATGATTATAGTATGCTGTCGCAGCATGTCCAGTTAGGACCTTTCTCTTTATGGCTGCACGATGTATTTGCCCATAAGGATATTGTATTGCGGCCCTATGCCCCTTTTCATCTCTGGGCCCTGCATTTTATGTATGAAGATACCCTGCGCGCCGTATCGTCCAAAACAGATATATTTACCCTGGAGGAAAGACAGTGCAACCTGTTCAACCTCTACTCCCACATGCTGCGCGTACCCATGCAGGGAGGACAGAAAGTGCTTTCATTCCATATCAATATACTGCCATCAGACCTGATGTTGCTCGTACAACACTATCCGGGTCTTTATTATCTCGCCAACAAAAGGGTGCAAAGGACATCCAGCGTTATTAACGAAAAGCCTTACCGTATTAATGCTGTTTGTAATATGCTGATCCAGAACATCCTGTCATGCCGCTACTTGGAGATGCCTGCCGCCTGCTTTTTGCAGCGCTGCTGCCTGGACCTTTTCCTCAATTTCGCCCAGCAGGATGCCATCTCTGACGAGATCGCCACTCCCACTGAGGCGCAAACGGCCCTTTTTAACCAGATCTTCATGTACCTGACTGAGCATCCGCACATCCGGCACGACGTGCAGGACCTGGCCAAAATGTTCGATATACCAGGCGCGAAACTGGCCCAGGGCTTCCGGGCGCATTTCAGTATGGGGCTCGTTCCCTTCCTGCAGATGCAGAAAATGATGATGATCTACCACACGCTCATGCAAAAGGCTTGCACCTTGCGCGATGTGGCACTCGTAGCCGGTTATGCACACACAGAAGAGATGGTAAGCGACCTGGAAAAGTATTACAGCTGCAACCTGGCTGCCTTGCGCAGAAGCATGTAAATTTCATTTTGCATTGTTTACCACGAAGCTCCTACAGGAGCTTTTTTTGTGCCCCCTTACACCCGTCCCTCCAAAGTTTTTCTCCTCATCTCCTAAGTTCACTTCTGCCCCGCACGCCTACCTTTGGAAAGAACGAAAACTGTATACTACCATTTTAGAGTTTCTCCAAAAGTTAGCCCATGGATCAGCCCATTTTAATACCACAAACAGATAGCCAGGTTCCCGTAAAACGCAAAGCCATTATTATAGGAGCCGGTCCCGCCGGATTAACGGCCGCATACGAATTGTTGAAGAGATCCGACATCATCCCGGTTATCCTGGAAAAGTCAGGAGACATTGGTGGTATCTCAAAGACCATTAACTATAAAGGTAACCGCATGGACATTGGCGGTCACCGCTTCTTTTCGAAGTCAGACCGCGTCATGAACTGGTGGCTGAACATCCTGCCAGCACAGGAAACAGGCAATGACCAGTTCACCATCAGCTACCAGAACAAATCCAGGCAGGTAAGGCCCGGTGACAGCGTCACGCCCGGCCACGCCGACAAGGTAATGCTGGTGAGGGAACGCCTCTCCCGCATCTACTTCCTGCGCAAGTTCTTTACTTACCCGATACAGCTTTCTATCGATACACTCAGGAAACTGGGAATAGGCACCACCATCTCTATCCTCGTTTCCTACCTTCAGGCCCAGCTCTCTCCCCGCAAGCCGGAGAACAGCCTGGAAGACTTTATGATCAACCGCTTCGGTAAAACACTGTACAAACTATTCTTCAGGGACTATACAGAAAAGGTTTGGGGCGTACCCTGCCACGAAATTCCGGCTGAATGGGGCGCACAGCGTATCAAAGGCGTGAGCATCCGCAAGGCCATTCAACACGCCATTCAATCGGCCGTAAAGAAGAAGAAAAAGAAAACAGGCGACATTGCCCAGAAAGATACCGAAACCAGCCTGATCGAGCAGTTCCTCTACCCTAAACTCGGCCCCGGCCAGCTATGGGAAGAAGTGGCCCGCCAGGTACAGGAAATGGGCGGCACCATCCTGATGCACCACGACGTAATATCTGTCAATACACAGGACGGTAAGGTAGTGGCCGTAGAAGCCTTTAACAAACAAGACCTCCAGACCATTGAATTAAAAGGGGACTTTTTCTTCAGCACCATGCCGATAAAAGAGCTCATTGCCAGCATGGATGCCGACATACCACAGAATGTACGGGAAGTAGCAGCCGGGCTGCAATACCGCGATTTCATCACCGTGGGCATATTGCTTCAGAACCTCTCAGAACAGGACAAACGCACCGGTAAATGGAAGCCCTTACAGCTGAAAGATACCTGGATCTACATCCAGGAAAAAGATGTAAAAGTAGGCCGCCTGCAGCTGTTCAACAACTGGAGCCCCTACCTGGTGAAAGATCCTAACACCGCCTGGGTAGGCATGGAATTCTTCTGTAATGAAACAGACGATTTCTGGAAACTGCCCGATGAAAAGATTGCGGCACTCGCCATCCGCGAGCTGCAGAAAATAGGATTGGCCAATGCGAATGACGTGCTGGATTCTACTGTGCTGCGCGTAGAGAAAACCTACCCGGCCTATTTCGGCGCCTACGAACACTTTGATGAAGTGAAACAATATGTAAATACCTTCCCCAACCTCTTCCTCGTAGGCAGGAACGGTATGCACAAGTATAACAACGCTGACCACTCCATGCTCACAGCAATGGTGGCAGTAGACAATATCATTGCTGGTGAAACAGGGAAAGATAACATCTGGTCCATCAATACGGAACAGGAGTATCATGAAGAAAAAACGGGACAGCATGCCTGATGGCTGTATAAGAAATTAGCCGGGCACGATTGCCCGGCTACATGTATACAGACTAAAAAATTCAATCAGGATGTAATGATACACCTTTCAACATGGAAATAAGTTAATGCGAGGTTAACAGAATGAAATTTCCCTTTTGTAACCACAGAGTTCATCCGGCGCTTCATGCCACTGTTTCCTTCAGCGTCGCGATTACGCTGATCGTTGACCCGGCTGTAGGACTATTGGCCTGGTAGCGGTAAACACCACACCCGGGCCATTTTCCTGCAACAGCAAGATATGGCGGATCAGGAATTAAGTATCTGGCATAATACTATCCGTAGACGTAATTCCTGGTTCCAGATTTTATAAATCCCTAATTCATTTTACATGCGAACGCCATTGTTACCACTGCAGCAACTGCTGGACAGCATGCAACACCCGCCACGCCCTAATGATCCTGACGCCTATGAAATTGCCAGTTCCATGCATAAACAATCCCTTGCCGCAATAGAAGATATTACCCTGGCATTTGAAGAATGCCTGGCCGCTGGTGTCAGCGAACAAACCATTCAGAAATATGTGAGCACCTGCCAGGAAAAGATCACGGCGCTTTGCAACGACGTGCCTTTCAGCTGGCTGGAAGTGGAAACATCTGCCCCTGTGGAATATGACGAATGGCGCTACCTCTGTAATGACATCTGCCACCAGCTGGAAGATCTCATCCTGTACCTCATGTTTACCTATGCCAAGTATTACAACAAAATGGCGGTCACGCCAAACGTGTACCGGGAACTGATGCGGCAACGCATCGCTCCCGGTCTTTCTGTGATCCGCAGCTGGTTCAGCGAAACAGACGAAAGCTGCAGGGAACTGCAAATGATGATCCTCAGTCTCTACGATGCATTCCTGCCGGAAGTGCCTAACAAAATGAACCACTACCAGCTGGACTTTCTCCGCGAGCTGCAACAGGCCCTGCTCAAATACTGGTCGCAGGAAGACAATACAATGGAACATGGCCTATTACAACAATTGCTCTTTTCCCTCAACTTCAACAGTACCGATTATTATCACTATTGCACTTCCTATATCAGTCAGCAACTGGCAGAACTGCCAGACACGCATACCCAGCTGGACCTCCTCTCCTTCATCCATAAAACGCTTTGCCAGATACCGGTGAAACAAGGCCTGGCCTACAGCTATGATTCACCATCTATCATTGCACTACTGAAGGAATGGCTGCAGGTAGAAAGTAAATACCGGCAAACCAGGACGAAACGTCATTCCTCCAAAAGTGTGCAGCAGTTCAAAACCCTGCCTGAAAATTTTAAACTGCAAACGAACCTGACACTGCCGGAGCTGGCAGCATTTTTCAGGGTCTTAAAAGAAGCCGGCATCATAGAGAACAGGAATATGCAGGATGTATTCCGCCTGCTTGCCCTCTGTTTCTCCGTGCAGAAAAAAGAGGCATTCGAAGGAAGCCTGTTCCAGTCACATTACTATCGTATGTCCACAGATACTTTAAAAAAGATGGAGGACCTGGCGCTTTCGCTCGTCAGGAAAACCTGGCAGCTGAAAAAAGGGATGTAAGCCACTGTACATGGCCTACTTTTTCTTCTTCTTTTTTTTCTTCATCATTTCCTGCTGTTTGTTATGTTCATCCAGCAGCAACTGCCAGTTATCGTTCGGGATATCTTCAGAGAAACTGATCGTTTGCCGGTAATCATTCTTATCTATTTTCATGACGGTGATGTCCTTACCAATGTAAGTCTGGATAGCTTCCAGCACCGGCTTTTCTTCTTCACTGCAAAAAGAGACGGCCTGTCCTTTCTTCACGCCCCTGCCTGTACGTCCTACACGGTGTACATAGTTTTCCGGCACCTCCGGCAGGTCGTAATTCACTACGTAATCCACATCCGGGATATCAATACCCCGGGCATTCACATCTGTGGTGATCAACAGTTTGACATCTCCCTTTTTGAACTCTTCCATCACCTGCAGGCGGTCGTCCTGCTCCTTGCCGCCATGCATGGCCAGGGACTTTACCCCCACACGCTCCATGGCAGCCACCACCCTTTCCGCCCGCACTTTCGTGCGCACAAATACCAGGATCTTACTGTCGGGGAACTCTTTTACCAGTCTTTCCAGGAAGAAACGTTTATCGTCCATTTCCACAAAGGCTACGGCATGCTGTACGTTCTTAGATACAGGGTCCTGCGGGGAGATCTGGATCCTGATAGGGTTTCTGACTACAGAATAGGCCAGGTCTTTGATCTCTTCATCGATAGTGGCAGAAAAGAAGAGGGTCTGGTGCTTACGGGGAAGGTGTTTCAGTACATCCCGGATGTCCCGGATGAAACCGAGGTCCAGCATATGGTCTGCCTCATCCAGGATCAGGATGTCCGTCTGGCCGAGGTCAATAAAGCCCCGGCTGATCAGGTCGAACATGCGGCCTGGTGTAGCAATCAGCACATCCACGCCCTGGGCCAGCTTCTTCAGCTGTGGCGCCTCGTCCACGCCCCCATGTAGTCCTAATATGTTCAGTTTTGTGTACTTACCTATCGTTTCAAACACGCCCGAGATCTGCACAGCCAGTTCGCGGGTGGGTACCATTACCACGCATCTCACTTCCCCCTTCGCTTTCCGGGGATGGTACCTTTGCAGCATATGCAGCACAGGAATAGCAAAAGCGGCTGTTTTACCCGTTCCTGTCTGTGCAATGGCCAATACATCATCTCCCTTCAGGATGGAAGGAATCGCCTTAAATTGAATATCCGTAGGACGTTTAAAACCCAACTCGGCTAAACTTCTCTTAATCTCTTCGGAAATATGGTACTGCTCAAACTTCATGCGGCAAAGATAAGGCTAGCAACTGACATTGGCGAAAGGAGGGCATGGGGGGGAGATCAGACCTACTGATTAAGCGTCAGTAGCCCCGGGTATTGGCGTACAAATTGTAATGGCTATCTTTAAAGATAATTCAATTGCATGAGAGGCAGATTCTTTGTCAGATTACACCCCATACACCGCGTATTGATCAGTGCAGGTATTGCCGGCGGGGTATTCCTGCTTACACAGACCTTGTCCCTGACCCCGCTGATCCGTATCGTATTGCTCTGGGATGTATTCGCCCTTGCATATAACATTACCTGCTGGGCCGTGTTCTTTAACCGTACTGTGGATGAGATCCGGAAATATGCCCGGAAAGAGGATGGCAGCCGCATCTTTGTATTCATCGTAATACTCCTGGCCTGTTTTGCCAGTATGCTGATGGTATTGCTGCTCATGATATCTGACGAATCAAAAGAAGCGGATAAACTACTGTATATCCCTGTGGCCATTGCCGGCATCCTGTTTTCCTGGACCATGGTGCATACCATGTTTGCCTTCCACTATGCCCATATCTACTATGACGACGATGAAGACCATGTGGAAAAACAGGCAGGTGGCCTGGAATTCCCGGAAGAACCGGAGCCTGACTACCTGGATTTTGCCTATTTCTCTTTTGTGATCGGGATGACCTTCCAGGTATCGGACGTGGAGATCAGCGCCCGTAAATTGCGGCGTATAGCGCTGTTACACGGCCTGCTGGCTTTTGGACTAAATACCTTCGTGGTAGCACTGACCATCAACCTGGTGGCAGGGCTGAGGAGTTAAACAATATCAATGGATGTTGAGCAGCTATTCAAAATGGCTCCAGAATGCCTGTGTAGCCAGCTGCCCGGCCCTCTGCAGGCGTTTTCTTTCCCGCAGGGGCTGTACCATTGAGCGGTAGGCCTGTTGCAGATAAGGCCAGCCAAAGGCCGCGGTATTGAAAATGATCATGATGGAAGAGAATAATTGTAATCCCATAAACAGGGCAATACCCAGGTGCATCAGCACCACTCCCAGATAAGCATAGGGGCGGCTGCGGCGCCACCAGATAAAGAACGGATATCCTATTTCCAGTAGCAGCGTACTCCAACCGATCACTTTTGCCAGCAAGGGATAACTGGCTATCCAGTGCATATCAAAACGGGCAAACTGTCCCTGCATCAGGGTTTGCCAGATGGCTTCCCCATTCCACCATTGTATGCCCATGGCCTTTTCAAGACCTGAAGCGATATATACAACACACAGGTGCAATTGCAATACTCTTATCGACAGTGTATTCCATTCCGTTGCCAGGGGCCTGGTATGTGGAGAAAAGGTATCCCAGGCATACACGGCGCCCACCGGCATGATAATGCAATAGAACAGGGCAATATGCATAAACGTTTCTACGCCATATGCGGCCATGAAACCGGTATTGATAAACGTAAAGTGTAATGCCCATGCTACAAAAGCCGCATAACGGGTGTATTTCCCCAACAGCAATAAGGCAAGGCTGCATAAGTATAGGCCCATCAGCACATATACCCAGGTATCTGCCGCAACACCCGTTACACGCACCAATGGCTGCAACCAGGATAACTGGGGCATATAGGGATCTACAATACCACTGCTGAGCGACCAGGGTACGAGCCCGTCCGCACCGTACAACAGGGTAATGCTCCCTGCCAGCCAGCCGCCCTGGACGAGTCCCAGCAGGGCAATCGCTATTCTGAAAAATGCCAGTGGCTCGCCCGTGGAAGGAGCCAGGAAGAAGCGTTTAAGATAGGTAAGCATAGTAGCAAGGTTTTAAATCTTTGAGGGGGTTTTTCTAAAATCTTTCACCAGGAAGGGTTCCCACTTCGGCGTAGCGCCGGCACGGAATGCAGCCATATCCGGCACCCTCTTGCCGATAACGGTGACACGCACCATCTGGCTGGAAGGATTCTGACGTAACATATAGGCAGCACAGCTCTTGGCCAGCAATGACTGCGCTTCGTCTATACTGAAGAAGTTATAGATGGTTTGTATACGGCGGTTGCATTCGGTATTGCTGCTTTCCAGCCGGGTTACACGCTGATGCCTACCATCTGCCAGGGTGTACACCACCGCTATTTCATTGCCGATACGTGGTGCAAAAAAGCTGAAGATATTTCCACTGCCGGTATAATCGCCATAGGCCGTGACCTGTTTCAGCAGCCAGGATTTATGCGTGGTCCATTCTTCCAGGTGAGCGGCGTGTAAGGCTGCTATCGTTAAATGGAAGATGGCGAGGCCTATCCAGCAGAGATGTTTGGTCGTGATCATGATTGATGTGGTTTGGTTACGATTTCGTTCAGCGGTTCCGATTATCATCCCCCGTTGAAAACGGGGGCTACAAACACGGCGCTCCTGACGGAGCGATATGCATTGCCGGAAAACGTTTGATCCCGTTCACCGGTTCCGATTCCGTCCACGGTTCCAGGTGTTCATCCGTTGGTTATGGGTTCATCACCGTTCGTGATTCCCATCCACGGGTTACGGGTTCGTTCATTGGTTCCGATTTCCATCCATGGGTTACGTTTTCATTCACCGGTTCCGATTTCATCCCCCCCGTTGAAAACGGGGGGCTACAAACACGGCGCTCCTGACGGAGCGATATGCGTAGCATTGTGGAACAATAGTTTTATAGCGTTTCAATGTTTCAGGGGCCAATAGACAGGAAGAGCACCGGCAATAATATTATTCCGATGCCCTTCGCTATGACTGATGCATAACCATGTTAGAAACCGAGTACGGCGCCACCGGCTACTTCTTCCACGTTCAGTTTCTGGAAGCGGGTATCCAGGCGGGCGAAATTGGCGCGGATATCTTTCAGGATCTCAGGGTCGAAGCAACCGATCATGTTGGGGAACCTTCTCCTGAGGATATCTTCCCATTTCAGGCCATTGTAGATGGTCAGACGGGCGCCGGTAGTGGGCACCTGGGTAATATCGGCGGTGCCATAGAAACCACGGGTAAAGTAAGGCAGGGTGCCGGCGGGGATTGACAGACGGAATTTAGCCAGGGTGGCCTGTCCGATCACTTTCTGGTCCACTACGTCGGGCACTAAACGTGCACCTGCTTCCAGGAAGGATTTGGTAGCCAGCAGTTGCTGTCCTCTACCTACTTCAAATACGCCCAGGTCAAAGAACTGTTTAGGGTCCACTTTCTGTGCCAATGCTGCTGCGCGGGAGGCGATGTCCAGGTAGGGTATCATGGTAGGACAGGTCTTGATCCAGATCTTCCGGAAGGGGATCTTTTCATAACCGATCTTAGCCAGTTCCGGGAATGGCGGACGGCCACCGGGACCAAAGAACTGTGTTTCTTCAGACAGGCTGCCATAACGGGCTTTGGTAATGTAATCGTTGACCGGTAATCCATCAAAAGCCAACAGATAGGTGTCTGGTGAAAGGTCTTTCAGGATCGCATCCAGTTCGTCCGTGCCATCCAGTCGGGCGCCGGTTTCAGTCGTGGAACCAATAGATGTTTGAGGGGTAGCCTGCTGGTCTTTCTTGCAGGAGAACAGTGACAGGGCGGCTATTGCAGCCAGGCCTGTAAACAATAGATGTCTACGCATTTTCTTTGGGGTTTGTGGTTAATAATTAAATCGATGACACAAAACTCCGTCAATTAACCACACCCGTCAAGTGCAAAAACTCCTGTTTTACTACGTAGAAATACGCAAACAATGGAAAGCTCAACAGATGAGCCACCATCGGCGGCCCATCTGCTCATAATTTTTTACATGCTACTGCTCTTAGCGCAGGAACAGGATCTTACCGGCCTCACTTGGCTTGTAGGTGCCGGTAGCACTGTCAAACGTATAGGTACAGGTACCAAAATGGTCCCATGCACATACGTAGTCATAATCCTTGATACCTGCCACTGCAAACTCGCCGGTGCTGGTTTTGTAGTACTTGATCTCAGCACGTTCTGCCTTGTTCTGCATACTGGTGGCTACCGCTGTGCCAGCGGCAAGGGTAACGGCCACTGCCATTAACGCGAATCTTACATTTTTCATTTTTGTGGTTTGATTTTGTAGGTGAAAAGGGGGCAACAACAGGATGATGATCTTAACAGCATACCTGCTGTCAATATTTTAGTTCGGTTTCCTTGCGATGATGTTTGTATGCTTATCGAAGTTTGCCAGTGTTAACAATGAGAACTTTACTTTTTTCCTTTTCATGGGTTTACATTTTGTGTCGTGACGGGGTTAACATTTAATAGGGTACCGAAATTTTCATGGATGATAAAAGGCCGTCTTTCCTTATTTACAGTCACGAAGATATAATAGTCTGCTGCTACGCAACAGCAGTTGTGAAATTGATAATAGAATATTTACTATCTTTGCGTCAGATTAACACAAAGAGTAAATGAAACCCTTTCATAGTTATCAGAACCCCTCCCTTGCAGTGGACCTGGTGGTGTTTGGCTACAGTAAGCAAAACCTCTCCGTTTTACTCCTGAACAGAAAGGAAGCCCCCTTCAAAGACCGCTGGGTACTTCCCGGCGCCTTCCTGCAAATGGAAGAGCGTTTCAAGGATACCTGTTCAAGGGTACTGAAAACCAAACTGGGAATGGATGACGTCTACCTCGAACAGTTGTACTCTTTTGATGAGCCAGACCGCGATCCCCGCGGCCGCACCATATCAGTGGCGTACTATGCACTGGTCAATCCGGCCAGGGTAGCCATTGCTGCCGGCAGTATGGCCAATGACGTCAGCTGGTTCAACATCAATGAGTTGCCTGCATTAGGCTTTGATCATGACAGCATCTTCCAGCAGGCACTCCAGCGCCTGCGCTCCAAGATCACGTATTTCCCTGTGGGCTTTGAGTTGCTGGACGATCTGTTCACTATGCCGGAGTTGCATGAACTATATGAATGCATCCTCGATACGACCATTGATCGCCGCAATTTCAGAAGGAAGATCCTTGATTCGGAGTATATCATTAACACAGGCAAGAAACGTGAAGGTTCCCAGAACAGGCATCCCGATCTGTACAAGTTCAATAAAAAATTAAAGCAGAATAGCTTCCAGATAAATATCTAACGATGCAATACAATAATGAATGGCTGATCAAACGATATCAGGCCAAGGAAAAGTTAACCTACACCTTCTTCTGGGGACATAAAGGAGAACCTGGCAATGTCACTAAAAGTTGCTTCAGCCAATGGTGGCCTGCCGCTTTTAAAGATGACCAACATGTTTATCCCACAGCAGAACATTGGATGATGGCTGAAAAAGCAAGACTATTCAACGATGCTGCCGCCGAAGAAAAAATACTAAACGCGCCCTCACCTGCAGCTGCTAAAAAGCTCGGCAGGCTTGTGCAACATTTTGATGCCGCCACCTGGGATGCAAAAAAATTCAACATCGTAGTGCAGGGCAACCTGCTGAAATTCTCTCAATATCCGAAGATGAAAGAATTTTTGATCAATACCGGCAACAGCATCATCGTAGAAGCCAGTCCCCTGGACAGGATCTGGGGAATAGGTATGGGCGCTGGTCATGAACACGCAGAGAACCCGACCCTCTGGAGGGGACAGAACCTCCTGGGATATGCACTGATGGAAGTCAGGGACCAACTAAAACAATCAATACAATGAACGAGAAACAAAGGAAAGGCATCAGTAAATTCCTGAGCCTCATCCTACGACATCAGCCAGAGGTGATCGGCATCACACTCGATGAGAATGGCTGGACAGATGTAGATGAACTGATCGCTAAAATGAATGCCAATGGGCATCGCATTTCTTTCGATGACCTGGAAGAAGTAGTGGAGACTGACGATAAACAACGTTATTCCTTCAGCCATGACGGCAATAAGATACGCGCCAGCCAGGGACATTCCGTGAATATCTCCCTGGGCCTGGATCCGCAGGAACCGCCGGCATACCTGTATCATGGCACCGTATCAAAGTTCCTGGACAGCATCCGTAAAGAAGGACTGCAAAGGATGAGCCGTCAGCACCTGCACCTGAGCCGCGACAGGGAAACGGCCGTTAAAGTAGGTAGCCGCCGCGGCGCACCGGTGATACTCAATATCAGCAGCGGAGAAATGCACAGGGATGGATTTCTCTTCTACCTGTCAGACAACGGCGTATGGCTCACTGATCATGTGCCAGCGAAGTATATCAATTTCTAAAAATGATGAACAGGAATTTTATCAAAGACGCATTACTGGGAGTGGCTACCGGCGATGCCCTGGGCGTACCGGTGGAATTCCGCTCCAGGAGCATCCTAGAGCGGGATCCCGTTACAGATATGCGGGGTTATGGAACACATCATCAGCCACCAGGCACCTGGTCTGATGATAGTTCGCTTACATTTTGTCTGGCCGAGATGTTGTGCAATGGATATGACCTGCAAAACCTTGCCAACCGCTTTATTAACTGGAAGCATTACAGCTACTGGACGCCTCATGGAGACGTGTTCGATATTGGCATTGCCACAGCAGAAGCCATTACAAGATTACAAAACGGCACTCCTCCTACACTCGGCGGTGGCACCACAGAAGGCAGTAATGGCAATGGCTCTCTCATGCGCATCCTGCCATTGCTCTTCTATATAAAAGACATGCCCATAGCCGAACGCTTTAAACATGTACAGGAAGTATCGTCGCTTACACATGCACACCTGCGTTCTGTCAATGCCTGCTTTATTTACCTGGAACTGGCCCTGGCTATCCTGAAGGGGCAGTCAAAAGAAACTGCCTATGAAACAGTTTGCAGCACAGTGACAGACTTTCTGCAGAACGGGGAAACACATCATTTCAGCGATATACTTTCGGGTCAATTGCCACAATTCCCCATAGCAAAAATTCATGGTACGGGCTATGTGCTCCGTACGCTGGAAGCAGCCATCTGGTGCCTGCTCAATACCAATTCTTACAGCGAAGCTGTATTACAGGCTGTGAACCTCGGAGATGATACGGACACGACAGGAGCTGTGACGGGCGGACTGGCAGGCCTGCTCTACGGTTGGGAAACAATTCCGGCCCACTGGCTAAATGTTTTGGCCAAAAGAGATGCAATTGACCAGTTGATTGTTAACTTGCAGGCCAAAATTTACAGGTAAATGGCGCGGACGTTTGTAATTGGGGATATACATGGCGCATTGAGAGCCCTGGAACAGGTACTTGGCAGGATCGGGCTGAAAGCAGATGATCAGCTCATCTTCCTGGGAGATTATGTGGATGGCTGGTCACAATCCGCACAGGTCATTGATTATCTCATGCAACTGGAAAAACAATACGCCTGCACTTTTATCAAAGGTAATCATGACGCCTGGTGCGAGTCATGGTTAATGGGTGGATTCCCTGACCAGACCTGGCAATTCAATGGCGGAAAAGAAACGGTGGCCAGCTATGATGGTTATAGCCAGTCGCAGAAAAATAGTCATATCATTTTCTTCAACCGGATGAAAGACTATGTCATTGATTCGGAAAGCAGGTTGTTCATACATGCGGGCTTCACTTCCATGCATGGTCCTGCCATGGAGCGATATGACACCAGCTACCACTGGGACAGAACACTCTGGGAAATGGCCATCACGATGGATAAACGTATCAAACGAGATTCCAAGTTGTTCCCTAAAAGATTGTTGGTCTTCAACGAGATCTTTATTGGTCATACGCCTACCATCAACTACGATGTAGATGTACCCATGAATGGTTGTAATGTGTGGAATGTAGATACCGGTGCAGCTTTTTATGGCAAGCTGACGGCCATGGATATTGATACAAAAAAATTCTGGCAGAGTGATCCTGTGCAGCAACTATATCCTAACGAAAAAGGAAGGAACCGTTAAGTGATTATCTTATTAAGGTCAATTCTTTTTTCACCAGTGGAAGATCTTTGTCGGTGATATCTGTTTCGTAGTAGTAGATCACACCATCTTCCATCTGGACCCTGTGCTCCAGGTCTTCATCACTGAGATAATCGCAGGCAGTGGGAATGTCCCAGTAATTGGTAATGCGCACCCATCGGCCGTCCATATAAGACCAGGTACTGCATGTACACAAACAGGCATGCATAGATTGTACGAAGATGGAAATATCATCCTGCCCGTCCCCGTTCAGGTCTCCCTCGTTCACTAACCTGATATGCCTCCCTATCACGACCGGCATCGGTCTTATCTTGTTGTCCTGGAACCTGACAATATACTGTGTCTTGCTTACTACTTCGGTATCTTCCTCATGCTTCTTTTCTCCGTCGATCCTGCCGTAAAATACCCCATACCCAACATCCTGGCTGGTATCTGCGTCGAAATGTCCCTCTACAAAAATAGTATCAGGAATGATCTGAGCGTCCTCCGGTGGAGACGAGAGTATCATGACACCGGTGTCGATGGCAGCTTCAACTGTATTATTCATGCCAGTGGCTGTTTCTTTTTCTTTGGGAGACTCTATAGTGGAATAGCATGCCGGTAATAAAAAGAGACATAAGGCATAAAGGGACTTTTGCATCTCACATGAATTCTGATACTAAAGTATTACTTTATTTACGCTTTCTCAAACAAATACTATAGTTCTCAATGTTTTAGTATTCTTTTTACCGGTCCATGATTATCGGTGCAGGCCCGCATCAGGCCTGCAATAGTAAGGACTACTGCATTCTTTGCGCTTTCTCAAACAAAGACTATAGTTATCAATGCTTTAGTACTCCTTTTACCAGTCATGATCATCTATACAGGTGCGCATCATGCCTGCAATAGCAAGGAGTGCTATTTTCTTTATCCAATTTGGAGTGGGAACGTTTGCGTAAATATTTACGCGGTGTTCTGATCGCTCACGTATCAAATCCTGTAATTTCAGTAACAAATAAAACCCCGTTATGAAAACACTAATACTACTGGCACTTACATGCCTGCCGGGAATCGGCATGTCTTATGCACAAACCCCGCTGTATGTCGCTCCTGGCGGCTCAGCGTCTAACCTTGGTACAAATATCAATGCTCCCACAACACTGGCCAATGCACTTGCTACGATCCCTGCAGGAGGCACTATTTACCTGAGAGGAGGCACCTACAGTTTTTCTGCCACGGTGGTCATTACGGCTACGAACAATGGCACTTCATCGGCCTACAAGAACGTGACGGCATATGCCAGCGAAGTACCGGTGCTCGATTTCTCCGGACAAGCAGTGGCAGACGCAAATCGCGGCCTGGTGCTGGATGGCGACTACTGGCATTTTACAGGCATCACCATCACAGGCGCCGGTGATAATGGCATGTTGCTGGCAGGCAACAACAACATCATCGAAAAATGCATCTTCAGCAAAAACCATGACAGTGGCCTGCAACTAAGTCGTTATGTTACTTCCAACACGACACTCAGCTCCTGGCCTTCCAACAACCTTATCCTGAACTGCGAAGCATTCGACAACCAGGATCCGGACAATGAAGATGCAGACGGATTTGCGGCTAAACTTACCTGCGGCACAGGCAACATATTCAGGGGTTGCATTTCCCACAATAACATCGACGATGGATGGGACCTTTATGCTAAAAGCGAAACAGGTCCAATAGGCCCTGTAACGCTGGAGAACTGTGTATCATATGGCAATGGTACGCTCAGCAGTGGCAGTACTTCCGGTAATGGCGACAAGAATGGTTTTAAGCTCGGCGGCTCAGGCATTGCTGTCAATCATATCATACGCCGTTGCGTGGCTTTCAATAATGGCCATCATGGTATTACTGACAACAACAATCCCGGCAATATTGAGGTATCCAACAACACCAGTTACAACAATGCGCAATCCAATTTCAATTTCCGGGACGGCAGCACGGCTACCTATAGGAACAACCTGTCTTTCAATGCGGGCTCCAGCGATAAATCGACCGGCACTGAAATCGGCGCCAGTAATGTATGGTGGAAGAACAATGCCAGCACCAACAGCGGCAGCCTGGTAGTGAGCAGTGCAGACTTTATTTCTACTACGCCGAGTGTTGGTAAAAACGCTGACGGCAGTCCTAACCTGGGCAATTTCCTGGCCCTGGCCAGCGGCAGTGACATGATCAACGCGGGTGTAACTGCTCCTGGCATTACTTACACCGGCTCTGCGCCCGATATAGGCGCACGTGAATCAGGCAGTACCAGCAATCCCGGCGCCTATACGCTCAGCATTACAGCGTCTCCTGCTGCAGGAGGTACAGTAACTGCCAATCCCAATGCCTCGTCTTATACAGCAGGTACTGTAGTGACGCTGACGGCAACTGCTGCCAGCGGGTATACCTTCTCAGGATGGAGCGGTGCAGCCAGTGGCACATCCACTACCACAACAGTTACTATCAATTCCAACATCGCTGTAACGGCCAGTTTCACCGCCAGCAATGGAGGCGGCGGCAATACACTCCTCATAGACGATGCTGCCAGCGCCAGCAGCGGTTATTGCGGCGCAGACGGTAGTCGCCAGAACAGCTACAGCGGTGCAGATGGCGGCTACTACATCAACCTGTCCAACGCTACTGCCAAAGGCGTGAACTACCGCATTACGGTACCATCTGCAGGCACCTATTCTTTTATATGGCGATATGCCAATGGCGGTTCCAATGTTTCTACCACTGCACGCCTGCTGGTGAATGGCAGCACAGCGGTATCTGGTGTATCATTCCCTAAAACAAGCGCCTGGACAGCGTGGACAACTACCGCAGCAGTAATGGCCACACTTGCTGCGGGTACGAATACAGTGCGGATTGAAACGACATCCTCCACAGAATTTGCCAACATCGACTGGCTGGAAGTGACGGGCAACAGCCCTTCGGCAGGGGCGTGCAGCGCTACTTCGCTTGCTGCGGTAGCTTACAAAGAAGAAAACATGAACACAGCAGTGAATGAAGCCGCACGCGTGTATCCTAACCCGGTAGTGAATACCTCCACACTAAGTTTTTACAACAAACAGGAAACAAGGGTGGCAGTCAGGTTATATGATGCCAATGGCGCACTTGTAAGTACGGTAGTTAACAGGGTCTATCCTCCAGGGCAGCATCAATTGAATATTGATTGCAGCAGGCTGTTGAAGGCAGTGTATTTCATCAGGGTAGAGCGGGATGGAAAGTATGAAACATTAAGGATCATCAAACAATAAATTACAGTTGCTCACCCGGCTTCAGGGCTCTTCCACGCTGTTGCTCAGCAGCCGTGAATGCCTCATCAGAAAGCGCCCGGAATCCTTTGGGCGCTTTCGATGCCGGGCCCTTATAGATGCCTACGAAAGGTTTTGAGAATGTTTTGCGGGTTACAGGATCTGTCATCCTGAAATATTGCGGATACCAACCCTGTACCACCCGATGATCAGGCGCTGCCTGCTGTGCGGCCTTCGCCCTGTTCTCCAGGATCTTTTCCAGGGTGATCTTATCAACATCTTTTTCTTTGAAGAAGTAAACGCGGCGGCCCTTTAAGCCATTGCCGCTTTTGAATACCCCCGCATGATGCCATTCCGAAGCAAAGGCTTCAAGCTCTTTCGCACTGATCTTCGTGTTGAACTTCCTGGATAATAAAGTGGCTACCTCGCCAGCTTTCAACAACTGTTTATCTTCAGCATCCTGGTAATTCTCAGACTTTCCCTCCTGCAGATATTTACGCATCTTCATGAGGGAAAGTTACAATAATTCTAATTTTCGATCGTGATCTTCCCGTCTTTAGTGCTTCTCTGAACTATAGCCAGTGAGACCAATCCGAAACCGGCTAAAACCGCACCGCCCACAAAAGGGCAACCCGCACCTATAAGGTTTTCTATACGGGCAGAAAAAAGGAATGGCAAACAGAAGAGCATTCCGCCAACACCGGCTATGATAGCGGAGAATCCTCCTACGAGTACAATAGTTTTCAAAGACATAATTATTTCATTTAGGTATAGCTATACACAAGATATACTTTTGCTTATAATTTATCATGAAATTCCTGGCTATCGGTTGGCGCCTCTGTTCTTTCAAACATGCCATAATCACGGCTTACAGCAGCGATACGCAAACGATAGGTCTCAAACACATGATCACGTCCTGCCGATTGCGCCATACGATGCATCTCTGTATTCCGCCATTGCTGAATAGCCGTTTCGTCCCGCCAGAAGGACAAGGATAAGATCTTCCCCGGGGCAGTCAGGCTCTGGAAGCGTTCAATGGAAATAAAACCATCTATTTCCTCCAGCAAAGGACGCAGGGATGCAGCAATATCAAGGTATGCCTGTTTTTGTGTGTCCTTCGGGACCACTTCAAAAATGACTGCTATCATGTTCTTTTATTTAAGCGTTATTAACATACTATCCGGGATACGTGCATTTAACAGTGGCGCATACTGAATGAGCCTATCATTCAAACGTACATGCGGATAGTGTTCAAACAGCCAGCTCAGGGCTTCCGTCGCCATATCTGTTGAAAAGCGCTGCGCTGTACATTGATGGATGCCACCGCCGAAAGTGAGGTATGCACCGCCCATATACCAGCTGCCGCATCGAAACAAACAGGCATTTCCTGCAGGCGTTGCCTGTAAACAGCATAAGGGTCGGCCACTTCAGATTGACGGAATAATATCTTGTATGTCATGCTGCAAGATTAGCTAGCTTTACACACAAATACTTCAGTCCACACTTAAATATGGAAACAGCCTTTAAACATATCGCTGCCCTGATCGGCGATCCTACCCGCGCCACCATCTTATGGACATTGCTGGACGGGAAGGCGTTCACGGCTACAGAGCTGGCCATTGCTGCAGATACCTCTCCGCAGAATATCAGCATGCATCTCAACAAACTCGTACAGGCAGACCTTTTAAGTGTGGAAAGCCAGGGAAGGCACCGGTATTACAAGTTCTCGCGGAAGGATGTAGCCTATGCCATTGAGGCGCTGGCAAATCTCATTCCGGCAACACGCAATACGCCTGTTGTGGAACAGGATTCCGCCGTTAAATATTGCAGGACCTGTTATGATCACCTCGCGGGTAAAATAGGTGTGGCTATTACGGATAGTCTCATTACGCAGGAAATACTCTCAGATACATTTGACCTGAGCAGCAAAGGCAATAAGTGGTTTGGGAAAATGGGGATAGATATTGACACCCTGAAACAGCAGCGACGCACATTCATACGCCCTTGCCTCGACTGGAGCGAAAGACGTCATCACCTGGCAGGCGCTGTTGGCGCCGCGCTGCTGGACATGATGCTGTCGGCCGATTGGCTGCGCAAGACCAGGCAATCAAGAGCGATTGTTATAACCGCGGAAGGAGAGAAAATGCTGGAAAAGCATTTTAAACTGGCTATCCCGAATTAAACGTCGAGATGAGAATGGTGCGACGAATACATATTTGACATGGATTGTATTGTATGGGTTGCGCACAACACGTTGCACGACGCGTTGCACGACGACGACCCGGGGTTGCACGACACGTTGCACGACGATGACCCGGGGTTGCACCCCGCGCTACAAACACGGCGCTCCTAACGGAGCGGTGCAGCAGACGGCCAATTTGAATTCATGCATCAAAATATTCAGGAAATCAAAAACGATCTATAATGTATTCAACAAAACACATAGCTCCGTCAGGAGCTGCGTGTTTGTAGCCCCGGGTGACAACCCGGGGGTGTTTGTAGCCCCCGTGACAATCCCGGGGATGTTCGTAGCCCCGGTGGCAACACGGGGGTGTTTGTAGCCCCCCCGTGACAATCCCGGGGGATGTTCGTAGCCCCGGTGGCAACACGGGGGGTTTGTAGCCCCCCGTGACAACCCGGGGTATTTGTAGGCCCCCGTGACAACCCGGGGGTGTTTGTAGCCCCCGTGACAACCCGGGGATGTTTGTAGCCCCCGTGACAACCCGGGGGTGTTTGTCGCCCCGTGACAACCGGGGGCCAATCGGTTCCCTCACACCGTCCAGTGTTCACGGCGGATGATATCTTCCAGGCGGGCCTTGTCCGCCCCCATCTGGGGCTCCAGCCCCAATTGCTGCATTAGGCTGTAGCTGTTGATCACCCCTTCCTTGAACCAGGGCATTTCCTTGCTCAGTACCATCAGCTTGGCGAATCCTTTCATATGTTCACCTTTCTGGATGAGGTAATAGGCATGTGCCGCCCTGAAATGAGGATAATGGTAGAATTCACCTGCTATAGCATCCCAGCTGGCTTCAGTTACCGCCGGCTCCGATTTCAGCAACGCGATGGCATATACGGGGGAATGCAGGAGGTCGTGCTCGAAGGAGACCAGCTCCCCGATGCTCAGCGACTTCCGCTGATCATTAAAAAGCCTGATACGCAGCACTTCGTTATATAATTCGTGGGCACGTTCCTCTTTATGTGTAGCATGCAGGATATCGGCCAGGAGGATCTTTGCTTTCAGATGATTCGGCACCAGGTGCAGGGCCTTTTCAGCCCTTTCTTCCGCCTCTTTGTATTTGGTGAGGATGAAATAAGACCGGGCCACTGCCATATGAAAATTGGCATCCGTAAGGTCAGGACCGGTTGCATGTTCTGCTGCGATCTTCAGGGCATGCTCGGGGTAACGGTCTATATTGTAACGCTCTATGACCTGCCAGAGCTTCATGGATTCACCGATGGAGTTATCCAGGATCTTATAGATGATCCCTCTTCTGTCCCAGATGGACTTTACTTCTTTCCAGGCTTCAAATTCCTCAGGGAAAGCGATGGCGAAAGGAATTACTTCATTGGTTTCTTCCGAGCGTACCCTCATGCTCATCTCTTCTTTGGGTCTGCTGGTATAACGTGCGGCGGCTGCCAGGAATTCTTTGTCAAATAACTCTATGTCCGTCAATGCCGGAGCAGGAATGGCCTGCCCATTCTTATTGTTTCTAAGGCCAAATAAATTAGCGAAAAAGCCCATATCCGAAATACTGAATTGTTCCGCAAGATATACAAATTATATACATATTATTTATAATACCATTTGAATAAATAAGCGGGAACAGTCGCTAATTATTTCTAATTTACAGTAGGAAGCGAAGTATTCAGGATTTTTTATATATCAACCAAATGTCAATTTCAAGAAGAGCATTCTTATCCCAGACAGGGAAAGTAGCTGCTGCCTACCCCGCTATGCTCGCCCTGGGAATGTTACAGAGAGCACCCGCCCATGCCTTTGACCTGCAGGGAACCGGAAACGGTAAACGTATCGTTATTCTCGGTGCAGGCCTGGCAGGACTGACTGCTGCTTATGAGCTAACAAAGCTGGGATACCAGTGCACTATCCTGGAAGCACGCAACAGGGCTGGTGGAAGATGCTGGAGCATCCGTAAGGGTACCGTTCATCAGGAAACTGATATTGCGCCGCAGACAGCCGCCTTCGACAGTGATCAGTACTTTAATGCAGGCCCGTCCCGCATTCCGCATCATCATGAGCTGACCATGCATTATTGCCGGGAACTGGGTGTGCCCATACAGGTATACAATAATGTAAACGAAGCCACCTATTTCTTCAGTGAAGGCAAGGGCCCCCTTTCCAATAAGAAGATCAGGGCCCGTGAGATCCATAATGACCTGCGCGGCTATACGAGCGAATTGCTCGCCAAGGCCATTGATCAGCAGAAGATCGATACCGCCCTTACTAAAGAAGATACGCAGAAGGTCCTGGAATACCTCCGGGCAGAAGGGGGCCTGGACATCGACAAGCTATATAAAGCATCCGACAGGCGTGGCTTTGTTGAAGCGCCGGGTGCGGGCGACAAACCAGGGAAGATCGGCGATCCACACCGGCTGGCAGATATCATCTCCTCCGGCCTGGCAGACCCTGACTTCTACAACGTAGCAGAATATACGTACGAGTTACAGATGACCATGTTCCAGGCCATTGGCGGTATGGACAATATCGCCAAAGCTTTTGAACAGCGGGTGGGCAAGATGATCCGCTTCGGATGCGAGGTGACAGAGATTGTCAATCAGCCGGAAGGCGTAAAGATCCTCTACAAAGACAAAAAGGGCAGCAATGAACTACAGGCCGACCTTTGCGTGTGCACATTGCCACTGCCCGTATTGAGCAATATCCAGCATAATTTCTCTTCCGATGTAAGCCGGGCCATCGACAATGTGCCTTATATGATCACGGGAAAGATCGGCCTCCAATTCAAAAGAAGGTTCTGGGAAGAAGATGAGCAGATCTTTGGCGGCATCACCCATACCAACAATGACCTGACACAGATCTTCTATCCGTCCTACGACTATCTCAGTAAAAAAGGGATCCTGCTGGGCTATTACAATTTTCACGAGAAAGCGAAACGGACGGGCAATCTTACACATGCAGAACGCGAGAAACTGGCGCTGGAAAAGGGCAGCCTGATACATCCGCAGTATACGAAGGAGTTTGAAACCTCTTTCTCTGTGAGCTGGCATAAAACGCCCTACAGCATGGGAGGATGGGGCTTGTACACAGGCGCCACCAGGCAGACATTCTACAAGAGTTTATTACAGCCCGACAAACAGGTATACTTCGCAGGTGAACATACCACCTATCTGAATGCCTGGATGGCCGGCGCTTTTGAATCGGCCAGAAGAACGGTAGCTGACATTCATGCCAGGGTTACGGATCAACGTATCACTTATCCTACTGCCACCGGCAGTTAATGCAATAGATATTTTTTACAACCAAAACTAATTGCTATGAGTACCACCAACTCCATGAACAGGCGTGACTGGCTGAAGACCACAGCCCTGTTTACCGGAGGATTGACGATGCTTCCTCCGGCGCTCAGTCGCCTGCAGGCAGCACCTGCCACCCCTGTCGCCGGTAATAGCACGGCCTACGCCAACGACCTTGCGCTGGGCCCTAAACTGCCTGCCAACCTAAAAGCCAGACTGTTTGCCAACGAGAATCCATTCGGCCCTTCTGCCAGTGCAAAAAAGGCCATTATGGACAGTATGCTGACCAGCTACCAGTACCCCATCCGCCTGATGCCGGAACTGGAAGAAAAGATCTGCGCATATGAAGGCATCACGCCAGATATGCTGATGCTGAGCTCCGGCTCTTCTCCCCTGCTCTTAGGCACTGCTGTCAGCCTGTGCAGAGACGGCGGCAACATTGTTACTGCAGATCCTACTTACGACGATCTCCCGACCCGTTGCGAAAAGGTGAACGCCAAATGGATCAAGGTACCACTGACCAAAGAATATACACATGACCTGGACGCGATAGAGAAAGCTATTACGCCGGATACCAAACTGGTGTACATCTGTAATCCCAACAACCCGACGGGTACCATTGTAGACAAAGACAAACTGAAAGCATTCTGTGAACGCGTGTCGCAGAAAGTGACGGTATTTGTAGATGAGGCTTATATCGACTACCTGCCCGATGCGGCTGCTACTACCATGATCAGCAGTGTGAAGAAAGGACAGAACATTATCGTGGCACGTACTTTCTCCAAAGTATACGGACTGGCAGGCCTGCGTTTAGGTTATATCATCGCACAGCCTGCCACCATTGCGAAACTACAGCCACACACCTCCTGCAGCTGGGCGGCCCTCTCAGCGCCCGCCATCAGTGGCGCACTGGCCAGCTACCAGGACCAGGCCTATATGCAGGAAGTAGTGAAGAAAACAACTGAGAGCAAACAGTTCCTCTACGATACACTGAAAGCCGAAGGTTACAGCTACATTCCTTCTCACACCAACTTCGTTATGTTCCCGCTTAAAATGGACGGAGAACGTTTTGCAGAAGAGATGTTAAAACGGAGCGTAGGTCTACGTAACTGGAAACTGAACAACCAGGATTGGTGCAGGATCAGCATCGGACGCATGGATGAAATGCAGGCATTTGCAGCTGCATTCAAGGAATTATCTTAATTAACAGACTGTATGAAAAAATATCTGCTCACATTACTTTCCTCTCTTTGCATATTGCAGGTGATGGCGCAATCCCGCCCTATCACCACTGCCGAATATGTGAAAGCCAAGACCTTTACGGTAAAAGACCTGGACAATGATACCTACGTAAAGTTCAACAATGCTTATGTATTGGACCGCTATGAAATGCGAAAGCCTTATTTTATTACCGGCGACGATGGACAGAAAAAAAGGATAGACCTCTACCGGCTGATAGCGAAAGACAGTATGCAGGACATTGCTACCGTAATTTTCTACACCAATGAAAGCGGCAAACTGTATACAGCCGTCATGCCACTGTTCAACAGCAATGCTGATATCTGGAACCAGTACTTTGAGGATATTCATGCCATTGATAAAGTGGAGAAGAACTACGTGCTGAAACTGTCTTACGTATTGTCCAAAGAATTCAGCTACCAGTTGTACAAGGCCATGAATGCGGGTAAGAATGTAAAAGACGAAGCCGGTACTTATGGCACTGATATCTGTTTTCCGGGCGACCAGCTGGTGACACTGGCCAATGGTGCGCAGAAGGAACTGCGCGACATACAGCCGGGAGATGAGATCATCAGTCCTGATGCGGCTACACACCAGACCAGCACCATTCGCGTAAAAGAACTGGTGAAACACACTGCCGAAAATTATGCCATCACCCGCCTGCTGGTGATGCATGCCACAGAAGAGGATGCAGCTGGTATACATGTGGTGACCTTGTCAGGGAAAGTATTACAGGCAACGCCGAACCATCCGGTGCTGACCATTGCAGGCAAAAAGCAGATGGGCACCATTACTGCAGGCGATCAGCTGCTTTGTATGGATGAACACACCAAAACACTCGTCACATATACTGTTGTTAATAAAACGGAAGCTGCCGGAGGCAAGCAACCTGTCTACAACATCATTGCTGAAGGCGGAGATGCCTTTATGATGAACAATATCATGGTATTACAGAAATAAAGTAGAGTGCTGAGCGTACAGGCGCAGGAAATCGCTTATAGGTTCAGGACTTTCCATCAGGTATTCGAACAGAAGGAGGATGTATCAAAAAATAAACGAAGGTTCTTAGAATACTTAAATGAATACCTGGCCCCATCAGGTATTCAAACAGGAAGCGGCTGCATCAATTGATACAGCCGCTTCTTAATTAAAGCTCCGCCAACACTTTACCGGCCGTACTGCCAGCCGCCTGCTGAAGCACTTTAGCGGCAATGTTATTAGGCGCCGGCTGATAATCCTGGAAGGTGACAGATACCGCAGCTCTTCCCGAAGAAAGCGTGCGCAAGGTGGTTACATATCCAAACAGTTCTGCCAGCGGCACTTCCGCTTTGATATACTGAGCACTCGCCTTCATTTCCATTCCCCTGATCACACCACGGCGCCTGTTGAGATCACCGGTAATAGCACCGGTAAATTCTTCCGGCAGGGTCACTTCCACACTCATGAAAGGCTCCAGTAAACGGGGAGCAGCTTTTGCAGCTGCTGCGCGGAATCCTATCAGGGCAGCATGTTCGAAGTCCAGCGCATGAGAGTCTTTCTCATGGATGTCGCCATCCAGCAAACGCACCCGCATGGATTGTACGGGGTAGCCTGCCAGCACGCCGTTCTGCATCGCTTCTTCAAATCCTTTCTTCACAGATGGAATGAACTCGCGTGGAATAGCGCCACCGGTGACTTCATTGACAAACTCAAGACCTTGTTGTCCGTCTTCACGCGGCGACAGCTCGAACACGATCTCAGCAAAGTTACCCGACCCACCATTCTGCTTCTTATACACTTCCTTGTGTTGCACCGCTTTGGTGAACACCTCTTTATAGGCGATCTGCGGTTGTCCTTTATTGATCTCCAGCTGATAGTTCGCTGCCAGTTTCTCCAGCACAACTTCCAGGTGCAATTCCCCCATTCCTTTGAGGATGGTTTGACCGGAAGCGGCATCCACGCTTACCGACAAGGTAGGATCTTCTTCTACCAGCTTAGCAAGCGCTTCGCCCAGCCTGTTCACATCTTTGGCCACTTTCGCTTCAATAGCGTATCCCATCATGGGCTCAGGGAAGCTGATCTTTTCGAGCAGTACAGGCCTTTCCACGTCAGACAGGGTATCGCCTGTACGCACGTCCTTCAGTCCAACCACAGCACCAATATCACCAGCGCTGATCACATCAGCGGTTTCATACTTGTCAGACATGATACGCATCAGGCGACTGATACGCACCTTCTTACCTGTACGGCCGTTCCACACGGCATCACCTGTACGTAAAGTACCGGCATATACCCTGACAAATGTCAGCTTGCCTGCATAGTCATCAGAGATGATCTTGAAGGCCAGCGCAGCAAACGGACTTTCTTCCGTAGTAGTTATCTGCAAACTTTCTTCCGTTTCCGGATCAGTAGCATGGATCTCCTGCACATCAGCCGGAGCAGGCAGATAACGGACTACTGCATCCAGCAAAGGTTGTACACCTTTATTGCGATAAGCGGCGCCTGCCAGTACAGGGATAACCTGCATCTGTAAGGTAGCTTTGCGCAGGGCACGGTAGATCTCAGTGACGGATACCATAGCAGGGTCAGTGGTATAGCTTTCAAAGACACCTTCATCATACAATGAAAGTTCTTCCAGCAGATTAATACGCGCCTGTTCCGCTTCTGCCAGCATGTTGGCAGGAATATCAGTAACGGTATATGTTTTACCATCCTGACTATCCCATACATAAGCCTTCATAGTGATCAGGTCAATCACGCCGGAAAAAGCGTCTTCCGCACCAATGGGCAATTGCACAGGCACAGCGTTCGTATGCAATACCTCACGGATCTCATTCACCACACGACGGAAATCTGCTCCCTGCCGGTCCATCTTATTGATCATCACAATACGTGGCACATGATAACGGTTAGCCTGCTGCCACACCGTTTCAGACTGCGGTTGTACACCCGATTTTGCACAGAACACAGCAATGGCGCCGTCCAGCACGCGCAGCGAACGTTCTACTTCCGCAGTAAAGTCCACGTGTCCGGGCGTATCTATAATATTCACCTGGTATTTATTACCATCCAGTTGCCACCAGGTAGTGATGGCCGCAGAAGAAATGGTGATGCCACGTTTCTCTTCCTGCGGATCGCTATCCATGACGGTATTTCCTTCATCAACACTACCTAACTTGTGTGTAAGTCCTGTATAATACAGCATGCGTTCTGTAACGGTTGTTTTACCGGCATCCACATGCGCCATGATCCCTATATTCCTGAATTGTTCCTGTCGTTTCATTTCTTTTGATTTTAAAGCAATAAAAAGCCTTCCGCTCTGGTAACGGAAGGCTCGCTGCAATATGCATAGCACTATACGTTACCGGACATGCCGTGTAAAGAATATTGTCAATGTTTTGATAATTGCTATCATATTGCTGTTATAAATGTTCTTAATGATAATGTAGTTGAAATACGATATTGTTCAGCTATGCGGACATACATGTCCTATGCAGCAGTTGTATGTAACTGCCGGCATGTAACTAAACTTTTTGCCTGAAGAAGGTGGGGGAGACAAATAAAAAGGCCCCTTCGGATGAAGAGGCCTCTGAAGAATATCCAGACACAATATTAACCTCTCATATCCGGGCAAGGATCTGCCTCCCCGTCCTTAATTAAGACAATGCAGGTGCTTGCAATTACTGCCCTGATAGCAGCATTTGCGTTGAACGCTGATTGATATGAAAGAATCTGTTTCATTGTGATTAATGCTTTTAAAATTCGCGTACAAATGTACGAAGAATTTCGATATAAAAAACAAGTGGCATGTCGGGGATGGTTGTGCTGACCACAGTGAGATCAGGAGGAGAAAGGGCTAAAAGCTTGCAACGGTCCTGTTGAAGCGAAAACCCAAGGCTCAATAAATAGTGCAGGGAGATTGTTACTTCCAGTGTCTACCCATTCGGAGATTTGTAAAATTGTAAATTTGTAAGAGTGACTCCATTCATTGAATTGATCACGATACTTACAAGTGTAATGAAGGATCTACTATATTCAACTGTCTGTTCTTTTCACTATTGATGATCCATGCACCCAGGTTAAACCAGGCGGCACATTCATCCAATATCCAGGCATCTGAACTGCACACTGTTTTATCGCCTGCTATCAGGAATTTATCGGGCGAATTCTCAAGATGGATCTCCCAGGGAAATTGATATTGCGCTGCCAGTTCATAACAAAATGCTTTCAACTTTCCACTATTGGAGATGGGTGCATCGAAGATCCAGACCACTTTTTTTATCTGCAGTTTGCGAAGTGTTTCTCCTATCAATACCAGTACATCTCCGGTTTGATTCATCATTTTATAGGTACCGTGAACAGATGATATATCGCGGTAACATCCATCCAATCCTTTAAATACGAAACCGCCGGAATAAATAGTTTCCAGGAGGATTAAGAGGTTAAAACCATCTATGTAGATCGTTTTATGTATTAGTTCATCAGGATGTAGTTCCTTACTTTTTCGCCGTTCCAGTTGTTGTGCGGAGGCGCTCATTCCCTGCAAAGCCAGCAACTGGCGTTTGATCAGGTTGTATCTGTTGCCAACCAATGCCAGGGAAGCCTTCGGCGGGTAATCCCTGCTGAGCAGGTAATGCATATCTTCCAGCCCCTGCCTTAACTGTTCCTTAGCGGCGGCTGTTCCGAATAATGATTGATCTTCCGGATGTTTTTCCTGGTTTCTTTCGGCTTGCAGTTCGTTATTGTCCATAGCAGGGAATAATAAATAAAGACGCCTGGTAAGGCATTTCCCTCAAATTTATAACCTATGTCACTAATTAACGTAATAAACAGGTTTTCCAGGCTCCGATATACGGAATGTGAGGTTGATACGGGCCCCGATCTTCCGGGATGTTTTAGGGATATGATGTTCGTAAAGGTCCTGCATGGTTTCTCCCATCAGCAGGAAACTGCCATGGGTCAAAGGGATGTCCAGGGTTTCTGCCCCTGCATGTTGCTTAGGTCGCACCTTAAAGATCCTGGTTTCTCCGAAGGTGACAGAGGCGATGGCATGATGTCTCCCATCTGCAGGTAAATAATCGCTGTGCCAGGACACGGAATCATTCCCGTCCCGGTAGTAGTTCAGTAACACCCGGTCAAATTCGATACCGCACTCTGCTTCTACCTTAGCCTTAATATCCAACAGTTCGGTGGTCCATTCAAAACCATTGGAGCCGCCATAATAGGCAGTTAAACGGGGATCCGGCAGGACCCTGTCATACATTTTCCGGGTTCGCTGTTGCCAGGGGGTGGTTTCCTTGAGTATTCTGAAGTATTTATCTGACTCTGCCTTAGTGAAAAATTGCTCCCAGAGCCTTAACTCTGTGCCGGGCAGCTGAAAGTCTACGAAACGCCTTATCCCCTCATCAAACAGTTCACAATCATCAAAAAGTTGCATAGATCACAAAGATAGGGAATGGCACCGAAATACTAAAATTTTTAGCATTTTGATGACATCTATTATCGCCATCCATGCTCCTGGTGTGACGGTTCCCCAGGGCGAAAACCCGGGTGGACGGTTCCCCGGGTTGAAAACCCGGGGCTACAAACACGTTGCTCCTAAAGGAGCAGGTTATACAGACGTTCCGCGGGTGTTCAACCGGCACAAACACGTTGCTCCTGGCGGAACAGGTTATAATGCGGTTCAGCGGGTTTGAAATCGGCGCTACAAACACGTTGCTCCCGGCGGAGCAGGTTATAATGCGGTTCCGCGGATTGGAAATCGGCACTACAAACACGCGGCTCCTGGCGGAGCAGGTTATATTGTTCTTCCGCGGGTTTTCAGTACCGCCTTCATTATAGCCATATCAGCGGATGCCGTACCGGTAGATTACGTACTACCTCTGCATTGGAGGGTTGATGATCCAGTTTCTTCCAGGTATCCAACCATTCCTGCTGCTGGTATGCGGTTGCGCCAAATACCAGGAAGGGCTGTGCCACCGGCCATTCATCCCAATACATCACGTCCTTTTTGTAAGGCCATTTCGCCTTATCCGCCACATAGGGGTAGAGAAATGCTATTCCTTTTTTAATGCTACGGCCGTCTGGCAACTTGTAGGCCCATAAGTCGTTTTCCTTGTCGGAAAGGATCTGGCAAATGGTGACCATGGCATCCAGGTTGAACAGGGAATACCCATAGGGCTTCGTTCTGGCCAATTCCAGGGGGAAACTACCGTCGGCAGCCATCTGGTTAGGTAACAGCACCTGCTTGTACCTGTCCCTGCAAAATCGTAATAAAGCGGTGTCCTGGGTAAGGCGGGCGAAGCAGGCAGCCTGCATCACCCAGCAGGTACCGTGGTTGTTCTTCGCATTCATTTCATCTTTACCATACTGATGTGTGGTAAGCCAATGGAGATAATCTGCAAACCATTCATGAATGCCTTTTGCCAGTTCCTTATCGAAGGCAGGATTGCGCTGCATGACCAGCACTCCCTGGGCCACCTCCATCAGATGAATAGCGTCAATAATGCCAATACCTCTGCCCGTGAACCGGCCTTTAATAGCCTGTGCATACTGCAGGTTGGGATGCATGCGTGTAGCAGTATCCGTGAACCACGCCCTCAGATGCGGGAGGGATTCGCGGATATATGCAGCATTGCCCGTGATACGATAAGCAGCAGCCAGCGCACCTATAATGCGGCTGAAACGGATCATTGCATGACGATGTGCAGCAAAATTGTCAGGATTGGTCATACCATCCCGCTGGATATAGGGGCTATCCGGATGGGCAGGGTCAGGCCACCAGTAATCGCCTTCAGAGTAAAAATCATGCTTACCGCCTGCACTGCGCTTACAGGTTGCAGCAGTGACCGTTACGGGCGCCTGTTGCTTCGCCCAGGCAGCTTCTTTGAGTACCTGCTCACGCAGTACATTGACAATAGTTTTATCAGGCGGATCGAAGGCGCTACACAATAGCAGTATCAGTAAAATCGTAAGGTGCTTCATGGGTTATCAACATTCTGTTCTACATAATACAAAACTCCTGTGATAATTTTTCCTAAATTGCTCCGATGAGAAAAGGACTACCTATATTTATCCTGACTGCCAGCCTGTTTTGTTTGTCATCCTACGGACAGGCACTTCAGCCACTTGATGTAGCAAAAGCGATCTTCGACCCGCATGTCTCACCTGATTTCGCCGGTAAACACGCCACGGGCGATTATAGCGGCCGTCCGAACGGACAGGACTTTTCCCCTGAAACAAAGCTCTCCTTTCTGCCCATCTATCAGTCTAAGGAAAAAGCAGTGGTGGCAATGACCATTGCAGACAATAAGGGTAAAGCAACAGACAAATACCTTTTCTTCACAAATGATAGTGCGCAATGGAAAATGTATGCAATAGCAACGCCAACGCTGGCACGCCTGCACGAACACAGGAAGAATGAGATGGAAGCCATTACAGCAACCGAGCTGGATAGCCTGCTCGCCATTTACAAGCAGCAGGAATATGCCCCCTTTAAAAGTAAAGAAGAGTTCTCTTTTATATTGAACAGCCTGAGGCTGAAGCTGTCGCCGGATGATAGTCTTGTGGCTCATTTCTACAAGCATGAAGCAACCTTTAAACAATTGTTGAAGGAGGTAAATAAGACATCAAAATCTCCCGAAACAGAAACACCGACCTTAGTAAATACCCGCACACCTGCATACAGTCCTTTGCTGATCAGCAATGTTACCACCGGTGGATTTCTGCCTGCGAAATGTATCGACTTTCATATCATGAACGACCAGGTAGGATATCTTTATGCGCCCCACAAAAAGTATCTGCCTGACTTAAATCCAGACAAGGTCATGATGTTAAGACCGCTGGGAGGCGGATGGTACTTATATAAAGTAGCGATCTATTTATAGTGTGTTATTTTTTTCCATGGTATCAAAGTATGTTTTATTGCTGTTGTCTAACCTGTAGACACCTATTTAGCAACGCAAAAAATGTAACCATGAGAAAAACACAATTGTTATCTTATTGCCTTCTGGCAATTGTAGGCATCACTGCCTGTTCGAAAAAGAATGACGAAAGCCCGAAACTCAACAACGAAACAGCGCTTGCAGCAGCTGAGCCACCGACTGTACAGGTACCCGGCGTTTGTGAATACGACCTGGATGAAGCTGCATTAAAGGCACAGGGTTATACTAAAGTATTTGAAGACAACTTCAATACACTTGACACTACTAAGTGGGATCGCTGGAACAGTGGCGGTTATAACAATGAACTGCAGCTGTATACGCCTAAAAATCTCCGCATTGTAGATGGTAAATTATTAATTAAACCTGTAAAGGAAACAGTGACCGGGGCGACCGATCCTGACGATCCTACGAAGAAAAAATTCGATTTCACTTCCGGTAGAATTGAATCCCACTACAACTTCAAAGCATCTACCACTACTCCTAAAGTGCGCATATCAGCCCGCATAAAACAACCGCTGGGCTTCGGTATGTGGCCAGCCTTCTGGTCGTACGGCGGCAATTGGCCGACTAACGGAGAACTGGACATCCTGGAAGGATTTGGAGAAAGGAATCTCTACAACACCAATATATGGTATGGCAGCACCGCCGGTACTCCGGATCACGACTATACGCTTTCAATGACATATGTACAATCGCAATCTGATCTGACCTCCTGCTATCATGTATATGAAGCGATCTGGCAGAAAGATACGGTTACCTTCCTGCTTGATGGCACCGTTACAAGGAAACTGGTATCATCAACACCGGCCGGTCGGTTCATTCCAAAGTTCTTTAACAAAACGCAGCACATCACACTGAATGCTGCTATTGGCGGAGATCAGTTTGGCACTATTGATCCATCACAGGTGGTATTGGGAGACACCTATGTAGATTGGGTGAGAGTATATACCGCTAAATAATGAATGAATAAAAGAAAGACAGCCGGCGGCGTGTCTGCCGGCTGTCTTATCGTATGCTGCATGCATGAAAACAAGATGCTGCTCCTGTATTTCATGTTGCCTATCTTCCCACCACGGGGAACTGCGATATCCTGAGTTTTGTACAGCCGTATGGCACCAGTATGACATCTTCCGCCTCGCCCGTCTCCAATCCATACGTCATAGTATAAGGAATTGGCCCGCTCATTTCATTGTATAAATTCCAGGAAGGAATACGTTTAGCCTTTGTTTTGATCAATACAGGTGCATGGTCCAGCGTCCAGGGATAGCTGACGGTACTGTCTTTCTTTTCTACTATATATTGCTCCTGTAACTTATCGTCAGGCACCTCTATCAGGCCATAGTTCCATGGTGTAGCAGGCCGTACTTCATAATAGGCAGCGCCATATTCTATCGGGTCTTTATCATTTGTGACCTTACTTATTTTCTCACCTATTTTCAGTGCATAGGTAATCGGTCCGCGTTCAACAGACATGGCGTTTTCATACCACCTGCTCTTAGAGATCTGCATAGGCAGAAGCAACTCTACCACATCACCCGATTTCCAGGTACGGTCTACCTTTACGACCTGGTTGCCTTCTACTTCTTTCCATAGTTGTCCGTTTACTTTCACTGTGGCCTGTTTACACCAGGCGGGAATGCGGAGATGAAAAGGGAATGTTACAGATGGAACCTTCTTTCCGGTGGATAATGTGAAGCGGATGGATTCTCCAAACGGATAGCTGGTCTCCTCTTTAAAAGAGATCACCGTCTTGTCGCCCACATAAGTAGTTACTTCACTGGGCGCATATAACAGCGCAGCAATGCCTTTGTCGGCGGTAGCGTACCAGAGGTTCTGCGTAAACTTCGGCCAGCCCTGATGCATGTTGGAAGTGCAGCAGGGATACCCGGAGAGCAGGCCATAACAAAGATCTGTACCGCTATGGTTCACATCAAAGTTGCGGGTATGCCGGGTGGCCACTACCTGGTTAGCCTGCTGGAAATATTGCCTTTGAATAAAATCTTCCGCTATCTGGGAAGGCAGGGCGTTGAATGCGATCTTCTCCAGCAGATCGGCATAACTGACATCTCCGCTGATCTCCAGGATGCTTTCCAGTGTGAACATCATTTCCACAGCGGTGCAGAGTTCCGAACCCTGTGTTGGATTATTACCATGCAGGGCTTCGTCTCCGCCATAGAGGCCATGGGCCATGCCGTTGTATTTCCGCAGATCATCAAAGCCTGTTTTGGTAGCCTCCAGGTATATTTTATCCGGATGTTGCTGATAATAAATAAGTGGTTCCTTCATACCCTGCGCCAGGTTCACCCCGTGAATACTGCCGGGACGGCGTAACATATCACTGTGCAGAAAGGCTTCTGTAAAATCGAAGGTCTGCTTGTGCATGAGATCCGCCAGTTCCAGCAGGAACTGATCGCCGGTGATATTATAGAGCCAGTATATCACCATGAGGTTATCGCCCGCACGGTAGCGGCCCCAGAAAGACCAGTGATCCAGGGGGAAGGTGGGCAACTGTTTCAGCTGATACCTGAAATAATTGGTCAGCAGGCTAATGACCCGCTGATCGCCGGTAGCTGTGTAATACTGTTTCAGCACTTTCAGCATGACCATTTTGGGCCACCAGTCGCGGCTATTGTCGCGCTGTATGCCCGGTTCATAAGGATAGTCACGGGAGGGACCAAAATAGCCATCGGGCTGCTGGCTGTTAATAGACCATTCTACCCAGGGCTTCACCCGGGCAATCAGCGCAGTATCTTTCAGGATATAGGCCAGGGGCAGAAGCCCGTCGATCCAATAAGGTCCCCGCTCCCATTGGTCGCCATCGCCACCCAGCCAGCCATTTCGCGGGCCCATTACCAGTGGGTACAATTTGTCCAGCTGACCGGTAGCGCCTTCCTTCTGGTTGAGCAGCATGGTTTTAAGCCATCCCTGTGGCTCGATGGCGCCTAAAGGCAGTTCGATATAAGGTTTCTGATAGAGTGGAGCACGGTTGCCGGTATACGGCCGGACCTGAGGCTTCATTTGTGGTGTCTTCTTCACCTGACCTGTAACCGTGCAAGAGAGACCTGTGATGAGCAGTGGAATGATAGCAATGTTCTTCATATAAAATGCTTGGCATGAAAATAAGAGGAAGGGTATTCCCCCGTTATGTTGTCTTCTGGTTGAAACCCCGGGGCTACAAACACGCGGCATCCGGGCGGAGCCGATCGTCGTGATTAAACCTCTTGTGTTGTTTCCCGGGGCGGCACCGGTGAAGGACTAAAATATAAAATAAATGCCGACTATCCTGCTGCTTATCATTCAACGAAAAAAGGGCTGCACCATATGTTGATGCAGCCCCTTTCGATTATCAAAGTGAGGTATTATTCCGTCACGGTGAATGTTACTTCATTTACTTTGGTAAGACCACTCATACCGCTGTCCTGGTAGATCACTTTATACTTTCCGGGAGCGGTGATCTTGTACCCTGTCAGCAGGTCGATCTCGGCAGATACCTTGTTTTTAGCAGGAACCTTGATGTAAGCGTCTGCAGGAGGAGGCATGATCCTTTTTGCCATAATGCCCTTGTACTGGACAGGCTCGCCTTTGCTATCCTGGATGTCAAAGTAAGAGTTCATGAACTTCTCAAAGGGGGTATGCCATTTACAGAACTGCAATTCCTTTCCGGAATTGTTGGTCACGGTAAATTTCAGCATAACAGGAGCGCCCACTTTTACTTTTTCGGGTACAGACATGGTGGTAACAAGTTCCTCTGCTGTTGACGGTACAGATGTGGTAGATGCTGCTTTCTGCGCATGTTTGCAGGCAGTGAATGAAAAAACGGACAGACAGGCTGCCAATGTGATAAGCTGGTTTCGCATTTAATTAAATTGAGGGGTGAAAATTAAATTAAATAATTTAATTATTCTTATCTAGACACCAGGTTTAGCGTTAAGGCTTCGTGAAAATTGAAAGTTTCTTACACCAGCACATCGAAAGGGAATGACGATTTTTGGTACATGGATATCAACACAATCATTGAGGGAGCCCATGGCGTATCTTTAAGGAACCTGGAACGGGGGGACGCAGATGCGATGTCTGTGCTGGCAAACAATCCGGCAATAGCCCGTAACCTAAGGAATGCATTTCCACATCCTTATACACGGAAGGATGCGGTTTTCTACATCGAAAAGGCCCGGGAAGGCGCCTGGGGATATTGCCAGGCAATATATTATGAAGAAGCATTTGCCGGTGTCATTAACCTGATGCCCCAGGAGGATGTATACCGGCATACGGCAGAAATAGGGTACTGGCTGGGAGAGCCCTATTGGCATAGAGGTATCATGACAGAAGCGATCCGTCTTATGTGCCGGCATGCTTTCAGCCAGACGGGCATTATCCGCATCTATGCAGGCGTGTTTTCCTACAATCGGTACTCAGCTGCGGCACTGGTAAAGAACGGATTTGTACTGGAAGGCATCAGGAAGAAAGCGGTATTAAAGTACAATGAACTATTTGACGAGCATTTTTATGCATTATTAAAATCTTGACATGCAGGAGATCGTAGAGAAAATACAACGCAGAACAGGCATTGATCTGGTTAAGATCCTGTCGGAAGAGCTCTCGGGATCGGAGCTGAATTCACTGTTGCTCGAAGTATTCGACAGGAAAACTGCGCAGCTGACACCCGCACAGCTCTTACAGCAATACCGGCGCAACAGGTTTGTACAGCCTGCAGCTGTGGATGTAATGCAACTCCGGGAAAAGGGCCTGCATACGCTGCAATGCTTACAGCAACATGATTTCGTGCCCATCGAACTTTCGCCCGTTTCCATACTGGGCGCCTGTGCCGCCGTTGCTCCTGTTAGTCAGAAGAAAATTATCAGTGCCATCAGGGGCACGGAAGTGTTATCTGATGCCACCAATGCTATCGCCCTGCATATAGCCGACCAGAAAAAGAAACAAGGCGACAAGGGCCTGCTGAAATATTGTACTACGCAGCGGCATGTACGTACACCGCCGGTAAAGATCAAAGGACATAGCCCGCATTTTACAATTGCCTGTTGCGTTAGTGCAGGAATGGATACCGGCAGTTTTACTTTCGAAATAAATGCCGTCAGGGAGCATTTCCTGGCACTACGGGCTGTCCTGGTACAGGTATTCCAGGTCGAAGTACAATACTTTAAACTACAACCAAGAGGGGGGTACAATCAGGACCATCAGCTCACGGAAAAAGTCTTTGGTGAGATCAGGAATGAATTCCCAATTGTAGTGGATACAAGTGCGGCGCCAAACGATTACTACCAGGGCATACAATTCAAGGCTGTCATCAATATACATGGGGAAGCAATAGAAATTGCGGATGGTGGTTTTGTGAACTGGACACAGCAGCTGATGGAGAATAAAAAGGAACGGTGTTGTATATCCGGCCTTGGAATCGACTATCTTAGTCAAATAATGTAAGTATGATAAGAAGAGGCCAGCTTTTAACGGAAGACGCGAAAGAGCACTTTTTTAAGATCGCTTATCCGGCAGCTCCTTTCCAGGAGTATGTTGACTATTATTTTGAGATCAGCACCGATCCCGCTGCAGCAGACTTTTACATCAATGGCCTGCCTTCTTCCAATACACTGCTGGCTTTTAACCTGAATCAGCAGTCCTGGCATTCTTTAAAGGAGGGTAGTGATAAGCCCGCCGTTTTCAATCGAGCACACCTGTTGGGGCATACATCCATATTACATACCGGCATTTATGCCGGTGGTATGCATACTTTCTTTGTAAAATTAAGCCCGGGTATTGCAGCATTACTGTTTAGAGAAGCGGCAGCCTCCTTTGTCAATACACATACAGACCTCTCCTGCCTATGGACCAGGGAACTGCCGGCGGAGCAGCTAATGGAAGCTGCCAGTTTCAGGGAGCGGATAGAATTATTTCAGCAACTGCTGATGAAACGCATGGTGCATGACCGTCACCACCTGAAGGTACAGCGCCTGCATCAGATGATGAAAGCCTTCCACTCGCTGCAACTGAAAGGTGAAAAAGAAATCGAAAAGATCTGTTCGGCCAACTGGGTCAGCTATGCATCGGCCAGAAGGGATTTCCTGCAATACATCGGATTTACGCCTAAATATTGCCAACGGATCAGCAGGCTAAAGCGTGCATTAAAAGCATATAAAAAACATGGCTATCATTTTTACTATGAAGATTACGGTTACACCGATTTTTCCCACTTTGCAAAAGATAGCAGGCAAATAACAGGACGCCCGCCCTCACTTTTGATATAGCAGCCACTGATGAAAAATATTTTCAGGAATTCGAAATATGCCTTAACTTAACAATACAACTGCGAACGGCTTTATTCTAGTACCTCAAAGAGATTTAAAATTACACGTTACTATCAACGTTCACCAGACATTACAGGTTACTTGTTCTGACATAAGCAGATAACGCCCAGGCTGTATCCTTGAGCTCAATGCCCGGTATATACCACCGGAAGGACTTTTTATTCTCACACCTTTCCAATCACATGCAAACACCTTAATTCCTTGCAATGATGAAAAATTCCATTATCAACACCCCGGATCAACATGGCTTTATATTGAATGGTACAGAAACATTATACATCTGCCATCTGCCCATGTTCAATATGGAAAATCACATGTACCAGGCCACACTGGAAGTCACTATTTCAGCTGAAGCGAAAGCAGCTTATCTGAAAGACAGGCAGGAAAATCCCGGCAATTATTATGTATTGGGCAACATACAAACTGATCTGTTCACTATTCCGGATATCATGCTGGGCAAGACCCAAAACTTCCAGGCAGACATTTTCCGGAACATGCCTGCAGACCCGAACAAGGACCAGCCACTTATCCACAATATAACCACCACGATCACCAGGATCGTATATGCCCGCCATTTCGATTACTCCATCCCTTATCCCGACGATCTTACCTACATCATTTTCGGCAATGAGAAGGAAGCATTTATTGACCACTATCTCACCGAAGAGCAAGACTTTCTGAACATCATGGCGCTGGACAAAGTTCCTGACTGGCTGCCACTTGATCAACTGGCTATCTCCGCCAATGTGGGCTTTATCGGTTTACCGTCCACGCCGATGCCAGAGACGCCGCCACTGTCGCCTGGCAGCTATAAAGTAACCTTCCAGGGGCAGGACGACCTCTATGAATTACATGTAGGGGAGGATATTTTCTTCGACACTGAAATCGTGAATATGGCAGCCGAACAAACAGTGATGAAGGGCTTCTATGTATACTAAGAGAGACCATTATTACACATTCACCCCATCCAAATAATACCGTTATGAAACAAGCTCTAAGCTCCCGGCAGCGCTTTGCGCAAAACCTGGCGCAGCAACGTGAAGAAATACTGGCCAAGCTCAAGGTAACAGGAACAGGCTCCGACGACCTTGCCGGCTGGTTCCTGGGCCCTAAAGCAGAAAATACAGAACTGCTGCAGGCACTTATCCACCAGGCGCTGGACAATCACTGCAACGACCGTAAAACCCTCTACCCCAATGATCCGGTATATGTGACCGAAGAAATGAAACAAACGCCGGAATACCAGCAAACGGTAAGCGTACTGAAAAATAAGCTGGACGTGCTGCTGCAACAGTTGAAAGGCTCCGTACCTTTCTGGAGTTACCGCTGGCAGTCGCATATGAACTGGGACACTACCCTGCCCAGTATGGCCGGTTATTTCGGCACCATGTTATATAATCCCAACAACGTTGCCGCCGAGGCGTCTCCCGTTACGACAGTACTGGAAATGATTGTGGGCGACGAACTTTGCAAGATGCTGGGATATAATATCTCCGGCGAATCGCAGACACTGGGACCGAAAGCATGGGGACATATTACCTGCGATGGCTCTATTGCCAACAATGAAGCCATGTGGGCCGCACGTAACCTGAAGTATTATACTATCAGCCTGGCTGCGGCCATCAAAAACGAGCCATTACTACAGAAAGCCGGCGCTTTGAAAATAAGACTGGCCGACGGCTCTGTTACTACCATGGCCGATGCAGGCAGCTGGGAGCTCCTGAACCTTTCTGTTGACGAGGTGCTTGGCCTGCCGGACAGGCTAAACACAGAATTCCATATCAACCTGGATCTGCTTAACGATATCATGGAGAACTACAGCATCCAGAATATCGGTTTTGACGGCATCAATAAATATATAGACAGCGGCATCAAATCGCCCGTACTCATGGCTGCTTCCACCTGTCACTATTCATGGCCTAAATCGGCCGCAGTGCTGGGCATTGGCGCCAATAACCTCATCAAGATCTATGTAGATGAAAATGCAAGGCTCCATATAGGCCGCCTGAAGGAAGAGCTGCAAAATGCGCTGGACAACCGCATGCCGGTGCTGATGGTCGTAGCTGTAATAGGCACTACGGAGGAAAGTGCAGTAGACCCCCTGAAAGAAATTGTAGCGGTACGCGAGGATTTCAGGAAAAAGGGCCTGAACTTCGTGATCCACTCAGATGCAGCCTGGGGTGGCTATTTCACATCCATTCTCCGGAAACCGGAACGCCAGTTATCTAACAGGTTTGTGCTGTACACTCCTACGCTGACCATGAACGCGTATGTAACAGAACAGTATGCGCATATTCACCAGTCGGACTCTATTACGATAGATCCGCATAAAGCAGGCTATATTCCTTACCCGGCAGGCGGCCTTTGTTATAAGAACGGCGCTATGCGTAACCTCGTAGCATTTGCAGCGCCGGTGGTATACCATGGTGGTGTAGATCCGACGGTAGGCATTTATGGACTGGAGGGCTCTAAACCAGGCGCCGCAGCAGCTGCCGCTTATATGAGCCACCAGGTAATTCCGCTGGACCAGAGCGGTTACGGCCAGATCCTCGGGAAGTGCCTCTTCAACAGCAAACGCCTGTACAGCGCCTTTATTACGATGGCAGAACCAGATGATCCTTTTATCATCGTGCCATTCCAACGGCTGCCGGCAGAAAAGAACGGAGAAGGGCCGGACAAGATAAAGCAACAATACGAGTTCATTAAAGAGGAGATCGTGCCCAGGACCAATGAACAGATCATGGCCAATCCGCAGGCCGTGGCATTATTGCCGGAACTGGGCAGTGACCAGGTCATTATTACCTACACCTTCAACTTCAAGGAAAACGGGGTGCTTAATAAGAATGTGGATAAACTGAATGAATTAAACCTGAATATCTTCCAGGCTTTAAGTCTTTCACCGGGCGAACATGATCATCCGTCCAAAACACCGATGTATTTAACCCAGTCACAGTTCGACAATGAATCGTACGGTAAATCATTTGTAGATGATTATAAAAAACGCCTGGGCCTATCCGTCGATAATGATGAACCGGTGAACATCCTGATCTCTACCACCATGAACCCATGGCTGACAGATACATCTGAAGGCAATTTCATACCTGAACTGGTGAAGGTGTTACGCCAGACAGTACTGGAACAGGTAGAAAAGCTGGTAGGCGCGCTGGAAGAAGCATAGGGAACGGTTAACAAGTGCATCATAAAAACAGGAAGGGGCTGTCTCAGGGAGCAGCCTCTTTTTATTTGGGTTCCTGGGGAGCCAGCTGCTTATTAAAATGATATTGTTGTCCCCATACCTCACTTTCGATCGTCATAGGGGAACACAATATTCATACTATGACGGGCAAAACAAACAAGATCATCTACCGGGCAAGCACCGTTTTCGTAGCCATGTTTTCCATCCTCGGCGCCTGGGGCTTACTGGCAGCACCTTTTTTTATCGACACCGTACATGCAATGGGCTATCCCAATTATTTCAGGATAAGCCTGGCAGTCTTTAAGATACTGGGCGGCGTGGCGCTATTGATCCCTATTCCTGCCAGGATGAAGGAATGGGCTTATGCAGGGATCGGTATCAATGTAATATCGGCTATTATTTCATTTTCCGCCATTCATGCGCCGGCCGCAAGTTTTATATCGCCCCTTATAGCACTGGTGATCTTAATCATTTCTTACGTTTATTTTTGCAGAACAGTTCACTTGTCCCCTTCCGTCAATTTCGATCGTCATGAAAGGGAACAATAAAATCCATAGTAATGAAAGAGTTTGTATTAATCTTCAGGACCAGCAACAACGCGGATTTCAAGCCATCCCCTGAGCAGATTCAGGAAAGAATGAACTGGCTGGCCGGCATTGCCTCCCAAAACAAACTGGTTGATAAAGGGAATTCCCTCTCACCCCTCAGTGCCAAAACCGTAAGACCCGGTAATGTAGTGACGGACGGTCCATACACGGAGATTAAGGAATTTGTAGCCGGTTATGTCATTGTCAGAGCAGATAACCTCGATGATGCGACTGAACTGGCCAAAGACAACCCGGTATTGAAATCTGGTGGCAATGTGGAGGTCAGGGAGATCATGAAACGCGATAGCAATAATTAAGGCCGATGACAGAAAAGGCAACATCGCAACAACTTTTACCCCATCTGTTCAGATTGGAGTACGCTAAAATGACGGCCGTCTTATGCCGTCATTTTGGCCTGCAACATATTGAGACAGCGGAAGACATTGTTAGTGAAACATTCCTGACAGCGTCGGAGGTATGGGCTGAGGGTGGATTACCTGCCAATCCTACTGCCTGGCTTTACACCGTCGCCAAAAATAAGACGAAAGACTTTCTCAGGCGGCAGAAGATCTTTGAAACGAAGGTTAAAGGGAAGCTCCCAACAGCTGAAGCAATACCCGAACCTGAGATTGAATTCACGCAAGAGCGCTTCAACGACAGTCAGCTGGCCATGATCTTTGCGGTTTGCAACCCGGCCAATGCACCTGAATCCCAGATCTGCCTGGCGCTGCAAATTCTATGCGGATTCAGTGTAGAGGAAATAGCGAACGCTTTTCTTACGAAAAATGAAACCATCAAGAAGCGTTTACTCAGGGCAAGGACAAATCTACGGAATGATGATTTCAAGATCACCACATTACAGGAAGATGCTGTTCAGTCCAGGCTCGATACCGTACTCAGAACTTTATACCTGTTGTTCAATGAAGGGTATTGCTCCGCGTCCAATAATCATGCTATAAGAAAAGAGCTCTGCTCTGAAGCCATCCGGCTTACGCTTTTGTTGACAGAAAATCCCACTAGTAATACAACAAAAGTGAATGCCCTTCTTGCGTTAATGTGTTATCAAAGCTCCAGGCTGGAGGCAAGGGAAAATGAAGCAGGAGAAACGATATTGTTTGAACAGCAGGATAAAGACCTTTGGAGCCAGGAGCTGATCGACAAAGGAAATTACTACCTGGTGAATGCCTGTTCAGGCAATGAAGTATCTAAATATCACCTCGAAGCCGGCATTGCTTACTGGCATACAACACCCACTGACAATAAGAAATGGGAGCATATCCTGCAGCTTTATAATGAGCTTATCCTCATAGAGTATTCTTCTATGACAGCCCTGAACAGAACCTTTGCTTTTGCCAAAGTATACGGATATGACAAGGGTATTATAGCAGCAGAAAAGTTACAACTGGAGGATAACAGTTATTATCATTCCCTGCTGGGGTATCTATATGCAGGCAGAGATGTCGACAAGGCTGTTGCTCATTATAATACTGCTATCAAGTTGACGAAGTCGGCCGCGGAAAGGAGGACTTTGTTGAAGGAGGTAGGGCGGTTGACTTCCGCCTGCGGATCCGCTCAACCATTCGATATAAAATAATCAGAAACATTACTGATAATACTGCTAATATCACCCTTGTAGAAACCCGCACCATTCATACAACCACATTCTACAATAAAGTATTCATCCCCACACAAACAAATATCCATCACAAATACATCGTGAGGGGTGTATTCAAGGCATCTGGATTCTGCAAAATCTACTACGGCCGCCGGACATCCTTCTTCCTTCCTGAGTTTAAAATACTCCCTGTACTTAGAGGCAGCGACCACTTTTTTATTAACGATCCAAAGCCGCCATTCGTATCGAATATTATACGGTTCAGATATTACAATCCTGCTCTCCGCGGATAAAGTGCTATTCTCAATCTGCATAAGCATATTGAACCACCCCTCTATTTCATCAAACCGCTTTGTTTCACCAGCAAACGACTTACTATCGTCATCCGGACGAATAAATAACAGTTTATCTCCAGGATACGTCCTGTTTTCCATGAGTTCTCTAAAAGTAGAGATACCGGCTTCATAGTTGAGCATATGCCGTCCCCATTGACTGTTATAATTCTCTATTGAGAATGCCTCTTTATTAAAGAAGATCCCTTCACGCAGCGATACATCTTCATAGGCTAAAGCATTAAATGTAGTAGAGCCATAGATGATGGACCTGCGGCTCCTGTCAAACAGGGGCAGCTCTGCAGTAAAGGGAATGATATCCAGGGAAATAAAAGGAGCTCCGATCTTTTCACAGGCATTCTTCATTCCTTCAAAATCGGCTTGGCTGGTTAGATTCCGCTGTACAACCCATTGAATATGTTTATACTTTTCCATAGGGGGATTTGAGGACGAAAATAAAGTTCTTTTTTTACGAGTACTCAATTTTATCTGAGAGTAAATATGTATTAATTTACACTAACAATTACTCCGTATGCAGATCCAGCCACATCCTGCTTTAGCACATCTTGTCCGGCACTACCTGGTACTGGAGGAGCGGGAAGCTGTTAACTGGCAGCATCGATTGTTTACTGATGCCAATACGGGGTTAGTGTTCAATCTTGGAGAGGCAGCTTTTCATATTTCGGATGCCTCGCCATCGCAGCATGCCGCCTGGTTATACGGGCAGATCAATAATTATCATGATCTTTCTCTTTCCGGTCACATCAAATGGATCATTGTAGTGTTCCGGCCTTATGGCGCTCATCAGCTCTGGGGTGTACCTGCATCGGAATGGAATAATTGCTTTTTTCCTGCCAGCGAGGTGCTGGGCGCTTCCATTCATGTTATTACTTCCAAATTGCTGGCTACAACGTTATTAAGTCAGCAGCTCCAATTGATCGATACATTCCTTCTACACCAGCTGGATAAGCGCCGGCGTCCCGAGCCGGTTGTTATTCAAGCTGTGGAGGAAATTACAAAGCACGAAGGTACGCTGCAGGTAGAATGTTTGCTCAGGAAGCTGTCAGTAACTGAGCGCACATTAGAAAGAAAATTCAAACTACATACCGGTATCACTCCCAAACAATTTTCCGGTATTACCCGTTTAAATGCCAGTGCGAAAAGAATAAAAAGGATGCAGGCGGAAGATACGCTTACTGACATCGCCTATGAAAGCGGCTATTTTGACCAGGCTCATTTTATTAGGGATTTCCGGAAATATACCGGTTTTACACCTCAGCAATATCAGCAGGAGGTGCATCCGCTGGCGTTAAACTTCCTGCAATTGTAATCTGTCGGATTTATACAATTCAATAAAACCCGGCTGGCATATTTTGCAGCACAATCATTCCATATGCTGCCAATAAAAATAGCTACTGCACAGTTCGAAAACCGAAGCAACGATAAAGCATATAACCTGGGGGTTATCCGATCCATTGCTGCACAGGCCAAATCGCAGGGAGCGCAGGTGATCGCGTTTCACGAATGTTCTATCACGGGTTATACTTTTGCCCGGCATCTGGACCGCCGGCAATTGACAGATGTTGCAGAATCCATTCCTGATGGTGAAAGCATACAGGCCTTAATTGCTATTGCAAAAGAGCTGGATATTGTGATCCTGGCGGGGCTGTTTGAAAAAACAGATGATGGTTCATTATATAAAGCCTATGTATGTGTGGATAAAACAGGTTTGCTGGCCAAATACCGCAAGCTGCATCCTTTCATTAACCCACATCTCACCCCGGGCAATGAATATGTTGTGTTTGACCTGTTGGGATGGAAATGCGGCATACTGATCTGCTACGACAATAACATCATTGAAAATGTCAGGGCTACCGCTTTGCTGGGCGCTGACATCATCTTTATGCCACATGTAACGATGTGTACCCCTTCCACCCGGCCTGGAGCCGGGTTTGTGGATCCGGCGTTATGGACATCCCGGGAAACTGACCCGACCTCGCTGCGCGCGGAATTTGACGGATTAAAAGGCCGCAGCTGGCTAATGAAATGGCTACCGGCAAGAGCATATGATAATGGCATCTATGCCATCTTCTCCAATCCAATTGGTATGGACGACGACCAGTTGAAGAATGGCTGTTCGATGATCATTGATCCGTTTGGAGATGTCGTTGCTGAATGCAGACGCCTGGGCGATGACTTTGTGATTGCAACACTTACGCCGGAAAAACTAACACAATCAGGTGGATACCGCTACCGGAATGCAAGGCGGCCGGAGTTGTATGGAGCAGTCATTTCGGCTCCTCATAAGGCGGTACAGAAAGTAGTATGGATGCAGGATACCGAAAAATAAATACATTAAAAAGGCCGCCCGGAAACGGGCGACCTGGTTCATTATCACTGTTTTCTATTGCTTTGTCAGGGGGCGGCGCAGTATCTGCACCACAAGTGTGTCTTTACTGTTATCCTGGCTCAATTTAGATACTACATTAGGATCGAAAAGCATAGCAGGTCCGGCAAGGTAGCCGAGGGCTGTCAACTCCATTGGCACGCCAAATGGCGATGACTCCCACCGGGTTGAAGTAACAGTTGCCACTACATATGCAAAATAGTATTGACCATTTACAATCCTTACCGGATATTGCTTCCTGTACTTACAGGGTGCAGTATAATAGGTGGGACACTGTGATGCAGGGCCGCCCAGTTGCACCAGATTAATTAAAGAATCAGCTACAGTTCTGTTAGGCTTGGGGCTGTCTTCCGAATAATCTACCGCGGCCAGCATCATTAATGTATCATTTTTACCAAGGATCTCTGTCTTTATATTTCCCAGCAATACACTCTTCTCACCCTGGAATTCGAGGGTATACGAGGAAAGATGCGTACCAGCGCCAGTGGATGCATCTAATATGTAAGAGGAGGCACGCCCCCTGCGCGTGAGGTAATCCTTAATCACCGCTTTGTCATATATGGTAGTAGTACCGGTGTACATGACAGTTTCATCTACCGATACAACGTCGCCAGGACTATACGCATTCCGGGAAGTTCCATTATCATCTTTACTACAGGCAAATACGCAGGTACATATCACTACTAAAATCAGCATCTTTTTCATGGTTCGATCAATCTTTAATTTTGAGTTTGTTTTACAGTAAGACAGGGAATACTGAAAAACTCCTACGCCCCGTAAAGATTTTTTTAAAAAAGTTTGATCAGGACATATATATTAGATATTAGGCCATTGTTTTACAGGCTATTAGAACATCCATCCTGACCGGCTCAACCAACTACAGTACATTGTTAACTACTGCATATAAAACAGGCCGCCGTTCAAAAAAAGAAACAGCCCGAAAACGGGCCGTAACTTCTCCTTTCATTTTTTACCCTCCTATTATTTATTCTTTTTTTGCTCCAGTAAATTTTTAGGTGATTGTTTAGATGATTCGACAGCTGTCTTAGTGGCTCTGCCACGACTCATTATAAATCCCAGGTAAATGATCAATGCGATAATCACAGCTATTGGCCATATCCTCTGTTTCAGCATTTCCTTCATTGTTACAGGATGATATTGGTCATGATAATATTTAAAGCGGAATCAGGGCAGTAACACCCTGCTGCAGACATTATTGCTGCTGCGCATGGTTAGATAATAATCAGGATGTATTAAAGCATCAGGCTACTTGCCGTGTGGTAATAAATAAGGTTTCGTTAGAAAATGGTATTTAAGATTGAATATTCGGTGTACGATCACTATGGTTTTCTGAGTTTTTGCTTTTGAGGTCAGTCTGATAATAAATATACTGATAATTTGCATACAGAGAACAAAAAAATTACTCACAATTCTTTTATAATGAATCAGTTATTATTAAGTCATTTTATCAGATGCAGGAGAAATTTAATTTATGCCTCCACCTTTATTATTCCCGCATGAATGTCTAAAATCCACGATGCTCTATGCTTTCGTTCATAGATGCGAGTGGCGATATCATTATACCATTTTTATAGATGGAGAAAAAAACTTTATTTTGAATATCTTTAAAATCGATTTCATTTTAATTTAACAGGATAGAAAAAAAGCAGATCAATCGGAATATAATATTAATACATCCATTTCATCAATTTCGGCGACTAATCAATCATCTCTAATTTAAATTGAACAATATGAAGCAAACAGCACCTGCTTTTATCCTGCTGCTTACACTGGCCGCATGTGGCGGCGCCTCAACAGATCAGGCGAAAACAGAAGAAAAGAAAGAAGCTGCAGCAACCACCGGCGTTGCTTACAGCATTGACACAACAGCTACTTCCGTTAAGTGGCGTGCTACACACAAAGGTGGATTTGCACCACGCTTTGGCAGCATCAAAGTTGTAGATGGGAGCCTCAATGTTGAAAACGGTAGTGTTACCGGCGGCAGCTTTGATGTGAACATGAACACACTGACCACTGATCCGGCTTCTGTGACCGAGCCTGACAAAAAAGCGGCTGATCTTGACGGTCACCTGAAGAGCCCTGACTTCTTCGATGCGGCGAAACACCCAACCGCTAAATTCGTTATCACCAGTGTTACTCCTTACGACAGCACCAAGGAGAAAAGCCTTCTTCCCGGCGCCACTAATCTTATCAGCGGCAACCTGACCCTGAAAGACAGCACCCTGAATATTACCTTCCCTGCGCAGATCTCCGTTGGTGAAAACGACGTTACTGCCAATGCAAAATTTGTGATAGACAGAACTGCATGGGGTATTAACTATAAGACCGAAGGTAGCCCTGAAAACTGGGTGATCAGCAAAGATGTTGAAATTGGTCTCAGCCTGAAGGCCGCGAAAAAATAGTTTTCTAAAGGACTTCATATAAAAAAGCAGCCCGGCCATCATATGCCGGGCTGCTTCTGTTTGATTGTGTCTGGTACCTTCACCTGGTCCACTGTCACCTATCAACGCGAGTGTTTTATAAAACAAGACCATCTTTGCATATACACATTGCATTGTTACGCCGATTGAATCGCCTTGTTTCAACTTCAAATCATCATCATTTACCTCTAATCATAGAGTATTCACAACACCATTTTTAGCTGACGTGATTGTCATTTGCTTATATCAATCACTGGCTCCCGTTCTTCTTAAACACAAGGATATAATGCCTTAAAAAATATTTCCATGGCATTGCAAGGATCGGCAGTATTACCAGTGCGAAAACAAATGTCATTCCCTCTGCCGGAGAACCAGCCAACTGATTTGATATCCATAATGGGTAGGCCACCAGTATTAACCAAATGGTCTTATAAAGTATTTCGAGCATGACAATGGGAAGCATTTTAAGCGGGCGCAGGATGCCGAAAAATGCCAATACTGAATACGATGCCCAGACAGTGAAGTTCATTGCCTCAGCAGGGTCCCATACGCCCTTATGTGTAAATATGAAAGTCCACGCATCCTTTCCTAGGAAAAGGAACATTAATACATACAACAGTCTTAAAAGATAAATCTTGTATGTAGGTACGCCATCCCACTGTTTGTAATCAGGCTTAAAAATATTTGTCATTCTATAGGTATGTAGGGTGATACATAACGAAGATAATCTTCTGGCGGGATTATAAATAATACTTTCGTTTGAATTCTGAAGGGCACTGCAGGACTCCAACGGCTAAAACGCCAAGAGATATTAATAACTGTCTGCGTAGGGGTGTATTCATACCCCTATCAAAATGGTAATCACTTCAATAGTTCTACAATTCTATTCCTAAACCAATTGGTCTTTACAAGATCACTAATAGTATATTTATTGAGTATGGGTTGAATATAAATTCTACTATAATAGGTTTTCATACTAAAGAAAGGATAAAAAGTTTCAAACTCATCGCTTTCCAGTGCCTGTAATATAGGCTCCGCTTTTTCATCATTCTTTATTGCATCCTTAAACTCAACATAGGTTTGCCTTGATGTAGCAATACTCAGCAAAATCCTGTGCAATTTCTGATTCTTCTGATTGGTAATATCCTGGATATATATTTGCTTGTCAAAACCAGCCCAACCTAATTCAGCAATATTATCCGGATGGTATATGTAATTTTCAAACGCGTAATAGTGTAGTATACGTAGATTCGGATATTTCCCACGTATTGAAACTATTTCATCATCCCGGAAGTAGTCCCTGTCCCTTATTCCAAGTTTGGTTTGATCTGCTTTTATTGTTAGAAATACCTCTCTGCTATCTTTTGCTGGAAGAAAGAAATAGCCTTTCCCATTTAGTGCAAGGTTATAGTGCTTATCATTTTGGTTTTCAACTACCACTAATTTGTAGCCCTGTAAAATATTCTGCAAAGTTTCTTTAGGAACAGCAAGATCATACACTTCCAGGTTCTCTTTTGGTTCTGGAGTAATCACTTGCGGAATATCAAAATTAAGCAGATCAAGGTCTATAATACTTGCATTTTCTGCACTCCTTGCAAAGTCGATGAAACCTAAAGCATGAGAAGCGGTCCAAAGTTGTGCATCTTCGGGTATCCAGGTATCTACAATTTCTTTAAGTAATCTGGATTGTAGCGAAGTATTTAAATGACAATCCATTTCATCTATGTAAATGATCGCATCTTTATACTGCTCCTTCCTAACGATAAAGTTTAAAAGAAGGATAACTACCTGCTTTTCACCATGACTCAACAAGTCATAATTGATTTTCGAATTACCTTTTTTAAATATTAGCTTGGGATTGGTCTGAGCATTTGCATTCTGATATTCTGCAATTTGAATGGTAGTGATTTCATCACCACCAAATATGTTCAGCAAAGAATTATTTAAAGGACGTATAAAATCCTGAAAGATCTTAAGCGTGTCTGCAGAACGTCCACTGAATACCGGCTCACGAAGAGCATTGTCAATCATTTGTATGTAAGATGTCACATCATTGTTGAATCTTTCATCTACATCTATAAAAGAAGCAGGAGCATCTGCATTAGAGACAGGAGCATCAATATTCCCGACGTTTTTAATTCTCGGAACAATCCGTATGCTGCTTCGGCCGATAAACTTCTCTGTGATGCCGAATCTGCTTCCAGGAGCATCATTTTTTCCTGTACCAATTTGAGTACCATCCGTAAATACCAGATTAACTTTCGGTTCCTGGTTATTCTTTTTATGATACTCATCAATGTCAATATCATTGATCAAGACAAACTCCTTATCAACAGTAACGCGCCGCCTTACGAAATCAAACGCATCGAAAATAGAAGACTTTCCCGACCCGTTAGATCCGATCAACAAAACAAGCTTAGACGTTGAAGGAATTCCTTCAATCGTCAGTTCAGAAAAACGCTTAAAATTTCCCAGTTCTAATTTTGTGATACGCATAAACCAAATATACCAATTAGGATAACAAGTCAGGGGAGCCTTGTAGAAAAACAAAAAAGGAGATCATCTCTGATCTCCTTTCTGTCGGGGCGGCAGGATTCGAACCTGCGACCTCCTGCTCCCAAAGCAGGCGCGATACCGGGCTACGCTACGCCCCGAACCCGTTAAACATCTCGCTTTGTTGCCATCGCTTTCGATGTTTGGGATTGCAAAGGTAGATGATTTTTTGATATAACCAAAAATGATTCAAAAAAAATATCAGATTTTTTAAAATAACTTTCGGGCGCGGTCAGTGAGACGCATTTCTTAAAAGTGAAAACACACGTCTGCACTGGAAAAAAGAAGAACACTATGAGCCTTGCTAAACTATTCTGGCTGGGCAGCCTGGCGCTCGCCCTGCAATCCTATGGACAAACAAAAAAATTGCCGCTGCTGAGAGAACAGCTTTTCGACGACAACTGGCGCTTCAAAAAAGACAGCCTGCAGGGGGCGGAGCAACCTGACTTTCCGGATGCCGGCTGGCGGACTTTACACCTCCCGCATGACTGGGCGATAGAAGATCTTCCCGGACAAAACGATAGCACCATCATCGGTCCTTTCTACAAGTACAGTCCGGCGCAGGAACACGGCGGCTATGTGGTGGGCGGCACCGCCTGGTACCGGAAGCAGTTTACCCTGCCTGCCCTCCCCGCCGGACAAACCGTGGCCATCCGCTTTGACGGCGTATACATGGACAGCGATGTCTGGATCAACGGGCGCCACCTGGGCAACCACCCTTATGGTTACACGCCCTTTACGTACGACCTGACGCCTTACCTGGCAGCCCCCGGACAAAAGAACGTGCTTGCTGTCAGGGTGAAAAATGAAGGCCTCAATTCACGCTGGTATGCCGGGGCAGGCATCTACCGGCATGTTCACCTGCTGATGCTGCCTCCCATACACCTCGTAAAAGAAGGTATATCCATCACAAACCCGGAAGCTGGCAAAGAAAAAGCCATCGTACAGGTAAGCGCGGCTATGACAGGCGGCAGATCGGGTACTGCCCATCATATACTGCAGGTCCGGCTGAAAGACAGTACCGGTCAGGTGGTGGCGTATGCCTCGCAAGCTGTCAGCATTTCCCCGGGAGATACTACCACAGTTATCAAACAGCTCACAGTAAATAACCCGGCCTTATGGTCGCCGGGAAGACCGTACCTGTACACGACGGAGATCAGCCTGCTGGATACCACCAACACAAAACGGAGCAGCTCCGCTGCAGACCGGCTTGAAATTAAAACCGGTATCCGGAAGATCAGCATAAACGCTACCCAAGGCCTCACCATCAATGGCGAGAAGGTACTGCTGAAAGGCGGGTGCCTTCATCATGACAATGGCCTGCTGGGCGCTGCTGCCTTTGACAGGGCCGAAGAAAGGAAAGTGGAGCTGATGAAGGCCTATGGCTTCAACGCCATCCGCACCAGTCACAATCCACCTTCTGAAAAATTCCTGGAAACCTGCGACAGGCTGGGTATGCTAGTGATCGACGAGGCTTTTGATATGTGGGTAGACCAGAAGCATCCGCAGGACTATCACCGCTTCTTTAAAACATGGTGGCAACGCGATCTGCAAAGTATGATACTGCGCGACAGGAACCATCCAAGCATTATCATGTGGAGTATTGGTAATGAGATACCCGAACGGGCAGATAGCGCAGGGCTTGCGATCACCCGGCAAATGGTGAAGGAAATACGCCGCCTGGACAGTACACGCGCCATTACCGAAGCAGAGAATGATTTCTGGGAAAGACCCTATAAATGGTCCGCTACAGATGCATCTTTCGCATTGCTGGATGTAGCGGGGTATAATTACATGTGGCGTAATTATGCATTGGACGAAAGACGGGTGCCAGGCCGTGTAATGTATGGATCGGAAACTTTCCCCGCCGACTTATACCATGCATGGAACCAGGTACAGGGACTTCCTTTCGTGATCGGCGATTTCGTCTGGACTGCGATGGACTACCTGGGAGAAGCCGGCATTGGACACAGCACCTACTCCGGTAACAGCCAGGGTAGAATGAGCTTTCCCTGGTTCAATGCCTGGTGTGGCGACATAGACCTGATCGGCAATAAAAAACCTCAATCCTATTTCCGGGATGTGGTATGGGGAAGAAGCGCTGTGGAAATGCTGGTACATACGCCCATCCCCGGGGGAACGAAAGAAAAAGTGAGCTGGTGGGGCTGGCCGGATGAAGTACCTTCCTGGACATGGCCGGGCATGAACGATAAAAACATGCAGGTCAGGGTCTTTACCAGGGGAGAAAAAGTTGAACTTGTATTGAACGACTTCCGGGTGGCCACAAAAACCGTATCAGACAGCACTCCGCTAACGGCCACCTTCGACATTCCCTATACCCCCGGCGTACTGACGGCTTTTGTATATGACAGCAAAGGCAACGAGATCGGCGTCAAAACGCTGGCCCTGGCCAGTGCGCCACAAGGCATCAGACTAACGGCCGACCGTACACAGATTGCGGCAGATGCCAATGAACTGGTATATGTGAATGTGGATGTTGTAGATAACCTGGGAAGAATTGTACCCAATGCAAATTTGCCATTAAAGCTCAGCATCAGCGGAGAAGCCACTCTGGCAGCTGCGGGTAGCGCTTGTCCCAATTGTCCCGCCAGTTTCCAACAACCGAAACTGACCACCTTCAGAGGGCGCGGATTAGCCATTTTAAGGGCAAATGGACGACCAGGCAATATTACACTCCAGGTAGAAGGTGAGGGGCTTAAAACGGCTAAAATCAACATCCGGGTAAAATAAGCCTGCTTGTTCGTTCCGTCTTCGATGCTTGTTCGATGCTTGTTCGTTGCGTCTTCGCTCAGGGTTGAACAAGCGCAGACTGACAAAATTGACATAAATCTGACCATATACCAGTTGAATTTCCGTTCAACTGGTATAATTTTAACCTGCCGTCTCAGGTAATCCACCACTTCCGGACACGGTGTAACAATACAGGGTAAATGTCATAAAGGAGGATCGTAAGCAATACCAGGGGAATCACAAAAAAAGTGGCTATTCCCATCAGGTTGAACAGGTACCCACCCAATATGCCTCCGATGATGAAAAATGCCAGCACCGTAAGCCGGATATAGATCTTCTCTCTCAATACACGGGTATTCTCCACCTGCGGATGTAAAAGATCAGATAATTCACCTCCCAGATCTGTGATCAGGCCAGTAAGATGGGATGTTTTGATCAATCCTCCCGAAATTCTCGATACCAGGCCATTCTGCAAACCCATACAAAACAGTACCGCTCCCGTGATCGCCTCCCGCTGTATTTCACTGCCGTTATAGACGTCATTGCCATAGACCGCCACTCCCAGCAGAATGATGATCTCCAGTACAATTGGTGTGGCATGCGCAAAATAAGCGCTTTTGTAGTCCAGCGATTTGACAATGAAGTTGGAAATGAAGGCGCCGAAAAAGAACATGAACAGCCAGTACAAAACCGTGTATACTTCTGCCAGGTTCTGCTCCGTGATCTTTCCGGCCAGGGTTGCCACATGCCCTGTGATATTGGATACAAAAGACAGGAAGGCCATTACCCCTACCACGTTGGTCATACCGGCAACAGAAGCGGTAGAAGACGCCAACAACAGGTTCTTTTTAAGGCTGCGCTGCCCGGGTTCTTCACGAAGCATAAAAGAAAAGGGGTTGATGAGATGATGAGGCGGCAAGAGTAATGCCAGTATTTCATCCTGTTTGTTTTCAAATCTATCTAGCAATAGATAGATTGAAATTTTCCGATCTATTTAAATAATTTTGCACCCTTAAATACAAATGATGGAAGCTAAGATGACAACCCGGAAGTATTGGTCGCTGATACTAATACTAGGAACAATGACGGCGCTGGGACCATTTTCAATCGATATGTACCTCTCCGGTTACCAGGCCATTGCAGGAGATCTGCACACAACTACGGCCAGGATCGGACTTTCACTGGCCAGCTACTTCATCGGCATCTCTGCCGGACAATTACTATATGGGCCACTGCTGGACCGCTTTGGCAGAAAGAAACCGCTTTATGCCGGACTGACGGTGTACATCCTGGCCTCTGCCGGCTGCATCGTTGCCAGATCACTGGACTTCTTTGTAGCGGTACGTTTTATCCAGGCCGTGGGCAGCTGCGCTGCCGCTGTGGCTTCTGTCGCAATGGTACGCGACTTCTTCCCCATAAAAGACAGCGCAAAGGTATTTGCCCTGCTCATGCTGGTAGTAAGCGCTTCTCCCATGCTGGCGCCAACCATAGGTGGCTATATCACAGCTGCCTGGGGCTGGCAGATGATATTTGTTGCTTTGGGCCTAATGGGATTATTCCTGATGCTCACCTGCATTTTCTTCCTGCCGGAAAGCCATCAGCCAGATACCTCCATGTCGCTGAAGCCAGGGCCTATCATTAATGGCTTCTGGGCAGTGATGCGGGAACCCCAGTTTTACACATATGCGTTAACGGGGGCACTCGCCTTTTCAGGACTATTTGTATATGTATCTTCCTCTCCGGTGGTATTCATGGATATTTTTCATGTATCAGAAAAGCATTTTGGCTGGATCTTCGCCGGCCTGTCTGTCGGGCTTATCGGCTCCAGCCAGTTGAATAGCCTGGCCCTACGTTATTTCCGCAGTGAGCAGATCATCCGTATTGCCATGCTTGGACAGGCATTGGTCGGGATCGCGTTCTGTATCAGTACCTATATGGGCTGGCTGGGACTAGGGTCTACCATTGTCATCCTGTTCCTTTTCCTGAGCTGCCTGGGATTTGTCAATCCCAATGCTTCTGCGCTTAGCATAGCGCCCTTTAAAAAGAATGCAGGAAGCGCAGCGGCGCTGATGGGCGCGCTGCAGATGGGCATTGGCGGACTTGCCTCCACGATAGGCAGCCTGTTTGACGCGCACACCGCAGTGCCCATGACCGTTATTATGGCTGCTACCGCGGTACTGGCGCTGACAATGCTGCTGGCAGGACGTACACGCATCACTAACCCCGTTTTGCTGCAGGAAGGCAGTGAAGCTGTGGCCATTCATTAAAAGGTGCTATCTTGCAGTCAGCCATATATCCTATGAAAAAGACTTTCTTATTTCTGCTTGCCCTATTGAGCATTCAATGCAACAGGCATTCTGCCAATAAGAACTTCGATCTGAAGATCAATGTAGATATTGGTAACTACAGGTATACCCGTCATCCCATCACCGAGGCTGAGTTCCATATATTAAAGAGTAATATAGCGCGGGCCTGGCCCCAGCAGATACTGACCAGCAGCAGGAGTACGACCGGCAGCGATCATGAAGCGGCACCGGTTTTAAAGTCAAAATATACTATACAGGAATACATCCGCATTGCCAATGATATGGAAACATTCAAAAAGGAGCTTGTTGTTCCCGGTGAATATCTGAAAAGTACTGCGGCTTCACCGGAAATTGCTGTGCTGGAATACAACAAGGTCTTTGCGCCTCTATCTGACGAATGCATCGCCGAACCTGTCAACTACAGTGATCTGATCACGACCGCCATGCAGGGTATCCTGGCCGACAATAATATCAAACTGGAGGTCTGTTATGGTTTCAAACAGATCTCCACCTTTGAGACCAAGTATACGATCTACGCCAAACTGGACAACACACTGCATACAGTTACCTTTTCCAACACCAAAGGCTGCACACCAGACAATACCGCTATTTACCTGTTACTGAATAAAGTACTGATGAGCACTGATATAAAAGAGCGACTGGTGAGGTACAGTGATCATAACAGCCTGATATTTGTGCAGCCGGCCAGGTATGAGAGACTGGCCCGTAGACTTGCACAACCCTGATACGGCTGCTCCCACTGCTGCCAGGTGAATGTAAAATTTTATACATTCACGTTATAAACACGTTAGAAAAAGATGACCATGTCAATAACCGGAACCCCAGTTGCCCTGCTCTATCAGGCGCAGCAACCACCTGCCAGGAACGGCATTCTCAAGCCCATGAAACCCGGCGGCTACTCAGACAGTGGCGCTGATATTGCCTATGCGCTACGCGAAAAAAAAGTACCTGTAAGTACGCCTGTGATCCATCCGCAACTTTCCATTGACCTCGATTGGGTATTCCCCGATACGGAAGCCGGCATACTGCATGCCGTGGCTAAAGGCGCCCAGGTACTGTGGCTGAATACAATACTGTACAACGGCCATCCTGTGGAAGCATTTCTGAAAAAAGGTATTGCCGCCGTGGGGCAACTGCCCCGTAATACGGACCTCTACGACGATAAATGGACAACCAATAAACTGCTGCAAAAGAATAATCTTCCCATCCCTCCTGCCGTTCTGATCAGCCAGGAAAACCTGCATGACTATCAGCTGAATTTTCCTTTTCCTGTAGTAGCTAAGCCTATACGTGGCAGAGGCAGTGAAGGTGTGCATGTTGCCAATACACAAGAGGAACTGGATGCCATACTGGAAGATATGCTGAGCGGAGAAAAGTACGGTAGCGCGGTATATGTAGAAAAATACCTGCAGGGAAAAGAAATAACTGTTACAGTGATGCCGCCGGGCCAATATGAGATCAAAGGCGTTTGCCAGGAAAAGATCAATTACTGGAGTCTCCCGGCCGTTGAACGTTTTAATCACCATAACGGTGTAGCCCCCTACAACGGCACTGTTGCCGTTGTACATAACAGCAGGGTGCTGGACGATGCACAGCTGCAATCACACAAGATCATTACCATCTGTAAACAGTGCGAATCTGCGGCTGCCCTGGTGGGCGCCAAGGCGCCTGTGAGAATAGATTGCCGGCAGGATGAGCAGGGGAATTATTTCATCTTCGATCTGAATATGAAACCCAATATGACCGGCGCAGCACGTCCACACAGGCAGGACCAGGACAGTCTGTCAGCATTGGCGGCAAGGAAGATAGGCTGGAGTTTCCCGGACCTGCTGGTAAATATGCTGCGGCAGCAATGGCGCTTGTAATATGAAGGATTACCGGATCTTCAGTTTTTCCAGCATTTCCGAACTAAACGCATCAGAGGAAGCACCATAACCTGTTACCAGTATACCTTTTATGCCGTTGGTAGATTCAATGGCATACACTGCTGCCTCGTCAGACGGATCTGTATTACCCTCATAGCGATACACGTCTACAATGCTGAAATCATTTACGCCTATTTTATTTCCCTCATTTACCAGGTAATTCCCTTCCAGGTTAAAATCAACAGTATATCCCTGCCGCTTCAGCGAGTTAATGGCATTGGAAACAGTATCATAATGGTGTTCCATATCTGTTATTTTGAATGATATTAATAGATTATTAATTGAGGCCGGCCGGACTTTTCTTCCATATTGCCTGTATCTTCAATAGCTTGATCAGGTAAATAATCAGGAAAACAAGCTCCAGTCTGAAAGAAGCAATGAATCTGCCGGTGCCGAACATATCATAAAAACCTACAAACAGGCAGGCAAGTATTCCCAACACGGCATCCACCAGCCCGACTTCAATGGCCCAGTCCTTTTCAAACAACAAACCGTAAGCCGCAACTGCTTTTATGAAGAACAGTACCATGACCAACAGGGTGATAAAGGAGTGCCTGTCTGAACTTTCCAATCCATATAAAGACACGCTAAAGTCGTTCCCCAGCAGGAACATTATCAGATATATTCCAATGGCCATTGCACCAGCGAATAAAAAGAAATAACTGAATATCTTCAGCCACCAGGTCAACAACGTTCTTCTTCTTGGCAGCATTAATTCTTCCAGTTCATCCAGTTTGTCGGCAATAATAGATTTATCGTCCATATACAGGTATTAAGGGTTCTTCCAGGCAAATATACGAACTGTCTCTGCAGCCTGACGCAAAAAAGGACCGTTCCTGGAGAGAAACGGCCATTAACAATCAAGCTCCACTGTATGAATAAAAGGAAGGATATACTTTGATAATAATGCCGCAGCTCTACACATTCCATGCTGCTTTCCATAGTCGATAGACTAATAGTCCATAGTAAAACACCGGTTAATATTCCAGGCTGATTAACTATGTCTGATCGGGCTATTGTTCATTGCCAGGCGCTATCTCCTATGAACTATTTGCCTATCGTCTACAGATTGCCCACTATCCTAATAAGCTACCCATTTGACTCCCGTCACACACTGCCAAATACACTTGTTCATCATCTTTACCTGTGAGTGTTCTGTCCGTTGATCCCTGTCTTTTACTGTCTGTTGAATTCTCTACAAAACTACCCTCAAAGCGCCTGAATGTCAATTGCCTAATTACATGTTCTGTTGTACTTTTTATGGAGAGCATTATAAAGTATGTCTCTTTACAATACCGAGTTTCTTCATTTTTGAGGCCAGTGTGGAAGGCGGCAGATTGAGTAACTCTGCGGCGCCTCCCGGGCCTGATATTTTGTGATTACACTTTTTCAGCACGGTAAGTATATGTTCTCTTTCTAATTCCACAATTGTCTTAATATCTGTGTCGGCAGCCACCACTACTGTTTCCTTCCTGGCAGATACCGGCAGTGATACTTCCCTGATCATGCTTTCACGCGCCAGCAGCACACTTCTTTCTATAAGGTTCTGCAATTCACGTACATTGCCCGGCCAGCCGTAGTCCGTCAGTTGTTTCAGTGCGGCCGGCGCTACGCCTTCTACCACCTTTCCCGTAGCGGCAGCATATAAGCGGATGAAATGATTGATCAGCAGCGGAATGTCTTCCCGGCGTTCACGCAGCGCTGACAACATGATGGGGAATACATGCAGCCTGTAATACAGGTCCAGGCGGAAGCGCCCTTCGGCAATTTCCTTCTCCAGGTTACGATTAGTAGCTGCAATGATGCGCACATTAACTTTCAGCGTACCATTACCGCCTATTCTTTCTATTTCTTTTTCCTGCAATACACGCAATAGTTTTACCTGCAGATCCGCCGGCATATCACCTATTTCATCCAGGAAAATAGTTCCGCCGTCTGCTCTTTCGAACTTACCGATCCTCTTCTCCAATGCGCCTGTAAAAGCGCCTTTCTCATGACCGAAAAGCTCTGATTCTATCAAATGGGTGGGCAGGGCTGCACAATTCACCTTAACGAATGGTTTTGCCTTTCGGGGAGACAATTTATGGATACAGTTGGCCACCCCTTCCTTACCGGTACCCGTTTCACCGAGTATCAGCACAGAAGTATCCAGCGGAGCCACCTGGCGGATCAGTTCAAATACACGTGACATTGGCGCACTTTGCCCGATAATACCTTCAAAGTTGGGAATAGGCGGCAGGGCATCCTGCTGCGCCGCAATCACTTTATCCGGCTGGAATGCCGGCAGGCGCGGAGCGTCCTGCTTCTGTTCCGTATCGGGCTGTACATTCAGCGCACGGTTGTGCTCAAAACGGTAGCGGGCTATATCGAGTGTTACCAGCAGGTCTTTCTCCCTGAATGGTTTCACAATAAAGCCATAAGGCTGGGTCACTTTTGCGGCTTCCAGCACCTGGCGATTGCAATTGGCAGACAGATATACAAAAGGTATGTTTACTTTATTCAGTTCAACTGCAAGGTCAATACCTGTCTGGTCACCTTTCAGGTAGATGTCCAGTAGTACGAGGTCTGGCCTTTCCGTTTCTATGATCTCCAGGGCTCTGTGTACAGAGCGGGCCACGCCTGAGACCTTATAGCCGGCTCTTTCCAGTGTTAACCGTATATCGCCCGCAACAATCAGCTCATCTTCTACGATCATAATTTTTTCTTCCATACTAAGCAGTTTTGTTTACTAATTTCAGTAAGCCGGGAATTTTTTCCCTGTCAAGTTGTGGTTTAAATATCAATGTGACGGATACCCCGTCCTTATTCTTAACGGATAGTTTTCCTTCCAGCTGCTCACTTAATGTTTCCATAAGCAGGATCCCCATAGAGGCATGCCTCCTTTTCTCAAAGTCCACCGGCAATCCTTTCCCATTGTCTTTCACTGAAAGCAGGATATCTTCTTCAGAGATATACTGCAGGTTAACTGTAATGGTACCTTCCTCTCCCGCCGGGAACGCATATTTGAATGAATTTGTGATCGCCTCATTCAGGATCAGACCGATGGGTACAGCCTGACAAACTTCCAGGTATACATCTGCTATCTGCAAATCAAAAGAAATCTGCCGTAATCCGGCAAAACTATCTTCAAAATATGCAACAAGTTCCCGGATATATATATCCATCCCGACGAGGGCCATACTTTCCGACGAATATAACTTTTGATGAATAAGAGAAATTGCCTGCATACGATGCCGGCTCTCCCTGATGGCCGCCAGCGCATTTTCATCGTCCAAATGGGCCGCCTGCGCATTCAGCAATCGCATAATGATCTGCAGATTGTCTTTCACCCGGTGATGGATCTCCTTTACCAGCCATTCTTTTTCCGCTACCAGCTTACGTTGTGTGCAGAGCAGGACATGCAGTGAGTGGTGCTGCTCACTGATCTCCCGTTGCTGTAACTGCAACTGCCGGTTGATCCGCTGTTTAAGCTGATAACGGTTGTAGCCCAGCACCAGCAATATTACCAGCATCAATGTCCCTCCTATGATCACATTTCCTTCCAGGCGGGCCCGTTGCAGATCGCTCTTTTGCAATTGCCCCCGGCGGGTCAGCAATTGAATGCGCTGTTCTTTCAGCAGCAGATCATGATCTTTTTTCTCCATATCATATTGCATCTGCAGCTGTGCGATCTCCCTTGTTTTCTCCTCGCCGTAGAGTGAATCCTGCAACAATTTATACTGCTGATAATAAACAATTGCATCAGCATAATTTCCCAGGGCAGAATCAGCCCGGAAAAGACTTTTGTAGTCATTTAACAGCTCATATGCATAGCCGCCGTTTTTACAATAGATCTCATAATTCGTCCCATACCATTTTACATTCTCATAATCTCTGACGGCCAGGAAATAATTGATCAGCGCCACATATATTCCGTCCTGCATATAATGGAAAGTCCCGAAGGCCCTGGATAAACATGTTAATTTTTTCACCCGGATATGCGCTTCTTCAAAGCGCCCCAGACTGATATAGCTGTTGACCAGTCCTGCAGACAAAGTCGCCTTGTCTTCATCGGAAGTGATGTGGTAGTGCTTCTCCATATCCCCCAGTATATGAACCGCATCTTCCGGCCTTCCGAGGCCTTGCAGTGCGCTGGCTACATTCGGGATCAGCGTCAGAATGGAAGCTGTATCATTCCAGCGTTCTGCTATGCCCAGTGATTTTTTGAAATATGTCAGCGCCTGTGCGTGATCTCCCAGATGATAGAATGTAAGTCCCAGCCGGTTGTAAATGGTGCAAAGCATTAGCGAAGTGTCCTGCATCGCCTCCGCCGTTTTTACCGCCATAAAACCATTATCCAGGGCTATTTTATAATTCCCCATCTGGCTGTGTACATTGCCCAGCAGGTCATAAATGCCCTGCAATGCGGGATAGCGGATGTCCTTGTAAATAGCCAGGGCCTGTTCCAATGCAGACAATGCAGGCGCCAATACTCCCTGGTGATTGTAGCAATCGCCCAGCATTTGCAATGCCATCGCCTGTTTAAGCTTGTTGACTGCCATTTTATACAGTGGAACGGCCAGTTCATAACAGGCTATTTTTTGCTTCAGTTCATTCTCAGAATAGGTATCGTATGCTCTTGCCAGCTCCATCCAGGCATCTCCGGCGCCTTCCGGGACAGGATACTGCACTTTCTGCCGGGGTGACAGTGACCCGGTCAGGTTTAATTGTGCTGCTACAACAGTAGGGCGCGAACATAATATCACAAAACAGAGCCACCGTACCAACCTATAGCAAGCGCTAATATGGTCCCCATTTTTTTCAGGCATAGTCCGTGATTCCCTCCTCAAATTCTACCGGTCCGGTAAAAGCTTGTTTTTCCTGGTATTTAAAGTTGACAGTAATTATTACACCATTATGGCTCTGTATGTTCAAAGTTCCTTCCAATTGTTCAGTTAATGTTTTTATCAGTGTCATTCCCATTGACTTCTTATGAGGCGTTCCGCCATCGGCAGGAAGACCTTTTCCGTTATCTGCCACAATGAGCGTCAGTTGCTGATCGCCCGTTTGCTGCAGGGAAACCAGGATGGTACCATTAGCGGTAAAAGCATATTTAATCGCATTGCTGATCGCTTCATTCAGGATCAGCCCCACAGGCACAGACTGCGATACGTCCAGTTTTACAGGCGCGATCTGCAGGTCGAAATTGATCCTGCTAATGCCGGTAAATCCCTCTTTCAGGTATATTACCAGGTCGTGGATGTAGGTATGCATGTCTATCAGGGCCATATTTCCCGATTGGTACAGCTTCTGATGGATCAGTGAAATAGCCTGCATCCGGTACCTGCTTTCCCTGATAGCGTTCAGGGCGTCTTTGTCGTCCAGGAAGGCCGTCTGTGTATTCAACAGGCTCATGACAATCTGGAGGTTGTTTTTTACCCGGTGGTGTATCTCTTTCAGCAGCCATTCTTTTTCTTCGATCAGTTTATCCTGGATACCGATCAGTTCCTGCAGGGAGAGGTTCTGTTGATAGATCTCGTCCTGTTGCTCTTTCATCTGCCTGTTACTCCTTAGTTTCAGCTGGTACCGGTTGTATCCCAGCAGAAGCAGCAGGACCAGCATGCCGGCTCCGCCAAAGATCACATTCCTGATAAACCAGGCCCTTTGCAGTTTTGCTTCCTGTAGCTGTGCTTCACGCGTCAGCAGTTCAATGTTCTGCTGCTTCAGTTTCAGCGCCTGGTCTTTCTGTTCCGTTTTAAACCGGATCTCCAGCTGATTCAGTTGCTGACGTTTCATTATATTAAATAATGAATCATGTGATGCCTTATACAGCTGGTAATGACGTATAGCATCCTGGTAACGGCCCAATGCGGAATCAGCCTTAAACCAGCAGGCATAACTCCTGGCAAGTACTTCCATCCGGCCGCTCCTTTCGGCTGCTGCCGCCAGCACAGCTGCATACTGCCGGACAGTTTCATACTGCTTTTTGTCCAGGTAATACCTGATCAGATCTGAGTACAGGGTTATGCTATCAGTACTCCCGTTTTCCCCTCCCATAAAAGGTGCATACCGGGTATTCATCGTCACCAGCGTAATATTACCGCCGCTATCCGGCGCTTCATTCAACAGCTTTTGCAACATTACCTCTGACGGATTCAGCTCATCCTGTGCCACACACCGACACAAGCAACCAATCATACAAAAGGAAAGCAACAGTAGCCTTTTCATAAGTTAATTATTTTAATACGTCTCTACTACGACCTGTGGTTTCTCTCCTGTTTGTGCTATTGTTCTTGTCTTATAGTTGGGACGGCTAGCTGGCATTATAATTTAAAGATTGGTTCGACTTTCCGAGGAACAGGAAAAGTACAACATTTTTTACGTCCAGGCAATGTCTCATGCATGTCGCTTATCCTATTTGTTGTTTAAATGACACAATCACTGACACTCCCTGTTCCTGGCGGATGCTGATAGTCCCCTCCAATTGTTCTGCAAGCGTTTCCATAAGACGGGTGCCCATAGAGCCTTGCACAGATACATCAAATGCTGGTGGGAACCCTTGCCCATTGTCGGCAATACTAAGTATAAACTGGCTGTCGAGCGTGCATAATAAGGATACAACAACAGTTCCCTGCCGGTTTTCGGGGAAAGCATATTTAATGGCATTGGTAAGTGCTTCGTTAAGTATGAGACCAACCGGCACTGCCTGGGCTACGTCCAGCTGCACCGGGGCTATCTGCAGATCGAAATAGATACGCTGGATGCCTTCAAAATTATCTTTCAGATAACTGATCAACTCGCGGGTATAGGTTTGCATATCTATCAGCGCCATGTTTTCCGACTGATATAATTTCTGATGGATGAGGGAAATAGCCTGCATACGGTGCTTGCTTTCCCTGATAGCCTCCAGGGCATCTGCATCATGCAGGTAGGCGGCCTGGGTATTCAACAGGCTCATAACGATCTGCAGGTTATTCTTCACCCGGTGGTGAATCTCTTTTAACAGCCATTCTTTTTCCTCCAGCAATTTGTCCTGCGTAGTGATGAGCTGTTGCAGGGAAAGATTCTGTTGATAGATCTCATCCTGTTTTTGCCGGAGCTGCCTGTTGTTCTGCTGTTTCATCAGGTAACGGCTCCCTCCCAGTACGAGCAGCAGCAACAACATGATGGCCCCGGAGATGATCACATTGCGCGTAAGCCTGGCCTCTTTCAGTGCTGACCGCTGCAATTGTCCCTGGCGGGTCAGCAGTTCGATACTCTGTTGCTGCAGGCGGATATCTTTATCCTTTTTATCTATGTCAAACCTGACCTGCAACCTGGCGATCTGTCCGGCTTTCGCTATCTGAAATAATGAGTCGTTCATTATCTTATATTCCTGGTAATGTTTGATAGCAGCGGGATAATTTTTCAATGCGGAATCTGCCTGAAACCAACATAAGTAGTTATGCGACAGCACATTGACCAATCCTATCTTTTTACATACATCGTTTTGTAGTGAGCAATAGAAAGACGCATCCATATACTGCCGGGTGGCCAGATAGTAATTGATCAAGGCGTCATAGATCAGCGTTTGATAATAATTGTATGCCGACATCTCGCGCGAGTGGCTTTGCAGTCCTGGAATAAATGTTTTGGCTTTGTCATACTGGCGCATAGCCGTATAACATTTCACCATGTTGGCTAAGATCCAGAGACGGTCTTTGAAGATGGGCTGCCGGTATATTTTAACTATGTTATTCAATAGTGTGAGCGCGGCCTCCGGCCGGTCAGTTTTGAGGTAGTTAGCAACGATATTTGTGCTCACGACCAGTATGGATGCGGTGTCTTTGTAGCGGTCAGCAATTTTCAGCGCTTTATTAAGACTTTCTTCCGCCTGTTTGTAATCGCCCAGCTGATAATAGGTAATACCCAGCCTGTTGTAAATGGTACATAGCTGCAAACTGCTGTCATGCTGTTCTTCCGCTGTTCTAACAGCCATCAGGCCATAAGTCATGCCCAGGCTATAGTCGCCCGTACCAGTAGCAATAATCCCCAGCAGGTCATACAAACCCTGGAGGTCTTTTCTACCCGTCTCCTTATAAAGCGCGAGCGCTTTATTTAATGTTTGCAGGGCCTCCGGGAACTTTCCCCAGCAGTGATAGCAATCGCCCGTCATTCTCAGGGCATTGGCTTCATTTTTCTTATCGCCTGCCTTATGATATTGCAGGTTCGCCTCCTCATACAAGCGGATCTTCTCTTTCAGCTGAGGTTCGTCATCAACTGAATAGTAATTGCCCTGCTCCATCAATACATCTCCAAGATCATCCGGCAGATTGGCGCCTTCTAAGATCGCGCTGGCTTTCAAAATGGCAGTCTTCCCTTCATTGGGCATTTTCTTTTCCCGGTAGGCCTTGGAGAAGGCGTAAAGACACCTGGCCTCCCAGCGGGTATCTTTCACGTGTTCATTGATCCGGGCTGCTTGCCCTATGTATAATAGTCCGCTGTCCAGATCGGCGGTGCTTTCACCTTCCCTGTCTATGTAAGCATTGCCGAGTTGTAACAGTATATTGATCTTTTGAGTGTCGGAAGTGGCTTTCGTTAATTGGTGCAGCAATACGGGGACAGCGCTTTCAGGCTGGCCCATACACGGTAGTATGCCCATAAGCATGAGATGGAACACCAGCGCTAGCCTATACATAAATTAAAAGTTTTTGTCCCTGCAGGTTGTAGGCAGCTACAATAATCCGATAATGTTTTTAATAATTCTTTCTATTCGATAATATGTACAAGAGAATCGATAAAATGGCAATTGCCCGGGCGGGGACTTATTCAATAGTGCGCAAGAGGCTAAGCAGGGATCTGTCCTTTAACATACCACTATGAAAAGCTTTCACACGATAGGACGTATCCAGCACAATCCAGGCAGGGTATGCTACATGCTGCTGCATGAATTTCGCTGCCAGCGCATGTATGCCCTGTGTACCGTAGGGAATAAAGGAATAAGTGGTATCGTTAAAAACAATGGGTTGATGGCTTTCTGCATTCAGGGTCAGATAGTAATATTCTTCAGTCAGCAGTTGCTGTAATGCAGGAGAGCGTCTGACCTGCACGTCCTGCATTTTGCAATAACTGCACCAATCGGTATAGATCTTAATGACTATGGGTTTAGGGCGTGCAGCCATACTATCCCGCAGGTGAGCAAAGGTAACCGGTCCCTGTTGTGCAAGGACCGGCATTGTTAGCAATATGCCATATATTATGCAGATGAAAAACTTCCGGATCATATCATTTGAACAGGTTATATCTCACTCCTAAAAACCCTCTCGCACCTTGTAAGGGCGCATAGTTGTATTCGGTGTCGAATGTATATCCATTGGGATTGTTCACGGGGTCATTCACATGCTTATCGAAAGGATCAAAAGGTCTCATTAAAGCATATTTCGGTACATAGTTCAGCAGATTCTTTACACCTCCATATACCTCCCATCCTTTGGCAAACTTCTTTGTGATCTGGGCGTTGGCCAGCAGGAACCAGGGAGAGTATTCGGGCCTGTAATCTTTCGGCTGTACCGGCAGGCGCATCGGGCCGTTCCAGTTGCCGGTAAGATCTATGCCAAAGCCGGCCGGCAGGCTATAGCTGATCGTGAAAGTACCCGCCCATTTAGGCGCATCTATTTGCCTGCTTTTCAGCGGAATGCCCGCTGTATTTTCATCTATCTGGTATACATCCATGTAAGTAACACCGGCAAGCACTTTCAGCGGGAAAGCAAAAACGGCATCCACATTCAGGGAAACGCCCTGTGAAATGGCATGTCCCCGCAGATTATCGTAAATGATCTTGTTAGGATCCGTATCAAAATCACCGTTGATCTTATTTGTGAAATAGGAATAGAACCCGGTAGCATCGAGGTTAATGAAGGCATTGTTCATCGGGACCTTCAGCACATAGTTCAGGTTCGCGTTGTATGACTTTTCCGGTTTCAGGGCTTCGGCGATGACCACCTGGCGGGAACCGGTCAGTGCAGCATGATCTTCCGTAAACAGGTTCACTACACGGAAACCAGTACCCAGGCTGGCCCTGAGGGTGTTATTGTCATTGGGCGTCCACTTGTAGGCGATACGCGGCGAATGGATGCTACCGTGGTTTTTGTCATGGTCGTAACGATAGCCCAACAGGAGTTTATGTTTCCTTGCAAATGCCCACTCATCCTGTATGAAGGCGCCGGGCAAAGGCGTTTTAGCAGGCATATTGATCTTGCCATCTTCCGAAAGCGTACCGGGGGTATTGTCGTCATACCAGGTATAACGGTAGGAAATACCGGTCAGCAGGTTATGCTTTTCACTCAGCTGTTTATCCCAATAGAGCTGTGTAAACCCTACATGCTGCGTAGCCATATAAGGCATCTTACCATAGTAGGAGTTCTGTTCATGCCGGTTGTAGGAGTATTGCAGCATGATCTTCTCTTTTAGGGGCAGCTGGTATAAACCGATCAATTCCACTCTTTTGGTATAGATACTTTCGCCATAGATAGCGTCGCTGCCGCGCCAGGCTTTGCTCCATCTCATATCGCCACCCCAGCGGTCCTCATATACATACCTGGCGGCAATACTTGCCTGCCGGTTCTCCTTCCGCCGGAAGGCCCATTTATTAAAGACAGAGATGCGGTTTTGGATGGTCAGGTCAGTAAAACCGTCGCCGTTGTTGTCTTTTGGGTGCTGATAATTAAACCAGCTGACGCCGAACAATCCCGAGGCTTTACCCGCAGTTACCTTCATGGCAGCGTCTATGTTATATTCTCCCCAACTGGAACTAAACACATCGGCACTGATGAGCGGCGCGCTCAATGGGTTCCTGGTGATCACGTTCACGATACCTCCCATGGCCTCGGAACCGTATAAGGAAGAACCAGGCCCTTTTACCACTTCTATGCGTTCCACCATGCTCATAGGAATGCCACTCAGGCCATATACAGTAGATAAGGCGCTTACGATGGGCATACCGTCTATCAGGATCAGGGTATATGCTCCTTCCATTCCATTGATGTGAATATCTCCTGTATTACAAACGTTACAGTTAAGCTGGGGCCTTACGCCATTTACCATCCCGATGGATTCCAGCAGGGAGGGAGAAGGGTTTTTCTGAAAATATTTAGGTGTGTATACTTCTACTGGTACCGGGCTTTCCGTCCTGCTGACGGGCTTCAGGGTACCGGTCACTACCACATCGTTCAGTTTGGTAACGTCTTGCTGCAACCTGATCTGCAGGGATGTTTTTCCGCCGGGGCTTACCGTCACCTTCCTGGAAAAGGACGTAAAGCCTGTAGCGGAGGAACGCAATGTATAGGTGCCGGCTTTTACATTGTTCAATTTGAAATAACCGGTAGAATCGGTGGCTACGCCGGCTTTATTTTCCGCCAGGTATACGTTGGCCAGGTATACCGGCTGACCGTCTGACAGCACATATCCGCTGATAGTACCGGTAGCTGATTGTGCCCTCACTGCCAGGCTGAAGGCCGGGCAAACAAGAGCTATCAGTAAAGATATTTTTATACATGCAAAAGTAGAAATACGGGGCATTAATTAATATTATTTAGGTCTGTCTAAATTATTATCAGAGACAAATCTAATTATTTATTCAGAAAATCATACTCCTTAATTCAACAATCTGGTAAATTTCAATGAAAATAAATTGAATATCAGGCCCTACCGGTATAAAAATACCGGCAATGCACAAGGTATCTAAACAGGATATGCTTATTTCCTGCTTAGTAATTCCTGGACTACAGGGATGTAGGCACTCTTAGGGAAGTTGGTTTTGAAGTAATAAAAAAGTTCTATCTGGGCGCCATTTCCCTTATTGTGGTCAGGGATATTGGCCAGGAACTCATTGCCTGCCATCATTTCATGTAAGTTGATGGGTGCGTAGGCATAAAGCTTATACTGTTCGTCAAAATGCTGCCAGAAATCGACCATGGTGGCGCCGCCCCTGATATATCCTTTTTTAATGAGGTAGCACTTTTTAGCGATCAGCAGGTCCACTCCGGGGCTGGAAACATATTTCGCATCAAAGGGGTCGTAGAGATCGGTGGCGTCCTGGACCACCTGTTTCAATTCTTTTTCGTTCAGGGCTTTATTTTTCCGGTCACCAGGATTTTCCAGGCGTTTTCCGGCGCTGTTAAGCAGGTAATATACCAGGCGGCTTTCCAGGGTACTTACCATACTTTCATAAAAGCCCACGGAGATCTGGCCTTTTCTGAGGTGGACCAGCAAGGGAGCTTTCAGATCGAACAGGGTAGAGCGCATCCCCCATAGGGCGCCATTGACAGAGCGGGCAGTGTCCATTACATAGTCCATAGCACTGCTCAGTCGCTCGGTGGAGAGGGGCGTATCGTTATTGAACAGATCATGTCCGGCCGCATTACTGCCGGAATAGATCTTTTTGCCAATGCTGCCCTCACGACTGATACCTATATCCACAGAATCGCCGGGTTCCACGTAGAGGACTGATTTTACATATTTGTTCTCTATGGTGATATAGCCGGGAGCCTCCATGGGTACTCTTAATGTAAACTCGTGATTGCTTACTTTTCCGGCGCTTTGCTTATATAATGAATTGAAATATGTTCCGATCGGCTTGTAGACAAATACATCAGTACTATCCGGTGCATCCGGCACTTTTCCTGTAATAACAACCTGTTGCGCAAATGCGGTGAATGGAATCAATAGGATAAATAGTACTTTTCTCATATCATTTTCTAACTTATCAAAATCGGACCCTCTTGAGTTGCCGGGTAACATTTCAGTTGGCCCATTAATTTACACAAAAAAAAGAAATCCCCGGGATGAATATACCCGGGGAGCCTGCTTTTTTTGTTATCCTTCATCATTTTTCCGCCATGGAAACCTTCTCAACGATGGATACGATCAGCAGGAAGGTATAGGGCATAGGATATAAAAGTCTCGTTTTGAATGTGAATTATTTATAATACAAAGCTACGTCCCCGCTGCTTTCAGGAAGCTGACAACTGTCATCCCTTATCGTGATACTGGTCTGGAAATTGTACTCCCCCAGGGTGTGAATAAGACAAATAATGGTTTGATCGGGATTAACAGGCAGTCACTGCTTCATGATAACTTTATGGCATGAGAAAGACATATAAAAAAAGAGATTTCCCGGTTGCGGACATCAGGAGATACCTGGAACCAGGGCCTACTGTTCTGGTCAGCTCCCAATGGAAAGATGAGCGTAATATTATGACCATGGGCTGGCATACGGTAATGGAGTTTTCACCGTCCATGATCGGGTGTTTTATTACCGGAGCGAACCACAGCTTTGAGATGATCCGGAAAAGCAGGGAGTGTGTGATCAACATCCCTACAGATGATATGATTGAAGACATCATAGGGATCGGCAACTGTACCGGCGCAGAAGTGGACAAGTTCCAGGAATTTAAGCTGACGCCGGAGAAGGCGGAAAAGGTGAAAGCACCCCTTATAAAGGAATGCTATGCCAATTTTGAGTGTAAGGTGATTGACGAACACCTCTTACCTAAGTATAACTTCTTCATCCTGGAAGTGGTCAAAGCCCATGTAGCCACCTCTCCTAAATACCCCCGTACTGTGCACTACAGGGGGGACGCAACTTTTATGATCTCAGGAAAGAACGTTTCCTATCCGGCCAGGTTCAAACCGCAGAACCTATAGCCTTAATAACTGGCCTGCCCGATATCCAGCCTGCTGATCTTGCCGGCTGCATCGATATGGAACTTAAAATAGGCCTTGAAATCGCCCCAGTAGTCGCTGTGAAACCGTCCATAGAGGTCCAGTCCCTTGTTTTCTATCTTATCGATGCTGGTGAAGCGTTCATGGCCAAATGCTTTTTCGAAGAAGCTTTTGAAGTCCATTTTATTGCCATCGTCATAGAGTGCAGCATCCGCTGTGAAAAGTGCGAACCAGGTTTTACTATCGGCAGCCTGCAAGGCGTCGATCGCCTTTTTCACGATGGTATTTGTGAGTTTATCAGTGTTCATTGTATTGGATTTGTTTTGTGCTTTAACGGTCAATGTGCATATTACTAATGCCATTGTATAGATGAAGATCTTCATTAGTTGTTTTTTGCGAGTGGGTGTTGTAAATAAATAGCGGCCAGGTTCATCAGGAGGAAAGGCAGCTCTATAGCGGCGCCTTTGAGATCTTTCAGCGATAGCTGCAGGCAGAGTATCAGTAAAATGGCGCTTGCCATGAGGAAATTACCAGCTACAAAGGTCCTGGGAAATAAGATCAGCACAGCACTTAACAATGTCACGATCCCATTGGTCAACACAGCTGGCCTGTTGAAGTGAAAGCGGCCCAGCATGGCTGCCATTTCCGGCTTACCGGAGACCATTGCCCATCCCTGCTTCAGCCCCATGAACACGATCGCCAGGACCAGTGCTGCATTTAGTATTTTAATGAACATGCTTGCTATTTTAGAGTGAATGGCGGGCGGAGTCTTAGTTGGTGGCTCCGCCGTTTACCAGCAGGTGCTGGCCAGATACGAAAGAAGACAGATCGCTTGCAAAGAATTCTGCAATATTGGCCACATCTTCCACTTCTGCCAGGCGCCCCATCGGACAGCTGTCCAGCAATTGTTTTCTTAATTCGGGATATGCCTCAGGATCAACGAAGATACCGGAATGGTCTACCGCGAAAGGAATGATAGAGTTTACAGTAACCCCTCTGTGACCGATCTCTTTTGACAGGATATCCACCAGGTAGCGTGGAGTTGTTTTACTACCACCATATACAGCCATACCGGGCACAGGGAAGGAAGTAGTGCTGGATGCGATGTAGATGATACGTCCATTGTCTTCCACGTGTTTTGCTGCCTGCTGCATAGTGAAGTAGGTACCTTTGGTATTGATGGAGAACACGCGGTCAAATTGTTCTTCTGTAAATTCAGTTACCGGTGTTTCTACCAGCTCTATACCTGCATTTGCTACTACGATATCGATCTTTCCAAAAGCTGCTTTTGCTTCGGTGAACAGTCGCTCGATCTCTTTCACCTTACTCACATCCGCCTGTACAGCGATCACCTTCGCGCCCATCGCTTTGATATTACTAACTACTTCATCTGCGGATGCTTTATCCCTGGAATAGTTAACCACTATATCTGCGCCCAGCGCTGCATAACGTTCTGCGATGGCTTTACCTAATCCCCTTGCTGATCCTGTAACTATTGCTACTTTACCTTTTAAGTTATTCATGACTGACACTTATTTGAATTGTTATTGTTTAACATTTATTTATTGTAATTAAGCCATACCACCGTTTACGCCTATATTCTGCCCGGTGATCCATTTAGCGGCGTCACTGGCCAGGAATGCCACCACTTCTGCAATTTCTTCAGGCGTACCGATACGGTTAAAAGCGGCCATAGCGGCGAGGCGGTCTACCACTTCCTGCGATTTTCCATTCATAAATAAATCAGTGTTGGTCGGGCCGGGAGAAACAGAATTCACATTGACCCCTCTGGCGCCCATTTCCTTTGAGAATACACGGGTTAATTGTTCTACGGCTGATTTAGTAGCTACATAGGTCCCGTAGGTAGGAATCATTACGCGGTTCACAGTAGTGGAGAAGTTAATGACGGATCCCTTGTCTGCCAGTCTGGTCGCTGCTTCGCGGAGGGTATTAAAGGTACCTTTTACGTTGATATCGAACTGGCGATCGAACTCTTCGTCCGTAGTATCCTTAATAGTTTTCAGGAGCATGATGCCTGCATTGTTCACCAGTACGTCGATCCTGCCATAATGTGCAATAGCGGCATCAAACAGGTTCTTAACATCTGCACTCCTGCTGACATCTGCCTGTATAGCGATGGCGTCGCCACCTTTTTCCTTTATTTCAGCAACAACCTGGTCGGCAGCATCCTTACCACCGGCATAGTTAACGATTATCTTTGCTCCTTCTGCTGAAAGTTTACGGGCAATGGCAGCGCCAATGCCTCTTGATGCGCCTGTTACTAAGATTACTTTGCTTGTTAGTGTGTTCATGTTTCTTTGTTTTTGTTTGTCGTTATTGACATAACAAAGGTGGAACATAAACACGCCCTAAAATTGCAAGATTTACACTATTAGTTGCAAATATCTAAGACACCCCTGTTCCGAGGTGTTTTCTGTATAGGACCGGGGTGGTATCTGTATATTTCTTAAAATAATTACTGAAATGAGCGGTTTCAGCAAACCCAAGCTGGTCGGCGATCTGCTTAATAGGAGTAGCGGAATTCTGTAATAATGATTTAGCTTCGGTAATGGTCTTATCTATGATCCAGGTACTAACGGACTTGCCCGTTTTCGCCTTAATGACATTATTCAGATAGTTGGGATGCAGGTTTTGCTCGTTGGCATAATCCTGTGCACGGAAAACCCGTTTAGCCTTCCCGGTGCTTAATTCGCGGTAATGTTTTTCCAGGCTTCTTTTGAAGTTCTTCACGATCTGTGAGCTCCTGTTACCTTCGTAGATCGGGTTGTAGTCTTCCCAGAAGTATTCCTTTATCTTCAATAGCAAGACCACAAACAGGTTGCCGATCATTTTATTCTTGTAAGGAGAGTTGGAGAAGTACTCTTTATAGATCTGCAGGTATAATGGTTCAAACTCTGCGAACACTTCCGGCTCCAGTACCCTCGCAGGGACAGTTTCTGCCAGCAGGAAAGGAAACTCTTCGAATATATTGGCATGAACGTTCTCCTTCAGGAAAGACTCGCTCATGGTTACCAGGTAGACTTCCTTCAAACAATGCCACTCAAAGGATTTATAATGCCCGGGATTGGTGAAATAGATAGTATAGGGCTTTGTATTGAACTCCAGATCATCTGTAGTATATCTCCCCTCCCCGTCCTTAATAAACAGGAAAGAATAAAAATTAGCCCGGTATACGCTGGATTTAAAAGGCAGGTCCCCATGTATATCCATCAGCTTATGGATCGTAAAGTCGTTCTTAGGGTCGATCAGGTCTACGGGTAAACCCAGATACTCGTAGTTCTCGATCAGGTTATTAAAAACGGGGGGCCTGTCTGTTGTTTTCTGCCTGGTCATGGTAACGGAGGAGGTTTAGATGAGGTTAAAGTTACAAAAGGTTTGGGCTACCTCGTAACATATAACCCCGAATCACTATAACTACTCCCAGGTACTGGCTACCGGCGTCAATACTTCGATCTGGGGAGGGCTTACAAGACCACTGTCATCCCGCTGTTGCTGGAAGGCTTTAAAAGAGGGTGTATTGAGCACTGCTGCCTGGATCTCTTCGTTTTTGTAGTGGGAAAGGTGGGTGAAGGTAGTTTCACTATTATAGATAGTGTATTGGAAGTCGGCGCCCATTTTTTCGAAGTCCTGCATGAAGGCCTGGATGTTCTGTTTATTCTGCGCTACAAAAGACGGTTTTACTCTGTAAGTCACTTTTACTGCTATCATGGTTTTAAGTTTTTATATAGATATAGACAGGGCAGCATGTAAAAACGTGACAGGATCTCCAAAGTTTTATTGCTGTCTACTATGCATGGGAATTTGCGGCTAATTTAAATTGCAGGCACGCTGCAGTAGAATACATACGTTACCTGTAGGCCACTGCCCTATTTACAGCTTTTTTCGTCAAAAGAGTTCTGTGTGCGCAACAGAACTCTTTTGGTGAGTGTCAGGAGCATCCCACCTATACATATTCTAATATTTATTACTATCTTGTTGCAAATGCCATATCAAACATCGTAAACGGGGCAATTAAATATTTCAATATCAATTAATTAACGTTCGGGAGAAATCACTACCTATGAAAAAGCTGTTCTCTATCGTTGCGACTTCGGTTGCACTTTATTCCTGTAGCTCTACAAATCTTGTCTACATCAGCGTCCAGCAACCGGCGCCTGTTACCATATCGCCTGATATTAAAAATGTAGGGATCGTTAACAGGAGTACCATTGCTGACAAAAACAAAGCGCTGGACATCATTGACAAAGTACTCACAGTGGAAGGCGATAGCCTTGACCGGCAGGCCGCCCAGGCAGGCGTGGTCGGACTGGCTGATGAACTGATCAAAAATAACAGGTTCACCAATGTCACCGCTTTCAATAGCATTGACCTGCGGACAAACGTACCGGGGCAATTTCCGGCGCCGCTGACATGGGACGTAGTGGAGAAGATCTGCCGGGAAAAACACGTGGATGCGTTGTTCTCCCTGGAACTGTTTGACACAGACTCAAAAGTAAGCTATGCCGCCGTTCCTGTATCAATGAAAACACCGCTGGGCAATATTCCTGGTATTGAACATCACGCCAATATGCTCACTACCGTGAAAACTGGTTGGAGGATCTACGACCCGGTGGAAAAATCAATACTGGACGAATACGCCATTGCCAAAGACATCACCTTCACGGGAAAAGGCATCAACCCCGTAGCTGCAGCCGGCGCTATCATCAACAGGAAAGAATCCGTGCTCGACGTCAGCAGAAAAACCGGGCAGGATTATGCCTTCAGACTGATCCCTTACTGGATCAGGGTAACAAGGGATTATTATGTAAAGGGAACCGACAATTTCAGCACCGCGAAACGTAAAGCGCAAACAGGTAACTGGGATGGTGCTGCTGAATTATGGAAGAAAGAAACAAACTCCTCCAGCGCCAAGATCGCGGGCAGGGCATGCTACAACATGGCCATCATCTGCGAAATAAATGGTCAGCTGGACAAGGCAATAGAATGGGCACAGAAGGCTTATGAGAATTACAACAATAAACTGGCCCTGAGATACGTCAACATCCTTAAAAACCGGAAAGCAAGCAATAATGTACTGAACTATCAGCAACAAAGCTAAAGTTCCAGGTCTATGGGATTTACGGTCCCATAGACCTGTCTTTTAACAAGGGCCCATTACAATGCCTCGCCATTAATATCTGTCGTCAGCACATCGCTCATATAATCGAAAAACGGGCGCATGTTCTTAAAGGTCTGATTCGCTTCTTTCAGGAACTCACCACTCAGTACCACTTCATCCGGAAAATGCCGTACCAAAAGGAATTGCTTGTAACGCAACAGATCGATCGCTTCATGATCTGCATCAAAACCTTTCGGAGCCGTTTTCAGCTGCTCTCCTTTCAGCTCACCAAATGTTGACACAAAGGACTTCGCCTTCAGGATTTTCCGCAGCGGGGCGGGGTCAAATGCGATATCCTCCCTGATCCGTTTAAGGTCTTCCGTGCTGGGACCAAAGAATCCTCCCGCCACAAAGCTGTTACCAGGCTCGATATGAAAATAATATCCTCCCCTGCGGTACTTTGTCGCACGCTTGAAGCTACCGCTCCAATGGGTCTTGTAAGGCGTTTTATCTGCAGAAAAACGGGTATCCCTGTAAATACGGTACAGGCTCTTTTTACCGGAAGGTGTCTCAATTTCATCATGTGCGTTGAGCGCCTGTAACAACGCCTCTGCAAAATGCTCTACAATGGCCAGCTCCTGCAGGAATGTATCCTTGTGTGCGTTAAACCATTCCCTGTTATTGTTCTTTCTTAGTTTATTCAAAAAGTCAAAGCCTGATGGTGCTAATAATGCCTGTTTGGCCATAAGATCCTGTTTAAATATGCCGTAAAGATACTAACACAAAAAACGATATTTCGTTAATCCACATGCCATTTGTGGCATATCACGAAACCACATGCCTCAGCAAGGCACAGTGCATTGTCTGCCAGTCATTTATCAAATGGCATTCCTCTTGCCATGCCTATCTGCACTTTAATACTTACTGCTATGATTCACCTCACAACATTGGGCTTCATCCACACGGTGATCGGTGTGCTGGCCCTTATCCCCGCATTTATATCCCTGTTTAGTTATGGTGTGATCGCCCCTCAGAAAAGAACCGGCAAAATCTACATTGTACTGACGGCATTAGCCTGTCTGACATCTTTCCCCATTATGAAGAGCGGTCATTTATCGCCCGGGCATTTTCTGGCCATCCTGATCCTGCTCATGCTACCGCTGGCCTACTATGCATCTTCTATAAAATTGTTCGGACAGAAATGGCAGTACATTCAGGTGGTTTTGATGTCGCTCACATTATTTTTTTCACTGGTACCTGCATTTACAGAAACGCTTGTACGCGTACCACTGGGACATCCGTTTGCTTCAGGACAGGAAGATCCCGCGCTTCAGCCTGTTATGGGTGTACTGGCCCTCGTTTTTGTGGTGGGTATCTGTTATCAGTTGTTCAGGCTGAGAACACAGCACAGGAAATTGCAGTCAGTATAGGGATACATGGAAGTGGCTAACGGAACAGGAAGCTGTTCTTCAGTTTCAGGTTAGCTCCTGCCACCGGCCCACATCAAACCATTCGGATATCTTCCGCCCCACGCCGTCAGCTTCCCCTTTGAAGAAATACTCATTGGAATTGTGATCGTAATAATAATCCTTTTCCCATTCATGAATATTGGCTACAGTTATCTCGATAGCATCCAGGATAAAATTAATTTCCGCATTGGTCATGGTAGGATGTATTGATAATCTTACCCAACCGGGTTTACAGGAAAGATCCCCGCTACGGATTGCATCAAGTATGGCATACGATCTGGCTTTGTCTACATCAAGCAGCACATGCCCGTAAGTTCCCGCACAGGAGCATCCTCCCCTGGTCTGAATGCCGAACCTGTCGTTAAGCAGCCTGGTAATTAAATTGTAATGCACGCCTGTTACGATAAACGAGACCACACCTAAGCGCTTTGTTACATTGGCCTGAAGCACCTGTACATACTTCATGTCAGGCAGTCTGTTGAATATCGTCGCCAACAGTTCTTCCTCCCGCTTAAGCATATTGCTTATACCCATTTCCTCTTTCAGCCGGATACACATGGCAGCTTTTATTCCCTGGAGAAATGGCGGTGTGCCACTGTCTTCCCGTTGTTCAATATTGGCTACGTATTCCCGCAGGCCCCATGGGTTCGTATACTTCAGGGCACCGCCTCCTGGTTGATCAGGGATCTTATTGTTGTAAAGATGTTTGTTAAAGATCAATATCCCGGGTGTACCGGGACCACCCAGCAACTTATGCGGGGAGAAATAGATGGCGTCCAGATAGGCGTCATTTTCACCCGGATGCATATCCATCTCACAGTAGGGTGCAGCACAGGCAAAATCCACAAAGCACCATCCACCGTATGCATGAATGAGTTTAGCAATGCCGTGATAGTCCGTTCGAATACCCGTTACATTGGAACATGCTGTTACGGCAGCAATCTTATATACGCGGTGTTTGTGCTGCTCCAGTAAGGATCCGAAGTGTGCCATATCCACATTCCCATCTTCTCCCATCCGGATCACGGCCACGTCTGCAATGGTTTCCAGCCAGCTGGTCTGGTTGCTATGATGTTCCATTGCCGTCACAAAAACCACTGGCTTCAAGGCTTCATCACACGGCGGCCACTCTTTTCCTGTATACGCCGCAATGCGCTCGGGCACTCTCATGCCCATTATCCGTTGCAATTTGTGTACAGCAGCGGTCATTCCGCTGCCGCAAAATATCAGCACATCATCACTACCGGCATTAACGTGTTTCTTTATAATGCGCTTGGCTTCTTCATAAGCCTTGGACATCGAGCTGCCTGTGACGGTGGTTCCTGTGTGCGTATTACCCACAAAAGGAAGTATTTCCCGCCGTATATAGTCTTCAATAGGTCCATAACACCTGCCGCTTGCAGTCCAATCCGCATAAATGATCCGCCTGACGCCAAAGGGCGATTCAAAATGTTGCTGACTGCCGATAATATGCATCCTGTAAGATGAAAAGTAATCTTCCAACCGGCTCTCACGGTTCAAGGGTAGCGTTACCATGTCTATCTGGATTTAGCGGTTACCACCTTTTTAAACATATCGTGCGGTTGCCTGCTGTAACGTTCATTCAGCCAGCGGGATGCAGCGAAGATGAGGGCAACAAAGAGTAGCAATACGGCCAACTGCGTCACAGACACTTTCTGGATGTCCTGTCTTGCCGTAACATCGCATACCTCTCCAGGACAATGCTGTACTTTCTTCCTGTTAAACAAGGGATACACCATGCAGCCCAGGCAGATGCCAAAGGAAGCTTCGAAAAACAGGAATAAAAGGCAAACCAGGCAGACCAATCCGGTAATAATGCTGTAGGCGTTGACAATGATGAAAAGATAGAACATGGTGGCAGATAACACAATACCAATGATCCAGGCAAATCTCTTCTGTGGTGCACCTACATATTCGGGTACCTGATTACGGACAATGAGGCGTCCTGCTATCATTGTTGGGGAATACCTGGGATTGATCAATACACGGATCAACAGGTCGAGTAAAAAGAAGGTGATTACGTATTTTACGAGTATAAAATTGCCGCTAAAGAGAATAAACATCAGGGATGTATAAACGGCGAGGAACAGGATTCCTGCCGCCGCCCTGATCTCACGCTCGTTCAGGACAGGGATATCATATCCCGCTACTTTTTCTCCGAATTGTAAAAACTTGTTCATGTTTTGATTAATATTGGGTGCAAGGATTGAATTTTTATCGATCGACGATACAAGAATAGAGAATAGGGCTGATTACAAATATGCCCGGTCAACAAACGACGCCTCCTGGTCAATGAACTGCGAACTTGCGTCAATTATCCCAACAGAAGGCTGAAACAAAGAACATTTTATCGACATTTACTGCATCAAACTTCAATATGAAGATCTTATCCGGCATAAAACGATATGAACTATACGTCTGGCTTGCGCCGGCCTTTTTACTTTTAAATCTGCTGGGAGACATTGTTGAACATAGGAGCGATTTTCCGCAAAGGGCCGTTAATGAAACCTGGCTGGCATGCTATGTAATAGTGATGAATTACCGCTTGCTGGAGTACACATTGCCAGGCATGAGCCTGAAAAGGTTTTTCCGGTCCGTCCTGCTCATACTACCGTATTTCTTTTCTTATTCGCTGGGCCTTTTTCTTTGGAGAGCACTGGGAGTTACATTGCATATTTATACCGTACTGGATAACACGCTTACAATAGACAAAAGGATCGGCACCCTGACAGGATACAGTATCGGATCGATTATATTTTTCAGCGTTGTCAGGCACATCTATAACCATATAAAGCTGAAGCAATCAGCACAGGAGTTACTCATAGCAAGCCAGCAAGCCGAGCTGAACTACCTGAGATCCCAGACTAATCCTCATTTTTTATTCAATACACTGAACAATATCTATTCACTGGCCAGAGACAAGTCCGACCTCGCTCCCGAGTCTATCCTGCGATTGTCAAAGATCCTGCGTTATATGCTGTACGAAACCAGTGCCGCCTATGCCGCTATTGAACAGGAAATTAAGATCATTGACGATTACATTGAGTTGGAAAAGCTACGCTATGATGAATCATTGCATGTTAATTTCAACCACGATCTTGAAGACAGGAAGCAGGCCTTACCGCCATTGCTGCTTATTCCACTGGTTGAAAATGCGTTCAAGCATGGTGTATCAGAAACCAGGGACCGACCCTCAGTAAATATTCATCTTTCTGTCAAAAACAGGGTGCTGCTTTTTATTGTTGAAAATTCAACCGGAGATGCTGCAGGAAATGTCAGTCTGAAGGAAAACATCGGTTTGTCTAATTTACGCCGGCAACTGGCATTGTTATATACCAGCTATAGTCTTGATACACGCCCGGGTGATTTTACATTTACCGCTACCCTGAAAATAAATCTCGACAGTCATGTCTAAAATAAAGTGCATTATTATAGAAGATGAGCCATTGGCAGCAAAGGTGCTAATCGATTATATAGCAGCGGTTCCTTTCCTGGAATTACAAAAGACTTTTAAAGATGCGATCCTTGCTGCCGAATTCCTGTCGAACAATGAGACAGATCTTATATTCCTGGATATCCATCTGCCCAGGCTGAAAGGCATGGCTTTTCTCAGAACACTTGTCAATCCGCCATCAGTAATAGTTACCACCGCCTATCATCATTACGCAGTAGAAGGGTTTGACCTGAATGTAACAGATTACCTGTTGAAGCCTTTCGAGTTTGAGCGGTTCCTCACCGCTGTTAATAAGGTAAATGCGGAGCCCCGGCGGATAGCAGGTAGTATCAAAGACTTTATCTTCATAAATGTACAAAAGCGGAAAGTCAAAGTCCTTTTCTCAGAAATTCTGTATATCGAAAGCCAGCGTGAGTATATTAAAATCGTTACTACCAAAAGCGAGTACTTATCCAAAATGAGTACTCATGAGATTGAAGAGGTACTGCCAGCACATCTTTTTAAACGCATACATCGCTCTTTCATTATTTCAGTCAACCAGATAGATTCCTATACCGCCGAAATAGTGGAAATAAAAGGGATCCCTATTCCCATTGGCCGGGGGTATAAGGATGTTATTGACAATTTATGAAGCAGGATCATTTTTCAGGACTTTGATGGCTGGTTGGTGCATCAATGCTGAGCCAAAAGTAAAGCAGCACCCCAAACGTTACTACCGCAGTAGTCCCAAACGCAAGACCAGCGCCAAAGCGGAGCCATAGCCAACCGGTAACAGTACTGGCCAGCATGGTACAGATACTCTGAAACCCGGTGTAGGTGCCTATTGCGGTAGCCGTATCCGCCTTGTCAGTGATATTGCTTATCCATGCCTTGGAAATCCCTTCCGTTGCAGCAGCATAAGCGCCATACAAGAGGAAAAGAAATCCGTAGTAATAGATACTACCTGTGAAGGCCATCCCGGCATATACCAATACGAAGAGGAACAGTCCGGCAATGAATATCTTTTTCAATCCTATGCTATCGGCCAGTATTCCCAGGGGAAAAGCGGCCAATGCGTATATCAGGTTATAAAAGATATATACGCCTATAGTAGCTGCATCACTCAATCCTGCCTGTTTTATTTTCAGGAGGAGGAAAACATCGGAACTGTTAAACAATGTAAAAACCAGCAATCCTGTTACTACGCGCCGGTAAATAGCAGGGCTATGTTTCCAGTAATGCAGAAAGGAGAAAAAGGAAACGGGGGTTTTGTTCTCTTTCTGTTCGCGTTTTTTGTCTTTGAGATAAAAAGATAGTCCGATAGCCAATAGTCCGGGCACAAATGCGATAAAGAACAGCGTCCTGTATTCATTGGGATAAAGGTACAGGTAAACCAAAGCCAGGGCTGGCCCGATAACAGCTCCCAGTGTATCCATCGAACGGTGGAATCCGAACACCCGGCCTTTGGTAGCCGGCGTGGCTTCGTCAGACAACAGCGCGTCTCGCGCGCCGGTACGGATGCCTTTGCCTAAGCGGTCGGCCGTTCGTGCCAGGAATATCCAGAGCGGGTAGACAAAAACGGCCATTATGGGCTTAGACAAAGCGCTCAGGGTATATCCTAATTGTATGAACGGCGCCCTTCTGCCTCTCTGGTCAGATAATTTGCCGAAATAGCCCTTGCTTAAACCGGCGGTAGCTTCTGCAATACCTTCAAGTATGCCAATCAGCAATACGGAAAAACCAATGCTTCTTAAATAAATGGGCATGACCGGATATAACATTTCGCCGGCCACATCTGTCAGCAGACTAATGAACGATAATACCCATATTGTACGCGTTAAGTATTTCATGGCGCATGGTTATACTATTACCCCGAATCCACTGTTTAAGATGATATAAGCCGACAGCCATATAAGTCTGCCAGCCAGGCTATTTCCCCATAATTTTCTTACGATGTTCTATCCCCCAGCTTGTCAGGTTCTCAATGATGGTCTTCAGCGTCTTACCATGGTCTGTAAGCACATACTGAACCGTTACAGGCTGGGTGTCTAACACCGTGCGTTTAATCAGTTCATTTACTTCCAATTCTTTCAATTCCTTGCTCAGCATTTTGTTGGAAATACCGGGTACATCATTCAGGATGTCAGAGAACCTTCTTTCGCTATAATAGCAGATAGATGAGATAATAGGTATTTTCCATTTCCCGCTCAACACGTCCATTGCATCATGGACACCCATCATCTCTCTTTTGTGATCTTGTTCGACTCTTTTGCACTCCATAAGTTACTTTGTTACCTCCAGGTTACTGTTACTTTCGGTAACAAAGTTACCAAAATATATCCGGGCGTCATAAGTTTGTATCTCAATCATCAAATAAACGAGAGGAAAATGAAAAGACTAGAGAACAAGGTAGCAGTAGTTACAGGCGCGTCAAAAGGAATAGGTGCATCCATCGCGAAATATTTTGCGGCGGAAGGTGCTAAGGTGGTGGTGAATTATGCTTCCAGCAGGGAAGATGCAGAGAAGGTGGTAAAAGCCATCAGCGACGCAGGAGGCAAGGCCATTGCGGTACAGGGTGATGTATCGGATGCGGCTGATATAAGCAGACTTTTTGAAGCAACTAAAGATGCTTTCGGCTCATTGGATATCCTGGTAAACAATGCCGGCATTTATCAGTACGCCCCGGTTGAGGAGGTTTCAGCCGATTCTTTTCATCGGCAATTTAATATCAATGTCTGGGGATCTTTACTTGCCATCCAGGCATCTTTAAAACTGTTTGGCAACAAAGGTGGCAATATCATTAACATCAGTTCAGAGGCAGGCAAAATGCCACTTCCGACAGGTTCGATATATTCTGCCACCAAGGCGGCCTTAGATGCTATTACTATTTCTTTATCAAAAGAACTGGGTGCAAAAAAGATCCGCATCAATTCTATTTTGCCGGGCGTGGTAGAAACAGAAGGCTCACATAGCGCAGGCTTTATCGGCAGTGATGCTGAAGCAAAACTCGTAGCTAACACGCCACTTGGCCGTACGGGTCAGCCGGAAGACATTGCGAAAGTAGCTGTATTTCTTGCTTCGGATGAATCGGGTTGGATTACAGGAGAAAAGATCTCGGTTTCGGGAGGTATTTATGGATTTTAGCATGCAAGCCAGGTATAACAGTCCCGCTAAAACCCAGCTCAAGTCAGAAAGATACTCGCTCTCAACGATTGACAAACCCAACAACAAATTGTAAAAAAATGGAACAGCATCAGTATACCGGGTCACTACAAAAACCTGTAGGATCAGGGTTCAATGCAGCATCTACATCAACAGATGTACTGAAGGGAATTGACCTTACTGGAAAAATTGCCATTGTAACAGGCGGTTACACCGGCATCGGTTTAGAAACTACCAAAATGCTTGCCGCAGCAGGCGCCACCGTTATTGTACCTGCAAGAAGTATTGAAAAGGCAGCCAAAAATCTGGCCGGCATTGCAAATGTAGTGTTAGAGGAAATGGACTTAATGAGCCATATTTCTATAGACAGATTTGCAGAAAAATTTCTGGCTTCAGGCCGGCCATTACACCTGCTGATCAATAATGCAGGAATTATGTTTGTTCCTTTGCGCAGGGACAGCCGTGGCATAGAGTCTCAATTGGTGACAAACTACCTGGCACCATTTCAGCTCACCGCACGCTTATGGGATACACTAAAAAAAGCGAATGGCGCAAGAGTAGTGAATGTGTCTTCCCAGGGACATCAATTCGCACCATTCAATTTTGAGGATCCCAACTTTGAAAGTCGTGCGTATGAAACCTTATCAGCGTATGGCCAATCAAAGACAGCACTCAATCTGTTCACTGTTGAATTGGACAAACGTGGCAAGAGGCATCATGTAAGAGCGTATGCATTGCACCCGGGCAATGTTCTCGGAACAGAACTGGCAAGAGAAGCATCAGTAGAAACATTCCGCCAGCTGGGATTGGTAGATGAAAATGGCAACCTTTTACCTGAATTTGCAGCTTCCATGAAAACAATTCCGCAAGGGGCGGCAACCACCCTCTGGTGTGCTACCAGTCCCTTGTTAAACAATATCGGCGGTGTGTATTGCGAGGATGCGGATATTGCGGTATTAGCTCCAGGGCAGGAAATATCAGGGGGCGTAAAGCCTTATTCGCTGGATGAGAGCAATGCAAATCGGCTTTGGAAATTGAGCGAGGAGATGACGGGGGTTGGGTTCGATGTTGATACGGCTGCTTGATAAATGCAAATAAGTTTAGACATAGGATGAACGAACAGTGGTTGATTCTACTTTAAAAGCATATTTAGCTCTTGGCAAAGCCCGCGCTATTAGCGGGTTTTGCTACTTAAGAGTGGGATAAGGAGAATAAGTCCCGAACCGGCTTGTATAAACTATTTATCTTAAGGTATGAGGGACGCGGGAGCGACAGCGACAAATTATCCTCAGATCACAAAAGAATATTGCGATTGTTCAGCGGATAAGATCATGAAAGCGATGACAAAAGATCAGTATGTAAAAAGTGTTTCCAAGCCGCTGGAAGACCAGGTAAAAGAAGTGCTTCTGATCTTTCAGGATTGTGTGAATGAACTCAGGCACCGTATTGACAGCGTCAAAAGACAAGCAAAATAAAGGGGGCATATGGTACACTGTCTGTTCATTGCCAATTTTCCAGCCATTGGAAAAATTGGCAAGTCTTAGGGAATTAAATACATTTTTCAGAGGGTAAATGGTACGCAATTTTGTATTGACAATAAATACAAAACAATGAAAGCATTTAAAGTACCAAACCGTGAAGAGGTCAGCCCTGCCAACCAGGCAATATTCGATACACTGAAAAAGAAGCTGGGCAAGGTTCCTAATAGCTATGCATTTATGGCAAGTTCCGAAAATGGTTTAGCCAACTATCTCGCATTGTCTAATGCAAAAAGTTCACTTACTATCCGGGAGAAGGAAGTTATTAACCTGATCGTTAGCGCAATAAACGACTGCCATTATTGTGTCAGCGCCCATACTGTGATCGGAAAATTAAACGGCTTTACTGATGAGCAAATACTGGAAATACGCCGTGGCAACATCAGTTTTGATGCAAAACTCAACGCACTAGTGCAGTTCGTGAAAGAGGTGACTAACAAAAAAGGTAACGCCAGTCAGCAGGCTATAGATAACTTTTTTGCAGCAGGCTATACCAATGAAAGTCTTGTTGATACGTTAATGATCATCTCCGAAAGAACTTTCAGCAATTACCTGAACGCTATTGTGAAGGTGCCAATCGACTTCCCTGTTGCGCCTGAAATTTGAGATAATTCGTTCAGTGCTGATAAATGCCCGGAATGGTAAATTACACCATCCAAACAGTGAAAAACACCATATTCCCGATGCAGCCTATGCTAACTTAGCACAGGCTAAGTTGAAGGAAATTTAAAAGGCATGATCTAATGAAGTTTTCACATACTGACAAGAGATCGGGTGGTGTAATTTATTTTCTGGAGAACGAGGTATTTTCCGGCAGGAGAACAGAAGCGACGGCAGACCGGCTTTTTACAATCGCGTTAAACAGCGGTCCGGCGCAGCAGGTCTATATTGACAATATTGAGTATACCTTCCCTTCCGGATGCCTGTTACCGCTTTTTTCCAATCAGTCTTTTATATTTGAAGAGCCCCGACAGATTACCGCCTGGCAATATAACCGGGATTTTTATTGCATTGTTGATCACGATAACGAGGTAAGCTGTGCAGGTTTTCTGTTTTTCGGATCCTATGGTCAGCTATTCATTAAGCTGGACAAATTCAATCAGGGAAAACTCGAGATACTGAAAAGCATTTTTATCGAAGAGTTTGAAATGGATGACAGTACAAAATCGGAGATGCTCAAAATGTTATTAAAAAGGCTGATTATTATCGGTACCAGGTTAGCCAAAGAACAATATGTAAAAGAGCAGCCCGTTGAATCTGACAAATTTGACATCGTTAGAAAATATAATCTATTAGTTGACAGGAACTTTAAAACACAGCACCAGGTACAATTCTATGCGAATGAGTTAGGCAAATCTCCCAAAACATTATCTAACCTGTTTGCACGTTACCATCATAAACTCCCCTTACAGATCATTCATGACCGTATAATTGACGAAGCAAAAAGGTTATTCTATTACACGGATAGATCAGCGAAAGAAATAGCTTATGAGCTTGGGTTTGATGACGCGGCACATTTTAGCCGGTTCTTTAAAAAGATAACAGGCCAAAACATTTCCGGGTATAAAAAGGCCAGATTACGCTATTCAGAGGCCAATGCATTGTCTTTTCCCCAGGAGCCGGGACATCCGGCATCGTTCTTATAAGCCTGTTAAACATGATAGTCCTTCGCGTGACGGACTAATAGCTGCGCCAATAGTCGCGCTGCCTTTTTGCGATATTGCCCTGCCGGCCAGGAAATAGTGGCCAATCGTGTCATACCTTCGCCTGTAATTTTCAGCGCTTTTAATTCAGGGTAGTTAAAGATCGACGAACCCATTAATATGGTTGCCCACTGACCACTATCTACTAGTTGTAAAAGCATATTGATATCATTTACTTCCATTTTGATATCAGGTATTAAATGATGATCTTCCAATAAAAGATCGAGGTAATTGCGGATGCTATATCCTCTGGTAGGCAATACCAAAGGCATACCATCTAATTGCTTAATGTTGATCTGCTTTCTACCGCCCAACGGATGGCTTTTGTGAACTACAAGTGCCAGGCAGGAAGAAAACAAACGTTCAATTTCAAATCCATCGCCTTTCTCGCCTTGAGAAAAAGACAACATCATATCAATATGACCCTGATCAAGCTTGTCAAGTAAATCCTGAGTGGTGCCAAAGCTAATTTTTATGTTGATTTTGGGACACTCTTGTGAAAAGTCCACTATAGCTTTCGTTAACAAGGCCATTAGTCCGTAGGTCACGCCGATCGACAACGTTCCTGTATTAAGATTCATCAAATCCTTCAACATGTCCTTGCCGTCCTGGGCATCTTTCGCCGTTTTGAGGGCATAAGGCAAAAACGTTCTACCGGCCTCTGTGAGCCGCACCCGCTTAGCGATCCTGTCAAACAACGGCACTCCCAGTTCATCTTCCAATTGTTTGATCTGCTGAGATAGTGTGCTTTGCGTAATAAATAATGCACCCGAAGCTTCAGTGAAATTTTGCAATTCAGCGGCCTTGATAAAGTATTTTAATTGACGGAGTTCCATTTTTAAATAATCGGTTTTTTCGATCAACTATATCTAAAATAAGCATTTTAACGATTAGTAAATTTCGGTGACCTTTGAATTATCAAACAAAAAATATCATGGAAATCAAACAAACTATCGAAAATGCGCTTTCTCACTCAACTGTAAAAGCGATCATCAACGCGCCAATTGAAAAAGTAAACATTGCAGATTGGTTATTCAATCTCCCCGATGAGGAATATCAAAGATGCTCTACAGCCCATATCGCAGCTGGCTTCACACACACTTTAGCTGGCGAGCCTATGTCAATCAATGTAGAGACCATCGGTAACGCGCTTGTCATTCAGCATTATGTGGCTACTGAATACAGGGCAGATTATTGCCGTATGTTATCGGTTTCTGATACCATCACTACCAACGGGCGCAGCAAAGTTCAGGTGTTATGGGAACTTAGAGTCACAAAATTGGACGATCAAACCTGTGAATATACCAACGAAATTCATGCAACAGCGACGCCGGAGTTTTTTGAATTTATGAAAGTGCACAACATTTCTTTGGCCCAGGCTGCTCACGACCGCCAGGTTGCATCGGACGCTCATAATCATGAAGAAACACCCCTGTTTGCAAAAAGCATCGAAAAGAAAGCCCTTACCGGTAGTTATGGTATTTAATTGAATGGTTAAAAAAATGAAATCGAAATTAATCAGATTGATAAATATGCCAGCAGGCATGCCGCAAATCGATGACTTCCTGCTCGAAGAGGATGAACTTCCATCGATTACTGATGGTCAGTTATTGTTAAAGCCATTATTTATTTCTGTCGACCCATACTTAAGAGTCGCCATGAGTGGTGGACATCCGCCTGCGTTAAATGTTGGAGATATTATTATTTCACGTGGTATTGCAGTAGTTGTGACTTCCGCTCATAAAGATTTCAAAAAGGGTGATCTGGTAATGGGATATATGGAATGGCGGGATCTTTTATTACGTGACGCTGATGATCTGGTTGTATTGGAAGATAAGAGTATGCCATTGAGTTCCTATCTGAGTGTATTAGGAGCTACTGGTTTGTCCGCTTACTTTGCGCTTAGTGAAATAGGTAAGCCGCAAAAAGGTGAAACGATCGTTATTTCGGGTGCGGCTGGTGCGGTAGGAAGCATCGCAGGTCAAATCGGTAAATTGTTTGGTTGTAAGGTCATAGGCATTGTAGGAAGCGATGAAAAAGCCGACTTTATAAAAACCGGGCTAAGGTTTGACGCTGCCATTAACTACAGGACCAGTACTGACATCGGTGCCGTCCTGGACAGGCTTTGTCCCAAAGGGATAGATGTATATTTCGATAATGTTGGCGGTAACATATCGGATGCTGTAATCAGTAAGATGAATGATTATGGGCGGATAGTGGTCTGTGGTACTATTGCTGATTACAATGATGAAAAGGAAGCTGTTGGGCCAAGATTGTTACCACTTGTGGTTTACAAAAAATTATTAATTCAAGGATTTCTCATCGGCGATTACAAAGAGCGTTTTAATGAAGGCCGGGCGCAGCTAAGACAATGGCTGATTGACGGAAATCTGAATTACAGAGAAACGATCGTGAAGGGCTTTGAGCAACTACCAGCGGCTTTTATAGGACTTTTCAGTGGCAAAAACGAAGGCAAGATGTTAGTTGAATTGTAATGGAAATAATTGCCCATAAGTAGCTTTACCCTAATGAAGATGCCTAATGAAGTCATTATACGAAATAGTCTCGTTCATATCAAAGTAGTTCGCGTAATGAAAGTTTCTACTCACCTTGAAAATTTCAGTTTTTCAAGGTGAGGGTCACCATTTCGCGAAAAATAATGATTTGCACTCGTACCAGCTACAATTAAAATACTTCACTCCATCCCCCAAACAAAAAAGCCTCCAGGTCTTTCGACTTGAAGGCTTTAAAGCTTGCGGTGAGAGAGGGATTCGAACCCTCGGTACAGTGTTACCCGTACGACGGTTTAGCAAACCGTTCCTTTCGGCCACTCAGGCATCTCACCGAATCAAATTTCCCCGTTAGGGGTTGCAAAAATAGGAATTATTTTATCTTATCCAAAAGTTTTTTGGAATAAGATTTGACCAATTTATTCGTTTACCTTCATAGAACCAATGCGATCAGACCTAAACAACTGTTAATGAAAACATTTACAGACGTAATAACCGATCCCATATACGTCAAACCTGAGGGGACGGACAATGCCTTCCAGAGATTTCTCAAATCCATGATCCGCGATGAGCGAGACCTGCCATTCCTTTATCTGACACTGGAACTCACATTAATATTATTGCCGCTGGCAATTATTTTATACCTGCCGGTACCAGGATGGTTGTGGTGGACTGCCGCAATTGCTTACCAGGTACTGAACAATTTCAGATATAAGGGTTCCTTCGGACTAATGCTGCATTGTACCAGTCACCGGGTATTCTTCAATAAGAAATATGGCTTCCTGAACCATTACCTCCCCTGGGTGATAGGACCGCTGTTTGGACAGACACCCGAAACTTACTACAGTCATCATATCGGCATGCACCATCCGGAGAACAATATGCCCGAAGATGAAAGCAGTACGATGGCCTACCAGCGCGATTCTTTCAGGGGATTCTGCAAATACCTGGCAAGCTTTGTATTTACCGGCATTGTTACCCTTTGCCAATATTTTATTCGCAAACACCGCCAGAAACTAATGGTCAGAGCTGCCAGGGGTGAACTGATCTTTTTCCTGGCCTGTATCGGGCTCTCCTTTATCAATTTCCCGGCTACCCTGACCGTGTTCATTATTCCTTTTATCATTTCCCGGATCATCATGATGGTGGGCAACTGGGCACAGCACGCTTTTATTGACGCCGGAGATCCTGCGAACGCCTATAAGAACAGTATTACCTGTATTAACACCAAATACAACCATAAATGCTGGAATGACGGTTACCACATCAGCCATCACATCAAACCCTCCATGCACTGGACGGAACATCCCCTCTTTTTCCGGAAAACACTGCCGGAGTATATTGCCAACGACGCCATCGTATTTGACGGTATCCACTTTCTGCACGTCTGGGTCTATCTGATGACAAAACGATACGACCTCCTGGCCAGGAATTTTGTGAATATTGGCAACAGGTTCAACAGCGACCAGGAAATTATCGCCTTCCTGAGGGCCCGTACTCAAAAAATAGACATCGCTACCGTCCCCATCAACAACGCTGTAGCCTGATAAATCGCCCCCTTTTTATTTATATGACACATAAATCTTATGAATATGCGTAATCATAAGAATAAGTGACTAAATTTGCGCTCTAACTTTCGATTTTAAAGTCAAAGCATTATGCGCACTGTTACGTTAAAAAGGGTTGTGGTTACCGGGCTGGGGGCCTTAACGCCTATCGGAAACGATGTAAACACATTCTGGAATAGTCTTAAATCTGGTACCGGTGGTGCTGGTCCTATTACCCGTTTCGATACTACGGAGTTTAAAACTAAGTTTGCTTGCGAACTGAAGGGTTTTGATATAGAGAAATTCATGGAAAAGAAGGAAGCCCGTAAAATGGACATGTTTACGCAATATGCCATGGTGGCTGCCCAGGAAGCTGTTGAACATGCAGGTCTTCACCTGGATGGTGTGGACAAAACCCAAATCGGTGTGATCTGGGCGTCCGGTAACGGTGGTATGCAGACCTTCGAAGACCAGATCGTTGAATTTGCCCAGGGCAATTTCATTCCTAAATTCAATCCTTTCTTTATTCCCAAGCTGATCTCCGATATCGCAGCTGGTCAGATCTCTATGAAATATGGTTTCATGGGTGTGAACTACTGTACTGTATCTGCCTGCGCTTCTTCCAGCAGTGCTCTGGTAGACGCTTTCAACTATATCCGCCTGGGTAAGGCCAACGCTATCGTGGCTGGTGGTTCTGAAGCACCTGTTACCCGTGCCGGTATCGCCGGTTTCAATGCGCTCAAGGCATTGTCTACCCGCAATGATGATCATGCTACCGCTTCCCGTCCTTTCGACGCTGACCGTGATGGTTTCGTAATGGGTGAAGGCGCTGGCGCTATCATCCTGGAAGAATATGAGCACGCTGTGAAAAGAGGCGCTACCATCTACGCAGAAATGGTAGGTGGCGCTATGACCGCTGACGCTTATCACCTCACCGCTACTCATCCGGAAGGCCTCGGCGCCCGTTTAGGTATGCAGAGAGCCCTGGAAGATGCTGACCTGAAACCTGAAGATGTAGACTATATCAATGCACACGCTACTTCTACCCCGCTGGGCGACGTTAGCGAGCTGAAAGGTATCACCGGCGTATTTGGTGATCACATTACCAAACTGAACATCAGCGCTACCAAATCCATGACCGGTCACCTCCTGGGTGCTGCCGGCGCTATTGAAGCGATTGCTTGTATCAAGGCTACCCAGTTCGACTTGGTGCCTCCTACCATCAACACCACTACATTGGGCGAAGGCATCCCTACCAACCTGAACCTGACCCTCGGTAAGGCACAGGAACGTACCGTAAATGTTGCCATGAGCAATACTTTCGGTTTCGGTGGTCATAATGCGATCGTAATATTCAAAAAATTCAAGGCTTAATACGCCCTGACTATATTAATAATGAAGAGCGGGTTACAAGGTAATCCGCTCTTTTTATGTCGCGCCCACTCCTGAATAAACATGTACGGTATGCTTCGGGCCAGCTACATGTAAGCCATAGATATAGCACCTTATCCCATAATCCCCAACCTGCCTCACCCCAATGCACAGCATTGTATCAATGATAATCAGCATGTTACTGTATAGCCACACTAAAATTTTTAGTAAACTCGTAATTATGCCGTAGTTTAGTAGTCTAAAATAGTCCGTGGTACATTTTTCGGATGCGCCACGGCTTTTTAAACCGATATGGCAAAGAAGAAAGAGAATGTAATAACGCCTGATCCGGCACCGGTCACGGCAGATGACCATATAGCAGTGTTTGGCGCCAGGTCACATAACCTGAAAAACCTGGACCTGCAGTTACCCAAGAATAAACTGGTAGTCATTACGGGCATCAGCGGAAGCGGAAAATCCTCCCTTGCGTTCGATACCATTTATGCTGAAGGCCAAAGGCGATACATGGAGAGTTTCTCCGCCTACGCCCGCCAGTTTATCGGCGATATGGAAAGACCTGATGTAGATAAGATCACCGGCCTTTCACCGGTTATCTCCATCGAACAGAAGACGACCAACAAAAACCCCCGTTCCACGGTGGGTACCATCACGGAGATCTATGACTTCCTCCGTCTCCTCTACGCACGTGTAGGCCTCGCCTATTCATATAATACCGGCAAACGCATGACCCGCTTCTCTGAAGAAGAGATCCTGGACCATATGTTCAAGAACTATCCGAAGAAAAAGCTGGTTATATTGGCGCCGCTGATCCGTGGCCGTAAGGGTCACTACCGCGAACTGTTCGAACAGCTCCGTAAACAGGGCTACCTCAAAGTACGTGTCAATGGCGAGATCCTTGATCTGAAGGAACGTATGCAGGTGGACCGTTACAAGATCCATGACATTGAACTGGTGGTAGACCGGATCCAGGTACAGGACGATGCCCGTACCCGCATCAGCCAGAGTGTGCAGAAAGCCCTCCAGATGGGCAAAGGCCTGCTCTTCGTCATGGACAACGACAGCGGAAAAGTAAGCCAGTACAGTAAACAACTGATGTGTGAGGATACCGGCCTTTCCTACGAAGAGCCATCGCCCAACACCTTCTCCTTTAACTCCCCTTACGGAGCCTGTCCCCGTTGTAAGGGCCTGGGTACCATTTACCAGATAGATATGGACGCAGTTATTCCTGATCCGTCCCTGTCTATCAATGATGGTGGGCTTGCGCCTCTCGGTGAGGCCCGCGATACCTTTACCTTCAAACAGGTACAGCAGCTGGCCCGCAAACATAAATTCTCCCTGACAGCACCCATCTCCGAACTGCCGCAGAAGACCATGAACCTCCTGCTGTTCGGCGACGAGAACGGTAAACTGGAAATGGATATGGAATTTGGCGACAGCGCTGAAGCAGCATACGCCAATGAATTTGAAGGGGTGATCAATACCGTACGCCGTTATTTCAACGATACCTCTTCCGATGCCGTACGTAACTGGGCAGAAAGCTTCATGAAGCTGCACACCTGCCCCGAATGTAATGGTACCCGCCTGAAAAAGGAGAGCCTCTTCTTTAAAGTGGATGAGAAGAATATCGCTGAACTGGGCAGTATGGACCTCGACAAGTTACAGGACTGGTTCAAAGACATCGAAAAACGCCTGGATAAAAAGCAGAACACCATCGCCAAAGATATTCTCAAAGAGATCCGCGAGCGCCTGGGATTCCTGCTCAATGTAGGCTTGAACTACCTCACCCTCTACCGCTCTACCCGCACATTGAGCGGCGGTGAGAGCCAGCGTATACGCCTGGCTACACAGATAGGCTCCCAGCTGATGGGCATCACCTACATCCTGGATGAGCCCAGCATCGGGCTTCACCAGCGGGATAATATGCAGTTGATCGATGCCCTCCGCAACCTGAAAGAGATGGGCAATACCGTGATCGTAGTGGAACATGACAAAGATATTATGCTCCACGCGGACTACCTGGTGGATATTGGTCCGGGCGCAGGTGTACACGGCGGACAGATCATCGCCCAGGGCGCACCTTCCCAAATCCTGAAACTGGACACACCTACCGCCGGTTATCTGAACGGCAAAAGGGTCGTACCGGTTCCTGCCGAACGCCGTAAAGGCAATGGCAAGGCCCTGGAACTAAAAGGCGCCACCGGCAATAACCTGAAGAACGTGAGCGTGAAATTCCCGCTCGGGGTATTCATCTGCGTTACAGGCGTATCCGGTAGCGGAAAGTCCACACTTATTAATGAAACGCTCTACCCTATCCTCAGTAAACATGCCTACGACTCCAACCTGGAGCCGATGCCTTACAAAAGCATCAAAGGACTGGAAGACATCGATAAGGTAATAGAAATAGATCAGTCCCCGATCGGACGTACTCCCAGGAGCAATCCCGCCACCTACTGCGGATTCTTCACCGACATCCGCCAGCTGTTCTCCCAGGTACCGGAAGCCAAGATCAGGGGTTACAATGCAGGCCGTTTCTCCTTCAATGTGAAAAGCGGACGCTGTGATGTTTGTGAAGGCGGCGGCATGCGCGTGATCGAAATGAACTTCCTCCCCGATGTATACGTACACTGCGAGAAATGTAACGGACGCCGCTACAACAGGGAAACACTCGAGATCCGGTATAAGGGAAAATCCATCTCCGATGTACTGGATATGACCGTAGATGAAGCCGTGGAATTTTTCCAGCCTGTCAACTACATCTACCGCAAGATCAAGACCCTCCAGGATGTGGGCTTAGGCTATATTACCCTGGGACAATCGGCGGTAACACTTTCCGGCGGGGAAGCCCAGCGTGTGAAACTGGCTACGGAATTGTCCAAGAAAGACACCGGCAAAACTATCTATATCCTGGATGAACCTACCACAGGTCTCCATTTCCAGGATATCCAGCTGCTCCTGAACGTGCTCAATAAACTGGTAGACCGGGGCAACACGGTGCTGGTCATTGAACACAACCTGGACGTTATCAAGATGGCCGATCATATTATAGACCTGGGACCTGAAGGAGGCGCCGGCGGAGGTACAATCCTCTGCAGCGGTACCCCGGAAGAAGTGGCCAACTGTAAAGACAGCCATACCGCCAGGTTCCTGAAGCTGGAACTGAAGAATTAACACAGGCGCACCCGATCTTTAGCACTCCGCAAAATGATATACATCCCTTTCCGCGGGTGATTAATTTCACCTGCGGAAAGCGGAACTTGTAAAGGGAACTCGTAATTTGCAGGCATGAAATACATTTCTGGGATTATAGCAATACTACTGCTGTCAGTATTTGCGGCCTGTGAAGATGAAACCAAAAGTTGTGACCAGACCCTGATCAGTGACCTGGGCATGAACTTTAAGAAGGACACATTGCAAGGCTTTTTAGTTAAAGACACCATCTGGCCCAAGGTAACTATGTATGCACTGGGAAAAGACTCGATCGTTAAAAAACAACCCAGATCGAGCGTGTTTATGTCATTAGACCCACTGGCAGACAGCAGCAGGTTTTACCTGAAACTGGACTCCACCATGATCCCCGACACCCTGACCTTCCGGTACAAAAGGAAACAGAACTTTGTGTCGCCAGGGTGTGGATTTGCCACCTTCTTCACCCTCGATACGGTGATCACCACCTATCATACCATCGACTCTTTACATATTAATAACAGGGAAGTAAACAGCACGAATGATACGCACATTTCTTTATTCTTTATCTATTAGTCTGGCCGGCCTGCTTACACAAGCTGTTCAGGCGCAGGTAAAACCTGCGGGAGATACCAGTATCAGGAAAACCGCTGCAGATACTTCCGCCAAAGCAACGCAACGCCCGGCCACTACTGCCCCTTCCGGGAAAGCAGTGGATACCTCCGGACCTAAAACCGCACAACGCCCGCAGGCAACAACGCCTACCTCAGGAAGAGCAGTGGACAGCACCGGACGCAAGACGGTACAACGTACGGCAGCCATTGCTCCTCCCAAAAAACCAGACTCTGTCTATTACGTTCCCGGCGGTCTGCGTCTGGGTATAGACATCAGCCGCTTTGCCCTGCACTTCTTCCAGCCCTACAGAACTGACGTAGCGGTACAGGCAGACCTGCGCCTCAACAAAAAGCTTTATGGCGCTTTCGAAGTCGGTTACAACCGAACCTCTCACAGCGATACCAACTATACCTATAAAGGCAATGGTGTATATGCTACTGCCGGTATAGATTATGATTTTCTGAAAAAGAAAGACCCTGCTGATAAGAACATGGTATATGGCGGCATTCATTATGGCTTTGCCCGTAACGGCTACGAAGCGCCGGCCTTCAATATCCACAATCAGTATTGGGAATCAGAGACACCCGGTTCATTCCCTAAAACAAATATGACCGCTCATTGGATCGAGCTGACATTTGGTATGAGAGTGGAAGCGCTCCCCAACTTCTTCCTGGGATGGGCAGTGCGTGAAAAGATCATGCTCTCCAACAATGCCATCGACGGATTTGATCCTATTATCATTCCGGGCTTTGGCAGCGGTTCCAAAAGTTCGCAGTTCGATATGACCTACACGGTATCTTATTACCTTCCCTTGTACAAGCTGAAGATCCGCGAATCCCGGGAACCGAAAAAGAAGAACGACTAAGCTTCCCGGATCATCTCTATATGCGGGATGTTGTCTTCCAGGTACATCTCACTGCTTTGTTTAAAGCCTAAAGAAGCGTAGAACTTCTCCAGGTATTGCTGTGCGCCTATTTTGATAGGTACCTTGCCGAACCGTTCTTCCACCACCGCAATGGAATGTTCCATCAGCTTTTTACCAATACCGGTTCTCCGCGCCCGGGGAGAGGTGACCACCCTTCCGATAGAGCACATGTCAAACTTGATACCCGGGCCAAATACACGGGTATAGGCTACCAGCTCGTTATTCAGTTCATCATCAAATCCCATGATATGCACAGCCAGCTGGTCTGCATTATCCATATCCTGGAAAACACAGTTCTGTTCTACCACAAATACCTCACTCCTGAGACGTAATAATGCGTATAATTCCTGTGTGGTTAACTCTTCAAATGTCTTGGTGATCCAGTGTATCATAAGATTGTTATTTATTGATTTTGAGCTTTCTCCTTGTTTGTTCCATACCCTGACAGGCAACCGATTATCCACCCAAGACCCGGCTTCGCTTCAATAATCCCACGTTGTCACAAACGATCCGGGGATTTACAAGCAACAATTTACCGCACATTACCATCCTTACCATTTCAGCCAATCCATCCTTATCATTCCCAAAGGCAACAAAGCTATAAACCTGGCAGGACCATCTTCTTAATCAACGATCGTGTATTACAGCAAATGTAATTAACAAAACACAACGGGCATCCTGCCGAATCCTGCTGTGTTTTGTTATTTGCATTTGCTATGGGGGTACCTCTTCGCTGGAGATTCGGTGCGACTGTCCTACCGATTCCTACCTATAGGCGCTATAGTCCTACATTTCACCCACTGTTCTATAGCGTTCGCTATAGAACAGTGCCTATAATGCTATAGCAGAGAGCCTGTAGGATATAGCCTCTACCGAATCTCCACCGAATCTCCACTGAATCTCGACCGGATCCCCGGTAGCCCGGGACTAGTATTTGAAGGGGCATTCATTAAGGTACAAATAGTGTTTCTCCCGTTATTTTACGTTCATCCTGCGTCATTGAACGTGAAACGGACATAGAAAAAGTATTATTATTAACTGATTATAAACATATTATATTCGAACCAGCTGACATTAAGGTCATATTGTAACAGTCGGGAGCTCAATCCAATGTTCCTCACCCTGATGAACGTATTTATAATACGATATGTCCCTTCAAATACCAAAATCCCACAATAAATAATAAATTAGCCGCGAATTTCGAGAAACAGAAGATTATGAGTACCCATGCCATTCCATTTCTATCACTGGAGCACATCACTGTTCGTTACCTAGATAAAACCCTTTTCACCGGCCTGGACTGGCATATCAATGCAGGAGAACAATGGGCGATAACCGGTCCCAGTGGCTCCGGCAAATCAGCCCTGCTCAATACAATAGCGGGCAAGTTCAACGTGATCAATGGCAATATACATCACCATTTCAGTGAAACTTACCGCCAGCAGCATACCATCACTGACCCATACTTCAGCTACCGGGACTTGCTGGCGCTGGTGGGACACCATCATGCGTTCAGGAACCGCTCCAATACCACCACAGATTTCTACTATCAGCAGCGCTTCAATAGTATGGACTCTTCAGATGCCCCAACCGTACGGGAATACCTGTACGGAGAGGCCGGCGGTACGCCGGAACAGACACCGATACTGGACCCGCTGAAGATCCCGGCTTTGATGGATAAAGAACTGATCAAACTTTCCAACGGGGAAACCCGCCGTGTGATGATTGCCAAATCATTGTTAAAAAAGCCGGTATTGCTCATGCTGGACAATCCATTCAGTGGTTTGGACGTTCAGACAAGAAAGCACTTCAGTGATATGGTGAACAGGATCATTGCCGGAGGTACTACCGTATTGCTGGTTACTTCCCCTACAGAAGTACCGGAAAATATTACCCACGTGCTGACACTTGATGAAGGCCATATAACAGGGAAGTACACACGGGATGAATACCTGAAGATCCCGCAACCGGTTACGACCCAGCGCTGGCAGGTAGATGAAGAAAAGATCCGGGCGATTGTGAAGAACACGCCTTCTCCATATGAGACCATCGTCAGGATGGAACATATAAAAGTGCAATATGGCGAACATTTGATCCTTGACGATGTTAACTGGATAGTAAAGCCTAATGAAAAATGGGCCTTACTCGGTCACAACGGTGCCGGAAAATCCACCCTGTTAAGCCTGATCAACGGCGATAATCCACAGGCCTACGCACAGGAGTTGTACCTCTTTGACCGGAAGAGAGGCAGCGGAGAAAGCATCTGGGATATTAAAAAGAAGATAGGCTTTGTATCACCCGAACTACACCAATACTTCCAGGCCGGCAGTAGCTGCCTGCAGGTAGTTGTATCAGGTTTCTTTGATATTATCGGCAGCAACCGCCAGGGCACTGCCGAACAACAGGAACACGCCGCTGCGTGGATGGATATACTGGACATTGCAACATATGCAAACCAGGCTTTTAAAGGAGTACCCGAAAGTATACAGCGACTAACCCTCCTGGCCCGCGCCCTGGTAAAAGAGCCCCCTTTACTCATTTTCGACGAGCCCTGCCAGGGATTGGATCAGCAGCAAAAGGAACATTTTAAACATGTCATTGATGTACTATGTGGTGTGATGGACCTGACCCTTATATTCGTTACACACTACCAGGAAGAGATCCCGGCAGCAGTTACCAATGTTCTGAAACTGGAGAAGGGAAGATCCATATAATAATATTATAATACATTTAGTTTACCTTTATATCTTAAACAGCATTTAAACCTCATGGGTCCCAAAAAACGCCTGGCGGTCGTCTCCGCCTTCGCTGTATGCCTGCTCATTACCTGCATTACAGCCTGTAAAAACACGAAAACAGTCATGAATCCCGCCCTGGCTAAATACATTGAAGCCTATACCGCCGGGGTTATTTCGAGGCAAAGTACAATCCGGGTACAACTGACCAGCAATGTGAATGTTACTCATACACAGAACGAACCTGTGGAAGAGGAGCTTTTCGATTTCAGCCCCAACGTCAAAGGAAAGGCATACTGGGTGGACGCTACCACGGTCGAGTTCCGGCCCGACGCCAATCTCGAACCGGGCAAGACCTACAAGGCTACCTTTAAGCTGGGCAAGGTCATGAAGGTGGAAAAAGACCTGAAGGAATTCGACTTCGAGTTCCGTGTTATCAAGCCATCTTATGCAATAGAAGAATATGGCCTGAAAGCGGCAGGCAGCAACATCCTGAACAAAATGACATTCTCAGGCGCTATCAGTACTGCTGATACCGAAGATCCCCAACAGATCGAGAAGGTTGTGAATGCCACTTATGATGGTAAAAAAATGGCTATCACCTGGCAACACAATGCGGCCGACAAAGTATCCACCTTCACTATAGAGAACCTGGTACGTGGGGAAAAAGGCACTGGCCCCCGTAAGCTGGAACTAAACTGGGACGGTAAACCTTTGAAAGTAGACCTCTCCGGCAAGAAGACAATCGAAGTACCTGCCATCTCCGACTTTAAAGTACTGGATGTACGTGCAGTGGCTGAAACAGAACAATACGTGCTTGTACAGTTCTCTGATCCTGTCAGTGTTGCACAGAGCCTGGATGGTCTTATTGGCATCAGCGGTGAAAGCGATCTGCGCTTCTCCATTGAAGGTAGTGAGGTAAAAGTTTTCGCTGCTAAAAGGCTGGAAGGGAACTATACCGTCGTAGTGAATGAAGGTATCCTGAATGTGGCCGATAGTAAACTGGAACAAAGCTTCTCTGCCAATATCATCTTCGAAAATACGCAACCTTCCGTGACCATTCCCGGCAAAGGTGTGATACTGCCGGAAAGCAATAAACTGGTGATGCCTTTTGAAGCGGTGAACCTCAGTGCTGTGGACGTGACCATCATCAAGATCTATGAGAATAATATACCGCAATATTTACAGCAGAATGGACTGGACGGTAGCGCGGAATTACGCCGTGTGGGACGTCCGGTAGTGGAAAAGACGATCCGCCTGGATACCGATAAATCGCTCAACCTCCACAAGCGCAACCGCTTCTTCCTGGATATGGAGAAACTGCTGCGTACGGAACCAGGCGCTATTTACCGGGTGACCATAGGTTTCCGCAAATCCTACTCCCTCCTGGGATGCTCTTCCACCGAAAGTGAGAATAATGCTAATACAAGCGAAGGAGAAAGTGATGAAGAATATTATGGTGGTTATTATGGCAATGAGAAAGTAGATGAAGACGACGATTTCTGGCGCCGTTATGATAACTACTATCCTTATGGCTATTCCTGGGATGAGCGTGACAATCCATGCACCAACTCTTACTACAATAAAGACAAATGGGCATCCCGCAACGTCTTTTCTTCCAACATAGGCCTTACCGCCAAAAGAGGAAATGACAACAGCATGCTGATTGCCGTAACCGATATCCGTGATACCAAACCGATGATCGGTGTCGAACTGGAACTGCTCGACTATCAGAACCAGGTCATCTTCAAAACTAAAAGTGACGGTGAAGGTCTCGCTACTTTCGATCTGAAACGTAAGCCTTATCTCCTCGTTGCTAAAAAAGACGATGAAAGAGGTTACCTGAAACTGGACGATGGCAACTCTCTGCCACTCGGCCGTTTCGATGTAAAAGGCGAAGAAGTGCAGAGTGGTATCAAAGGCTTCCTGTACGGTGAACGTGGCGTATGGCGCCCGGGTGATACCCTGTTCCTCACCTTCATCCTGGAAGATAAACAACAGAAACTGCCCCCTAATCACCCGGTAACACTGGAACTGTACAATCCTAAAGGACAATTGTACAGACAGCTTAACGGGCTGCAGTCAGTGAATGGTTTTTATCGCTTCACCACTGCCACCTCTCCGGATGATCTGACAGGTAACTGGACAGCCAAAGTAAAAGTAGGCGGTGCGGTATTTACCAAAAACCTGCGTATAGAGACCGTTAAGCCTAACAGGCTGAAAATAGACCTCAACTTCGGCAGGAACACTACGCTCTCCAAGACGTCTCCAACTGAAGGTACACTGAACGCCCGCTGGCTATTTGGCGCTACTGCCCAAAACCTGAAGGCGAAGGTGGATGTGTCGCTCACACAGCAGACTACCAGCTTTAAGAACTTCAAGGACTATCATTTCGATGACCCTATCACGCACTTCGAAGCTGAGAGCAAAACCATCTTTGAAAGCAGCCTGGGCGAGAATGGTACAGCGCCTGTAAAAGTAGATCTGCCATTGGGCAGTCTGGCTCCCGGTCAGCTGAAAGCCAGCTTCGAGATAAAAGTATTTGAGCCCGGTGGCGATTTTAGTATCGACCACTTCTCCATGCCTTATAATCCGTTTGCTTCCTATACCGGTGTCAAAATGCCGGAAGGCGATCGTATGACAGGTATGCTGCTCACAGATAAGGCGCATCCTGTCAGCATTGTGAATGTAGATGAAAACGGTAACCTGCTGAGCGGCAACCAGGAAGTACAGGTAGAACTGTACAAGATCCGCTGGCGCTGGTGGTGGGATGAGGACAGTGAAGACGAATTCAGCAACTTCACACAGAGCAGCTACAACCAGCTCCTGAAGAAAGAAACAATGACACTGCACGGTGGTAAAGGTACCTGGAACCTCCAGATAGCCTATCCAGACTGGGGACGTTACCTGGTGCGTGTAAAAGACCTGAAAAGCGGTCATACAAGTGGTCAGGCAGTATATATCGACTGGCCGGGATGGGCAGAAAGGGTGCAGAAAGAAAACCCAACCGAGGCATCTATGCTGGTATTTACTTCCGATAAAACCCAGTACAATGTAGGTGATGATATCACCCTCACTATCCCAAGCTCAGAAGGTGGCCGCGGATTGGTGAGCATAGAATCAGGCAGCAAGGTGTTGAAAACCTTCTGGATCGAAACACAGAAAGGTCAGACCGTTTACAAGTTCAAGGCAGAGAAGGAGATGGCGCCAAACATTTATGTGAACGTCAGCCTGCTGCAGAAACATGCCAATACCCTGAACGACCTGCCAATCCGTATGTATGGCGTGATCCCGCTCACCATCAATGATGCGAATACCGTATTACAACCGGTGATCACCATGCCTGACAAACTGGAACCGGAACAGAATGCCAGCATCACTATATCTGAAGCCAAAGGAAAAGAAATGACCTACACCATTGCCCTGGTGGATGAAGGCCTGCTGGACCTGACCCGTTTCAAAACACCTGACCCACACAGCGCTTTCTATGCACGTGAGGCCCTTGGTGTGAAGACATGGGACCTGTTTGATTATGTGATCGGCGCCTGGGGTGGCGATATAGAACGCATCCTGAGCATTGGCGGTGACGAAGGACTGAATAAAAATGCAGGCAATGCAAAAGCCAACCGCTTTAAGCCTGTTGTATTATACATGGGGCCATTCACGCTGAAAGGCGGCAAGCAGACCCATAACTTTAAACTGCCTCCGTATGTTGGTTCTGTGAAAGCAATGGTAGTTGCAGGTCAGGACGGCGCTTACGGTTCTGCTGAAAAAGTAGTGGCGGTGAAGAAACCGCTCATGTTGCTGACCACACTGCCACGTGTACTGGGACCATCAGAGACTATCCAGCTACCGGTAACTGTATTCGGACTGGAAAACAATATCCGTTCTGCAAAAGTTACACTGGCTACCAGTCCGCTACTGGAAGTAGTGGGCGAGCGTACCAAGACCGTTACTTTCCCACAGCCCGGTGAGCAGATCGTTTACTTTGATGTGCGTGTAAGACCACAGGTAGGCATCGCCAAAGTGAAAGTGACCGCTACCAGCGGCGCGGCTAAAGCAGAAGAAGAAACCCAGCTGGAAATACGTAATCCAAACCCGGTGATCACCACCGTCCAGGAAGCCACCCTTCAGGCCGGCCAGAGCTGGAGCACTACCTATAAGCCTGCGGGCATGGCGGGCACTAACACCGGCGTACTGGAAGTATCCACTATTCCTGCTTTGAACCTGGCGAAAAGATTGAACTACCTGATCCAGTATCCGCATGGATGTGTGGAACAAACCACTTCCAGTGTATTCCCTCAACTGGCGTTGAACCAGCTGATGGACCTGAAACAAAGTGAACTGGCGAATGTAGACCGTAATATCAAAGCCGGTATCAACCGCCTGAAAGGCTTCCAGGCTTCCGACGGCGGTATGAGCTACTGGCCTGGCGAGGGACAGTCGGACGAGTGGGGTACCAACTATGCCGGTCACTTCCTGCTGGAAGCCCAGGCCAAAGGTTATGAGCTGCCTGCCAGTATGCTGGACCAGTGGAAAAAATACCAGCGCAATAAAGCCGGTGCATGGGCTCCGTCCACTACCAATTTCTATGGCGGCGACCTGACACAGGCATATCGTCTGTACCTGCTGGCACTGGCAAAAGTGCCGGAATTAGGCGCCATGAACCGTCTGAAGGAATTCAAGTACCTGTCTAACGAAGCGAAATGGAGACTGGCAGCAGCCTATAAACTGGCTGGTCAGCCGGAACTGGCCAACAGCCTGGTGAGAACATTGCCTACAGATGTGAAGCCATACAATCAACTGGGCGGTACCTTCGGTTCCGACCTGCGTGATAAGGCGATGATACTGGAAACACTCACCATCCTGGGACAGCGTACACGTGCAAATGAGCTCTTAAAACAGATAGCGGCCAGTCTCGCACAGGATAGCTGGTATAGTACACAGACCACCGCTTATGCATTGATTGCCGTCGCCAAATATTGTGGTGTGAACAGCAGCGGCAATAAGATGAGCTTCAGCTATACAGTGAATGGCGCCAGCAACACTGTAAATGGCAGCTCTTATGTTGCACAGGTGCCTGTTACCTTCGCCAGCATGGCAGATGGTAGCGTAAGCATCCAGAACAAGGGACAAAATGTGCTGTATACCCGCCTTATTCTCCAGGGCCGTCCGGATGCCGGTCAGGAGCCTAATGTGCCTAACAATCCTGATGTGCTGGATATCCAGGTAAAATACAGCACCCGCGACGGTAAAGCCCTTGATCCGGCTTCCCTGCGTCAGGGAGCAGACTTCCTGGCAACTGTTACCATCCGCAACCCGGGTAAACGTGGTTATTATGAACAAATGGCGCTGACGGAGGTATTCCCGAGTGGATGGGAGATCATCAACACCCGTCTGATGGACAATGACAGCAGCTTCCGTTCATCGCCATATACCTACAAGGATATCCGCGATGACAGGGTATACACTTACTTCAATATCGAGGAAAATAAAACACGCACCTACAACGTCCTGCTGAACGCGGCCTACCTTGGCCGTTATTATCTGCCGGCCGTATCCTGTGAGGCAATGTATGACAACACCATACATGCGTTCCTGCCGGGTAAGTGGGTAGAAGTGACAAAATAAGGTTCTTCTTAACTGGCTGCCGTTTAGTGAAGCAAGAGGGAATACTCCTGATTGCTTTGCTAAACGGCAGTCTTTTTTAGGCATTACCACCGTACAACAAACATTGCCCTCCTGTATTTTATTCCCGATTCTTATTCCTAATTTTACTTCATGTGGTTCCGAAAACGAAAATGGTGGCTTCTTGCTGCAGCCCTGCTCCTTATCCTTTACATCTTCTCTATACCTTCCCGTCTCTTCACTACGCCTACCTCTTTCGTGATTGAAGACAGTAACGGAGAACTGCTAAGCGCTACCATTGCTACTGACGGACAATGGCGTTTTCCGGCAGACAAACAGGTACCCGACAAATTTGCCAAATGCATTGTTGCCTATGAAGACAAACGTTTCTATCACCACTGGGGGGTAGATATACTGGCGCTGGGCCGGGCTATCAGGCAAAACATCAGCAGGAAAAAAGTTGTCAGCGGTGGCAGTACGCTTACCATGCAGGTGATCAGGTTATCGCGCAACCGGCAGCGGACCCTTATGCAAAAGTTGATAGAAGCGGTGATGGCCACCCGGCTGGAGTTCTCTTATTCCAAGAAGAGCATTTTATCATTATACGCAGGCAATGCGCCTTTCGGAGGGAACGTGGTTGGGCTGGAAGCCGCTTCCTGGCGGTATTACGGCCGTAGCGCCACACAGCTGTCCTGGGGAGAAACAGCCGCACTGGCGGTATTGCCGAATAGTCCGGCACTCGTACACCCGGGTCGTAACCGGCAGATATTACTACAAAAACGCAATCAGCTGCTGGATAAGCTGCAGCAGAACAATACCATTGACAGCGTAACCTGCCAGCTGGCCAAGCTGGAGCCGCTGCCCGATCAGCCGAAAGCATTACCACAGGATGCCCCGCATTTATTGGACAAGTTCAGGAAAGACTACCTGGCTCAAAAAGACAATAAAGCCGTTACACGCGTCAGGACAACGCTGGAAGCATCATTGCAAAGGAATGTCAGCAGTATCGTAGAGCGCTATCATAATGTTTACAAAGCGAACGGTATCAACAATGCAGCTGCTATTGTACTGGATGTGGAAACCGGTAATACGCTGGCTTATGTAGGCAATGTATTTCATCCGGAAGATCCTGAAACGGAAAGCCATGTAGATATTATACAGGCGCCCCGCAGCCCGGGCAGTACCTTGAAACCATTCTTATATGCAGCCATGCTGAATGATGGATTGATTTTACCGCATTCCCTGGTGGCAGACATTCCTACACAGATAGCAGGATACACACCACAGAACTTTGACCTGGGATATGATGGAGCGGTGCCTGCCAGTAAAGCGCTTGCACGTTCGCTCAATATTCCTGCGGTCAGGATGTTACAGCAATACCGCTATGAAAGGCTGCATGCATTGCTGAAACAAATGGGAATGACAACATTGACCCAACCAGCAGACCACTACGGCCTTTCGCTGATCCTCGGTGGCGGAGAGGCTACCCTGTGGGAGCTGTCGGGCATGTACGCCAGCATGGCGCGCACCCTGCTGCACCTGGATCAGTACAAGGGGAAATATGACGCAGATGATATCCATCCGCCAAATTATATACAGGGAGCTAAACTGGTATCAAAACATTCACCATCCACCAGTGGCGTACTGGATGCGGGCGCCATCTGGTATACTTTTCAGGCGATGGAAGAGGTAATGCGCCCTGGTGAGGAATTGCTCTGGCAGCAGTTCTCATCTTCACAACGTATTGCATGGAAAACAGGCACCAGCTTCGGTTTCAGGGACGGTTGGGCCATTGGTGTTACGCCACAGTATGTAGTAGGCATATGGGTAGGCAATGCAGATGGTGAGGGCAGACCAGGGCTGATAGGTGTATCTACAGCGGCGCCGGTACTCTTTGACGTGTTTCGTTTACTACAGACCGGCAGCTGGTTTAACGCGCCTTATAGCAAACTGCAGAAGATAGAAGTTTGCCGGCAGAGCGGTTACAGGACCAGCGATCTTTGTCCGGAAAAAGATTCCATTGCAGTACCAGTCAGCGGACTACGCTCAGGCGTATGTCCCTATCATCAACTGGTGCATCTGGATCATACCGGAACGTGGCGTGTTACAGCAGATTGTGAACCACCCTCGCAAATGCAGCATGTGCCATGGTTTGTACTACCCCCGGCAATGGAATTCTACTATCGTTCGAAACACAATTATCTGCCACTGCCTCCATACAAAGCAGCTTGCCTGGCCACGCTCAGTACCGGCAAAGCGCCTATGGAGCTGATCTATCCAAGGCCTAATGCGCGTATCTATGTACCTGTTGAAATAGATGGTACGCCCGGAGAGGCCGTATTCACAGCAACGCACCGCAATACGACGGAGAAGATCTTCTGGCACCTGGATAACAATTATATAGGTACCACACAGGAAATCCATCAGTTAGCACTGCATCCTTCTGCGGGTAAACATACCATCACACTGGTTGATGAGCAGGGAGAGCAGATACATATATCGTTTGAGATATTGGCCAGGAAGAACGAAGATCAGTAACCGTACTTCTCCTTCCATAAGCTGCGCAGGTGTTTTCTCATTTCATCCTCACGCGCATTCCTGCCCGGATCATAGAGCTTCATGCCTTTGATACTGTCCGGCAGGTATTCCTGCGGGGAGAAGTTGTTATCGTAGTCATGAGAGTATTCATATCCCTTATGATACCCCATGTCCTTCATCATCTTCGTTGGCGCATTGCGTATATGCATAGGCACCGGCAGATCGCCGGTTTGCGACACCACAGATATGGCATTATTGATAGCCATATATGCAGCATTGCTCTTCGGGGAAGAGGCCAGGTAAGTAGTGCATTGGGAGAGGATGATCCGTGCTTCCGGATAGCCGATCATCGTTACCGCCTGAAAGCAGCTCGTAGCCAGGAGTAATGCGTTGGGATTGGCATTACCTATATCCTCAGACGCCAGTATCACAAGGCGGCGCGCAATGAACTTCACGTCCTCACCACCTTCTATCATCCTCGCCAGGTAGTAGACAGCTGCATTTGGATCGCTTCCACGAACAGATTTGATAAATGCAGAGATGATATCATAATGTTGTTCCCCTGTCTTGTCGTAGATCGTTACACGCTGCTGTGCTATATCCATCACCTTCTGATCGGTAATGACAATGGGCATTTCATTTTGCAGGGTATTTACCACCAGTTCAAACAGGTTAAGCAACTTACGGGCATCGCCACCGGAGATATTAAACAGGGCAGTGGTCTCCTTTAGTTCTATCTGTTTGCTGCCCAGCCATTCATCCTGTTTCATGGCCTGGTGCAACAGCTGTAATAACTCGGTTTCACTAAGTGGTTTGAGTACATATACCTGGCTGCGGGACAACAAAGCGGAATTGACTTCGAAGGAAGGATTCTCGGTAGTGGCGCCTATCAGCGTAATGATACCTTTTTCAACAGCGCCCAGCAGGGCATCCTGTTGGGACTTATTAAAGCGGTGTATCTCATCAATGAACAATACGGCATACCCCTGTTTACGGGCTATCTCGATCACTTCGCGTACTTCTTTTACACCGGCAGAAATAGCACTGAGTGTATAAAAGGGCACATCCAGTGTATGTGCAATAATGTTGGCAATAGTGGTCTTACCTACGCCCGGAGGCCCCCACAGGATCATTGACGGGATCTTTCCCTGCCGCAGGGCAGTACGTAAGATGCTGTCCTTGCCGGTCAGGTGTTCCTGTCCCACCAGCTCGTCCAGTGTCTCCGGTCTTATTCGCTCGGCTAATGGTTCCATTATACAGTGATATTAAGTGTTTTGGATGCCAGGGTTATCAGGCATCCAGGTCAAGATCAATATGTTTATCGTCTTCCTGTTTTTTCTTCCATTGCTGCAGGAAGGACAAGGATAACAAAGCATTCACTATGATAGAGCTGCCATAAAGGAAAAGGAAGATCTGCATGGCAGTTATTATTTTCCCCATCAAACCTTTCATGGAATCCAGCTGTCGTAGCTGTTCATCGGTCATCTGGTTGGCCACTTCTTTCAGATACAGGTCTTTGTAAGCAAAAATGGCAATAGCGCCTATCAGCATAAAAGCACCCACCAGTATTGAGTAACCACCCATAATGCGGATACCGCCAGGCGTATTCTCTTTCAGCGTAAAACCGGGTTCCTGCAGGCTCCTTTGCAGGTAAGCCGACAAGATGGCGTGGATAAAGACCCCACCGAACATAACAATGGAGACCAGGCCCTGGCCAAATGCCCCCATTAGCATGGACGTGAGATTCAGCAGCAGAAAGAATCCCGTGATGAACAAGTTAATCCCTGTCAACGCCTTAAACAATTTAAATCTAAAAGTCATGTATTCCATTTTTACAGATTACAAACCTACTAAACAACCAGCAAACCACCCAGTATACTACTGCCCTTCCCGCCGTCTATAAAAAAGCGACACTTCTGCATGCAATGTTTTAGTTATATTGAGCTACTAAACCTGTTTACATATGAAGAGCACATACGCTTTACATCTTCCATTGCTGGCAGCTGTATCCCTTATGGCCGCCTGTAACAACAACACCACAAAACAAACACAGGCAGGACCAGACACAACCAAAGTCCCCGCGTTCGAAGTAAGTTCAATTGATTCAACCGCAAAGCCTTGCGATGATTTTGACCAGTTTGTAAATGGCAACTGGAAGAAGAACAATCCTATACCTTCAACAGAAAGCCGCTGGGGTGCTTTCAATGTACTTGATAAGGAAAATAAAGAAGTACGGTTAAAAGGTATCATTCTTGCCCTGGCAGAGCAAAAAGACCTGAAGAAAGGGACAGAAGAGCAGCAGATCTCTGATTTTTACCGCTCATTCCTGGATACTGCCACTATCGAAAAACTGGGTATAAGTCCGCTGCAGCCTTACCTTGATAAGATCAACGGCATCCAGAACCTTTCCGACTTTGCAAAAGTATCCGGCGAACTGGAAATGCTCGGTATTCCCGGCGTTGTAAACTTTGGCATTGATGCGGATGGTCGTAACAGTAAGATGAATGCCGTGTACCAGGTACAGGATGGCCTGAGTCTTGGTGAAAGAAGCTATTATGAAAGGCCTGACTCCAGCACAGCAGAAGTGCGTAAAGAGTTTGTGAACCACATTAACAAGCAATTCTCACAGGCAGGTTTCAAAGATGCCGATCCGGGCAAGACTATCCTTGACTTTGAAACCAAAGTAGCCAAGCTGCAGCTCACCAATGTAGAATTGCGTGATCCTGTTGCTACCTACAACAAAGCACATTACAGCGAATTAAAGAAACTGGCCCCTGAATTTGACTGGGATGTGTTTACAGGTGCACAGGGTATCAAAACCGATACGTTGATCCTTCAGAACAAACCGTATCTGAAAAATGTATCTGCACTCTTAAAGAGCACTTCCCCGGAAACACTCAAGACCTGGCTGCGCTGGCAGGTATTATCGCATTTTGCCAGCTATCTGCCTAAACCGATAGATGACGAGAATTTCCACTTCTTTGCGACTGTAATGCGCGGCGCCAAACAACAGCGTCCCCGCCTGGAACGCGCTATCCGTGCTACTGATGGTATCATGGGTATGCCGCTGGGAAAAGTATTTGCCAAGAAATATTTCCCTGAAAGCTCCAAACAGAAGGTATCTGAAATGATCGAGAACGTACGTGCCGTATATGGACAGCGTATCGACAGCCTGACCTGGATGAGCGCTGCCACCAAAGAGATGGCCCACAAGAAACTGGCATCCTTCACATACAAGATCGGTTATCCTGACAAATGGAAGGATTATTCCACTATCGATATCAAACCAGGTACCCTGATCGAGAACCTCGTTTCGGCCGCCCATTATGGTCATAAAGAAGCGCTCGATAAGATCGGTAAACCCGTAGATAAAAGCGAATGGGGCATGACGCCTCAGACGGTAAATGCATATTACAACCCGCTGAACAACGAAGTGGTATTCCCTGCCGGTATTCTCCAGCCTCCTTTCTTCAATGCTGATGCAGACGATGCCATTAACTATGGGGGCATCATCGCGGTGATCGGTCACGAGTTCACCCATGGTTTTGATGACCAGGGGTCTCAGTACGATGCTGACGGTAACCTGAAGAACTGGTGGACAGATGCCGACCGTAAAAACTTCATGGCGCTGGCCAAACGTTATATCGACTATTTCAGCAGCATTGAGGTACAGAAAGGTTTCTATATCAACGGCGCACTGACCATCGGTGAAAATATTGCTGACCTGGGTGGTCTGACCCTCGCCTACAGTGCACTGGAGAAATCCCTGAAAGGCAAACCTGAGCCGGCCCTGATTGACGGCTTTAACTGGAAACAGCGTTTCTTCCTGGGATGGGCGCAGGTATGGCATGCCAACACTACAGAAGCTGCTCTGCGTAACCAGATACAGACAGATCCGCATTCTCCGGCCAGGGACCGCATCAACGGCCCTCTGCCTCACCTGAAAGCTTTTGCTGATGCCTGGGGTTGCACCGGCGGCAGCAAAATGTGCCTGCCTGACGACAAACGTGTCGTGATCTGGTAATCTATTTTACTTAAAATAACAACGGGGGGCCCGGGTAGATCCGGGTCCCCCGTTGTTATTTTAAGTAACGCCACTGCATTTACCGCAAACCGGTCATCAATCTCCGGGATTTGTACAATATTTTCTGTCCTTTATGTGTTATTTTTGTGTATTACTCACCGGATTTAAACAGTAACAATGACCGGCATTTTGAAACAATATCGCACAGAAATCCGCAATATATTGATCATTGCCCTGGTGGCGATGCTTCTGCCATATTTACCCAAACTGGGGGCTTTTCTGCTGACCACTACTACAGGAGCTATCATTGCCCTGAGCCTGATGGGAAGTTTAGTACTGGCTTTCACATTGAAAATATACTTTCGCATATTGGTAATGCGTATTAATAAAGACAATGAGACCATTGCCTGATCTTTTTAAAACGCAACCTATTATGACGATGAGACAACTACAGCACATCTCCTATACACTTCTGCTGGCGGCATTAATGACTGCCTGTGGCAATTCCGGCACAAAGCCTGCACACGACAGTGGTGCCAGCACTCCCCAACCTGCGGAGCATGCGCCAGCGCAGGATGCGGTTATTGCGGGCAAACTACCGGACCCGGTATGTGGTATGCCTTATGATACGATGTATAAAGAATGGAGTGTATATCAGAATGACACCATTCACTTTTGTTCCCCCACCTGCAAGCGTGTATTTGATAAGAATCCGGAGAAGTATGCAGGTAAACTGGGACTGTAATCGACCGTCAGCCCTTTTTTATCTCTTACCCAATGTAACTTAGTTCAGTTTTTTGCGTTCTAATTACAAACTCCTATGCATGAGATCACTAATAACCAGCTTGCTGCTACTCATGTTATTCTGCAGCTGCGAGAAAAATGACGTGGAGCCCACGCCTGCGATAGATGTCACCGGTTCCTGGCAACTATCCCAACAGTTATCATTGCCGGATACTGTTTGGCAGAACATCGCACCCGGAGATTCCGCTTTTTATATTTTCGGCGCCAACGGCCAGTTCGTTTTTGATGCCAAGCGTTACCATTTCACGGGTACTTATAAAGTTATCCCTTCCGGCGATAAAGTAAAACTGATCATTAGCGGTAAAGATTCCATTTCTCAGTACCTCCAGGTAGAAAAGCTGAACGATAGCAGCATTCGGATAGATGACTGGTTAATTGGTGTCACCAAAGAGCAGATCAGCCGCAAATTCATCCTCATCAATAAGTAATTCACTCATAAGCAATACAATATAAAAAGTCCCGGGATAAATCCCGGGACCGTCGATTAAAACAGCTTATGAAAATCTACGCTTACGTTCAAATTATATAATAAAGTTAGCCCCCCGGTGTTACTTCAGTGTTACGGGTACATTATCAGCGTATTAACAAATTCGGTATCCCCATTCCATTATTTTACCACGCGAACATCGACCCCGTAGGGGGCATGTATTTGTAGCTCTTCATTTTCAATGGGGGGATGCGTGGAATTCACGCGATGCATCGGGATTCATGGGATCACGCGATTCACGGATTCATGGCATACAAACACACCGGAAAACAATTTTATCACCCGAAAATCGACCCCGTAGGGGTCACGTGTTTGTAGCCCCCCATTTCAATGGGGGGACGCATGGGATTCACGCGATTCATCATGAACCATGGTGGCGAATTCCCCCTCACATTCCCTGAAAACAAAACAGGGATAACGCATCGCTGCATTATCCCCGTTTCTCAACTACTAATTCCTTTTCCTTAGAAGCTATATCTCAAGCCCAGCTGCATCTGGTGTCTGCTCGCAAAGAAGTCTCTGGAGTAAGGCGTACCAGGATTAGACCAGGTGTATACCGGGTAAGCGCTTGGGGAACCAGCAGCCTTGCTGCTCAGACCTACGCTTGCGGTAGAGTTGAATGTATTTGGAGAGAAGTACTGAACACCCCAATCCTTGTTCAACAGGTTGGTCAGGTTGATGATATCGTAAGTCAGGGTCAGGGTATGAACGGTCTTACCTGCCTTGAAGTTGAAGTCCTGAGTGAAACGGAAGTCAGCTTGTGTATTCCATGGAGTACGGCCACCGTTACGCTCGGTGAACTGTCCTTTACGGCTGCTCAGGTATTTATCATTTTCTACGTAAGAGAAGAATGCATCAGCCATCGCCTGGTTCTCAGGAGTGAAGAACTTACGTGCTTCAGCCTGATCTTTCGGGATGTATACTAAGCTAACCTGTTGTGGTGTACCCTGAATGGTAGCATTCACGAAACCATAAGAGAAAGGTAAACCGGAAGATGTATTGAAGAAGAGGGAGAAGTTAGAAATAAAACGTCCCTTATGTTGCCAATCCAGTTTGTAGTTGGCAGTAGCCACAATACGGTGACGGATGTCGAAGTTGGAATAAGCCAGCTGCGGCTCATTTGGATTCAGCGCCTGGTTCAACTGCCAGTTAGACTCCATGGAGTTACGGATACCATTGGTGATGTCTTTAGACTGACCATAAGTATACGCTACTGAGAAGTTCATACCGAAATCAAATGCCTTGCTTGCCTGACCGGTTACAGCATAACGGTAACCTTTGTGTGTGTTGGACAGCAGGTAAGCGTTGGTAAACTTAGAGTTGATCTTGCTACCACTGTAGATAGGCTGTTGCTTCTGTGTATCGTAGATATTGTAAGTAGGGTTATCTACCAGGTTGACCTGCTGGAATTTCAGATCATAGATAGTTTTGGTATAGATACCTTCTACTGTAAATCTCCACCTGTTTTCTGTAGAGTAATCCAGCGCCAGGCTGCTTCTCCACATCTGCGGCATTTTGAAGTTGTTGTCGATCAGGTCCACCTGGGTAGCACCGGTTGCGTCGTTTACGTTAACACCCTGTGCAGCTACAAACTGCGCAGCGCCCTGGTCAGATACTTTCACCGGATTGCTACCTGCTACAGGAGGTGCAGTTTTGGTGAATCGTTTATCATATGCACCATAGCTTGTACCGTTGTTGTAGTATGCATAACCTAACCATGCGAATGGAATACGACCGGTGAACAGGCCAGTTCCTCCACGCAGTACCAGGCTCTGATCGCCCTTGATGTCGAAGTTAAAGCCCAGACGAGGGGAGATCTGGATGTTGTTAAGATATTTATTGTTGATGTTTCTTGGCTGTGTATAGCTGTAAGTTGTCCCGAAGTTAGGATCTACCGGAGCGTTTGTGGTCTTGTCGCTCAATGCCTGTCTGTTAGGCAGGCTGGTATAATCGAAACGGATACCTGGAGTCAGTTTAAAACGGTCAGTCAGCTGGATCTCATCCTGAGCGTACAGGCTGTACATACCGATCTTGAACTTAGCCGGAGGATTCGCCATGATATAATCACGGGAATTGTTGGTATAATTAAAGTTAGCGCGTACACGGCTTGGAGCGTCGGCCAGGAAGTCTGCGATACTGTCATAGTCTACACGGCCGTTCCAGGAGTTCACAAAACCATAGGTGATGTTGTACAACTCATTGTGTGTACCGATGGTGATGTTATGTTTGCCTTTGAAAATGTTCACGTTATCGGTGAATTCAAAGGTCTTCTGTTTCATATCGAAGATAGACGCTTCACGGTCTGTACCCAGGAAGATGGTACCACCTCTTGATTTGATCTGGATCTGTGGCAGTGAAGGGTCTGAAGAAGGGGTACGATAGTCATGGATGTTGGAATAACCGATGATCAGGCTGTTGGAAACAGTATTGTTAAAACGGCTTTTCAATTCCGCAACAGTAGAGGACTGGTTGTTCACCTGTTTGAAGTCGATACCGCTGAAACGGAAGTTCTGCTGGTCACGCTCCAGGTTGGTGGCCTCTGAAGTGATGGTATTGTTACGTACTGATAACTGGTGTTTATCATTGATGTTCCAGTCCAGACGGTTGAAGAACTTATTAGAGTTAGCATATATAGATGTGTTGCCATAAGTTCCCGGATCGTATTTACCTGATTTGGTTACATCAAGGCTCAGCATGTGCTGACGGATCTGTTCTGCCTCCTGTACGGTGATCAGTGGCATATCAGCAGAACCTGCGCCCAGGATCACCGGGTCACGACGACGTGCTATTTCCTCGTTGGTGAAGAAGAACAATTTATCCTTGATAATAGGGAAGCCCAATCTAACACCAGTCTGGTAATCATGGAAGTCGGAAGGCAGTTTGGAACCGTCACCGGCATTGTTCTTACCGATCATACCGGCATTACGGCCGAAACCATATACAGAGCCATGGAATTCGTTGGTACCGCTACGGGTTACCGCGTTGATACTACCACCCAGGAAGTTACCGATCTTCACATCATAAGGAGCCAGGTAAACCTGGATATCCTGGATCGCGTCCAGCGATACCGGGTTTGAACGGGTGCTGCTACCAGGCTGGCCGGAGCTGTTGCTCTGTCCGCCGAGGGAAGGGCTAAAGCCGATCGCATCGTTGTTGATAGCACCATCCAGGGTTACGTTATTATAACGGTAGTTGGTACCCAGGAAGGAGTTGTTGTTACTCTGTGGAGTAGCACGTGTAAAGTCCTGGAAGCTACGATTGATGGAAGGAAGGGTCTTTAACTGATTCTGACCTATTTTAAAGGCGCCACCGGATTTGCCGGTAGTATTACCTTTCACTACTACTTCACTCAGCGCAGTAGAAGCGTCGGTCAGCTGGAAGTTGAAAGTACTGCTACCCAATGACAGGTTAATGTCAGGTCTTTCTTCTTTTTTATAACCAATGAAGGAAACTGTTATTACATAAGGGCCACCTGGATTTACGTTATTGATCAGGTAACGGCCATCCGCGTTTGTTTGAGCTCCGTAACGCGTACCGGTTGATGTGTTCACTGCCAGTACTGTTACACCTGGCAACGCCTCGCCTTTACTGCTGACTACCTTTCCCGTGAGCTGGGAAGTAGTGATCTGTGCTCTCAAGCCGGCTGCAGACAGTACAAGGATACCTACAAATAGCAATAATGAATAGAATTTCTTATTCACGTCTTTTGAATTTTGACGCAAACGTATCCCTGCTACATTACGCATATGTTAACGCAATATTAAATTAATGTTAACACACCGGCGTACGTATCAAATTCAATGACTTATGGATTAAGCCATTGAACTATGTGTGAAATATTTTCTGTTGGGCTTGTTAAATTTTCACTCGTTTCCAGGCATAGATACAGGAAGCATGAGTTTGAAGTGGACCATGTTCATCCATACAAGCTTATCAGGATGCAGCAACAAATAAGGGTGTTTCGCTATATAGGTTTCCAATTTGTTCGCATTATATCAAAAATAGACAGCCTGTGTTAAGGGATTGTTACCCTAATATTAACTTTCGCTTTTAAGTATGTTAAGTTTTTCATAATGCAAGCCTTCTTTCCTGCAGCCGTTTAACATGCAGATTTACGCCTATATGAAATTATTCGTTAAAGCATGAATCACCATATCACCTCTCACTATAGCCGGATTTATCCTTATCCTCATCTTTCTTACCTGGCTTTGTTGTTTTGATGATCTGTCCCGTGTTTAGTGACAAGGCAGTTTCATGCTTGGGTTCCGCTATTACGAAGAGACTGTTGATGCGGCTGACGGCATCCAGGCGGGAAAGCTTATTTGTTATAAACAGTTCATATTCTTCCAGGTCGGCCACCATTACCTTCAGAAGATAATCATACGGACCATTGATCTTATAACATTCCATGACCTCCGGGAAAGCGTTCACTTTTGATTCAAAAAGCAGGAACACATCATGCCCATGCTCTTTCAGTGTAATATTAGCAAAGGCGGTCACATGTTTTCCCATCCGCTTCCTGTCCAATATGGCTACATACCCTTTAATATATCCTTCACATTCCAGGCGCTTTATTCTTTCAAAAATGGAGGTCACTGATTTTCCCAGTTTCGCCGCTATTTCTTTGTTGGTGAGGCGTGCGTCTTCCTGCAACAGATCCAGTATGTGTAGGTCGGTTTCATCTAACGTGAAATGCATTGGGGAATATTTTACTAAAAATACGTAGAATAAAGACACTACTCCGGAAAAAAAATCATGCGCCGCAGCGCTTTATAGATTTGTTTTCGGCTTTAGCATACATCTGTATTTCTATATACAATAATCATGACCTTTATCCTGACGCGCCAACTATCATACACCAAAATTTTTCTCATTAATGGAAACAAGAATTGTAATTCCTTTACAGGCATTAGGCCTGGAGGATATCCCTATCGTAGGCGGGAAATGTGCCTCGCTGGGGGAAATGATTGCCAACCTTTCCAGGGCCGGTATTAATATCCCCTCCGGATTTGCCATTACAACAACTGCATACTATCAGTTCTTACGCCAGAGTGGTCTGGAAGAATATATCCGCGAACAGATCGAAGGTATTGATTTCAACTCACTGGTTACCTTACGCCGGGCGGGTCAGCGCATCAGGCAGGCCATCAGCAATACCAAATTCCCTCATGAACTCAGTGCTGAGATCATCAGCGCTTATATGGAGTTGTCCAGGGAGTATGGCCAGGATATCACCGACGTAGCTGTACGCTCATCTGCCACTACTGAAGACCTGCCCGATGCCTCCTTTGCCGGCCAGCAGGAAACATATCTGAATGTACGGGGACCTGCTGCGCTCATAGATGCCGTACGTAACTGTTTTGCTTCCCTCTTTACCGACAGGGCCATTAGTTATCGGCAGAACTTCGGATATGATCATTTCAGTATCGGCCTCTCTGTCTGTGTGCAGAAGATGGTACGCTCCGACCTCGGCGCTGCTGGTGTAGCCTTCTCTCTCGATACAGAGTCAGGTTTTAAAGATGTCGTGGTAGTCAACGGCGCATTTGGCCTTGGTGAAATGGTCGTACAGGGCGCAGTATCGCCCGACGAATTCATCGTGTTCAAACCAGCGCTCAATGGCAAGTTCTCGCCCATCATTGAAAAGCGGCTGGGCATTAAGGATAAGATGATGATCTATGGGGAAAGCAATGACCAGCGCACAAAAGTGATCCCCGTTGAAAGAGGGAATCAGCAGCGATTCTGCCTGAGAGATAAACAGATCCTGCAACTGGCGGAATGGGTATGCAAAATAGAAGACTATTATTCTGAACTAAAAGACAAATGGTGCCCTATGGATATTGAATGGGCCCTCGACGGGTTAAGCAATGAACTCTTCATTGTGCAGGCCCGCCCGGAAACCATTCACTCCCAGAAAGAACATCACACTATTACTTCATATTCTCTTGAAGGCAGCGCTACTCCACTCCTGAAAGGAATAGCAGTTGGAGATAAGATCGCTTCCGGAAAGGTCAACATCCTGTTCTCTCTCGACAAACGCATCACAGAAGGAACTGAATTCAAAGCGGGCGATGTGCTGGTAACAGACATGACCGACCCTGACTGGGAGCCCATCATGAAAATGGCAGCAGCGATCGTCACCAACAAAGGTGGCAGAACCTGTCATGCGGCCATTGTAGCCAGAGAAATGGGCATCCCTGCCATCGTTGGTTGTGGTAATGCAACAGAATTACTCTCTACCGGACAAGATATTACCATCAGCTGTGCAGAAGGTGATGAAGGTATCATTTATGAAGGCCTGGTGCCTTACAAAGAAACCTCCTTCGACTTACGCGAGCTGCCTGAGATCAAAACGGCGCTGATGCTCAATGTAGCCTCTCCGGCAATGGCCTTTCAGTTCTCACACCTGCCCAACAAAGGCGTAGGGCTGGCAAGGGAAGAATTCATCATCAACAACTATATCAAGGTCCATCCGCTTGCACTGCTGCACCACAGGACCCTGAACGATCCGGCTCTGACGGCTGATATCATGCAGCTCATCAGAGGTTATGATGACGAGGAGGCTTACTTCGTACAGAAACTCGCTTACGGCATTGCAAAGATTGCAGCAGGATTCCATCCGGGTAAGGTCATTGTACGCTTCTCTGATTTCAAGAGCAATGAATACTACAATCTTTTAGGCGGAAAATATTTTGAGCCGGAAGAAGAGAACCCCATGATCGGCTGGCGGGGTGCATCGCGGTACTACTCTGAGAAATACAAGGCAGCCTTTGCATTGGAATGTAAGGCCATCAAAAAGGTGAGGGAAGAGATGGGGCTGAAGAATGTGGTGGTGATGATTCCCTTCTGCAGAACGGTGGATGAACTGTTGCTTGTACTGGATACCATGAAGCAATATGGCATAGAAAGAGGCCGTAACGGGCTGGAGGTATACCTCATGGCAGAAATACCTTCCAACATTATCATGGCTGAAGAATTTGCTGCGCATATAGATGGCTTCTCCATCGGCTCTAACGACCTTACCCAGCTTACACTGGGACTGGACCGCGACTCTTCACTGATCGCGGGCCTTTACAACGAACGTAATCCGGCGGTGTTAAGGATGATCAGCATGCTGATCACTGCAGCCAAAAGGAAACAGGTTAAAGTAGGAATATGCGGACAGGGGCCTTCTGACTTCCCCGATTTTACAAAGTTTCTCGTAGAGCAGGGTATAGACAGCATTTCAGTAACACCTGATGCGCTGCTCAAAACAGTGAAAGCGATCCATGAAGCAGAAGAACTGAAAGAACAGATCCCTTACATATAGTCTATATATAGCAGAACAGCGGGCACTGTGATGGTACCCGCTGTTACTGCGCCTATTGAATAGTGATTGTCTTGCTTGCCCAACTGCTTATACAGTTAGATGTAGTGATCCTTGTTCTGAACACATAAGTGCCGGGGGCCAGGCTTGGCACCTGGAACTCGATATCGGAATCAGTAGAAGTATAGTTATAACCCGTGGCGCTGTTTGTGATCTGCCATTCTATAAAATTAAGAGGTCCTCTATATGAAGGATACAATGTTCCGGAAGCCTCTCCTGAAGAAACTACAGCAGGACGGTTGATGAATGTCTGCAGATTACAGGAATTAAGCGGATACAATGTATTTACGGCTAACCTGTCATACGAGCTTAACAGGGTATTGCCATCAATGCTGGTAGAGAAGAACTTCCTCATCACAGAATTAGGATCCTCTACTGTAATATTGGAGAAATAGTTTGCTCCGAAGTAATAACCATTCTCGCTGTTAGGCTCTCCATAAATGTCCCAGTCGCTATGACGTAATCCCAGCATATGCCCTATTTCATGTGTCAATATCCAGCTGATCTGGTTACTGGAGAGATGCAGTGAATTGATATAATTCTGGTCCACAAGGATGTTATAACCTGGCACACCGTTCATATTCGGCAGGCCTGGAAAATCTGCCATTGCCAGTACACCTGAAGGGAGCGTGGTGAAAATAAGGTTCCAGTCATATCCCTGATCTGTTTGGAACAGCATATGAAAGTTAAGATTGGAACCTATTGAATTCCATTCATACAATGCCCTGTTCAAAGCAGCATAGTAGGTACTATTAGACCACCACGGCTGCGATGTATAGATCCTGATGTTGTTAAACGACAACAACTGGTCAGTGTAAGCATGGCGATCGTTGGGCTTGAAGACAGGAACAGAGAAGGTGTCAAGGAACTTTTTTGAAATTGCAATATCGCCTTCCACAACAAAGATCGAATCATAGCATTTTACGGAAGACACATCAAGTCCCAGCTTTGCAATCTTGTCGAGATATTTCTGATCAATATGCTCCTGATTACCATTGGCAGATGCCGGATTAGAGATGTCGTTTTTCTTACAGGCAACAAAACAAAACAAAAGCAATAGCGCTACCGTGAGTAGCGAAGATGTGATTCTCATTTGAGGGCTCAATTAAAAGTTAACAAAATAATAAGGGTATATCGATGGATAAGTTAGCGTATCTCTGTTAAAGGGAATATTAAGAAATCGTTAAGGAGGCCCCTATTGAAAAGGGGCCGTATCGGGAAGCAACACATAAAAAAAACAAAAGAGGGACAGACGCAAAGTCTATCCCTCCTGACAAGCAGTTATATACAAAGATTACTCTTTTACGTATACGGTTTCGTTTGGAGACCAGTTGATCCAGGATTGTTTAGTCCATGGGTTAGCAGGATCTACCGCACCAACATAATTAACTTTATCAAAGAAAGCATCGAACTCGGCGCCCCATACTGCAGCTTTTGCAGTTTTCAGCGCAAATTCAGTGTTGCTGGCTTTGTAAGCAGCAGCAGCAGGGACCTTGGCAAATACATCACCAAGCGTTTTCAGTGTGTCATTCTTGCTTGCTACAGTCATCACCAGGTTCAGGATAGCAGCACCGTTCAGGTAGCTGGCATCTTTGGTGTCAGCATCAAAGTATACAGGACCGATAGCAGTAGCACCTGCACCACGGGCGCTGGACACAGGGCTCACACCACCAACCTGGAAGATAGAGTTAACGATTTTAGAGTTGCCAGCAGCCACAGAGTCCTGAGCAACTTTACTCTCAACATCAATAGCAACCGGATCTCCAGAGAATACAGAGTTAGCTACAGTGAAAGTAGCGCCTCTTCTCCATCTTGCACCAGCGTAGAAATAATCGCCATTACCGGTAGCAGCACCAGGACCAACGATGGTCAGGTTAGAAATGATCGGGTGAGTGAAAGGAGTGCTGGCGTTTGCACCGCTCAGGTTATCAACTTCAAGACCGTTTGACAGACTTACTACGTCAGAAGCCGCAGGATCCTGTAAAGCTACGCAGTACTGCAGCTTACCTTTGAAACCGCTGTCCATATCGAAGTTGTCGTCCAGTGTACCGTAAGCAACCAGGTATTTACAGTTTACATTACCGCCAAACCATTCGAAAGCATCGTCGCCGGAGTAGCTAACCTGTACGTGGTCAACTGTAGTACCGGCACCAACAGCGTAGAAAGTAACACCGTTCACTTCACTATCAGGAGTGCTGGACAGTGCAATACCACCAAATTCCACCCTTACATACTGGAGAATACCAGAGTTGTCCATATCATCACCCTGAGCAGCACCGGTAGGATTACCATAAGACAGGCTAACAGTTGCATCAACTTCCTGTAAACCTTCTACGTTTCTTTTGTCAGCAGCCCTGTTTGTGCTTGCCTTCCCTAACAGGATGATACCACCCCAGTCACCTTTCTTACGTGCACCAGGAGCTTTGGAGGAAGTGAATACGATCGGTGCATCTGCAGTGCCCTTAGCGATCAGCTTAGCACCTGCAGTGATGATCAGTGTACCACCGGTAGTAGTGGTAACAGTTCCACCGAGAATTGTTGTACCTGGTTCGATGGTCAGTGTAGCGTTGTTAACAACGTACACATATTCCTTCATGAGGTAGATAGTATCTTTTGAAAGCGTTCTATTTGCAGCAATTTTACCTTTCAGCTCAACGGTTGCTTTTGGTTTATCAGGTGTTGGCGTTACCTTATCATCGTCCTTACAAGCTACAAATGTGGCAGCCAGTGCAGTAGCCATAAGCAAAACCGATGTTTTCATTTTTGTCATAGAATTAGAAATTAATTTTTACCAAAAAAATAGATTAAATGTTATAGGAATATTAGCTGTATGTTATGAAATGATCAACTTATTAATGGAATGTATAAGAGAAGCTCAACGAGAAGTTTGTACCATATTTGTACGTGTAGAACAGGTAATCTGTCCCCTTTGAATAGCTCTTCTTATTGTCTTTGTTCTGGTATAATACGTATGGGTTGTTTAAAATATCAGAGATATTCAGTTTTATCTCTGCATTCTTCTTAAACAGGCGTTTGCTGAGTTGCAGGTCGAGCAGGTTCCTTGAATTTTCAAAGATATCCAGCTTGTTGCTGCTGTCATCTCCAACGATATTGATCCTTGGGCCAATCCTGTTATACAGGACGGTTACGCCCATATCATTATTAGGGTTATTGATCTGCAAGCCCGCATTGATCAGGTACGGCGACTGGCCAGGCATGCGTCTTGTTTCACCATTGATGTTACGCACGGTCTGGTTAGGATTTTTGATAGAAGAATGGATATATGCTCCGTTGGCGAAAACATAGGAGTTCTTTCCCCAGTTACCCATTGCAAACTCCAGGTTCTTACGCACTTCCAGTTCTGCACCGAAAGTATTAGCGTCATCCAGGTTGATATAAGTACGGTCATTATTGTCAAGGCTGTACCAGGACTCAGAAATCGGATTCTTGAATTTCTTGTAGAAAACAGCCACTGCAAAAGTCTCTCCGGCGCCGGGATACAGCTCATAACGAAGGTCGATATTGCTGATACGTGTCTGCTTTAACTTGGGATTACCAAAAACGGCAGCAGTGTTCTGGAAATCGAAGAAGCTGAAAGATGCTATTTCCCGGAATTCCGGTCTTGCAACAGTGTTGGAATATGACAATCGCAGATTGGTTTTATCTGTCAGCGCGTATACGAAGTTAGCAGATGGCAGGAAGCTGCTGTAGGTAGTATCTGTGGTATAAGATCCGGATCCTACGTTGGTTTTCGGCTTCAGTTGTTGTCTGTAAGATTCATAACGAAGGCCCCATATTACTCTCAGCTTTTTCGTAATGAAATTATCAAACATGAAATAACCAGCAGTCAGGTTAGATGAAGCATCATAGATACCGGAAGGTGAGGTATTGTCTAACAGATAGATACCATTGCTACCCAGGTTCTCATTTGAGAACAATTCATAAGGGCTGGCTGTCAGTTTATCGTATGGAAATCCGGGTGCGGATTGATATGATAATGGCCTGTAGCTAGAGAAGCGTTTTCTGTACTGTTCAAATCCACCGATCTTCAGAGAATGGTCTTTGCTGTCTTTTACCAGTGGGAACTGGTAAGAAGCACCACCATTGAAAATATTATCGTTCACTTTGAAGTAGCCACGGGAAGAACCTCCATTTACAGGCTGATTGATGATAGCATGGCTATCTGTATAGTTGGAAATACGGATATCCGGCTCCTGGCGGTTAGTGTTGGAATAGTTTACCATCCATTCTATTCTCCTGTTATTGCCAAGTCCATGTTCACCCTGTAAAGTAGAAGACAGGATATAACGCTGTACCAGGTTAAGCAGGTAAGATTGTGACAAATAATGGAAGGGAGGATTAGGATCAGTAGCCACCTGGCGCAGCACAGTATTATTATCAAGAATACGATTATAGATATTCTTGAAAGATATCTTGTTGTTTTTGTAACTGTAAGCAAAGTTTGCTACAGCACCCAAGGCACTTGAATACTTGTTGCTGGTATCAATATTATGGCGTTTATACACCTTGTTGTCTATATCAAAATCATTACGCTCTGCAAACTCATTACGTTCACTATGGCTGTGTGTGAGTGAGAATACATAACCCAGTTTACGCTCACCGTAATACTTCGTATTACCAGCAGTCAATTGTAAACTTGTACCTGGCGCAACAGTCGTTTTGGATATTTTCCAGTTATTTTTGAAAGACCTGTTCAGATCATCCTGAGCTTTTCCGGATACATTATTAAAATCTTCGGCCGTAGCAGGAACACCTGAAGGCAGCTTCCTTGAACCATTGTCAAATGTCCAGTAATCAGTACTACCACGCATACCTGACTTGGCATCTTTGAAGGTAGACAATGTATTTACAGACATACCCACAGAAGCAGTCACAAATTTCTCATCTGGGAAATCTTTTGTGCTTACCTGGATCAGACCACCTGCGAAGTCGCCCGGTTTATCGGGAGTAGCAGTTTTGTTGATCACCATATTATCGATCAAACCGGAAGGGATGATATCGAAAGAGAATGATTTCCTGTCAGGCTCTGTACTTGGCAACAGCACATTGTTCATAGTGGCGTTGTTGTAACGGTCAGTCAGACCACGCACTACTACGAATTTATTATCCTGTATACTTGCGCCGCTCACACGTTTTAATACTTCACCTGTATTCTTATCAGGGGATGCTTTGATCTGTTCTGCAGAGATGCCGCTGGATACAGCTACGTTATTCTTCTGTGCAGTATATAAAGCATTGATCGTCTCCTGTTTGAAAGAACCCCTGATCACGACCTCCTTCAGGTCCTTGGATTTAGGTTCATCCATGATCACAGGTAACTGTGTAGGAGCGCCGGGTTTCACCACCACTTCGCTTACCGCTTTGGTCTGGTACCCCATGTATTTAAACTCCAGCGTATAGGTACCGGGAGCGAGATTTAAAGTATAGCGGCCTTCAACATCAGTAACCGCACCGGTACTTGTACCTTGTACTATAACAGTAACGCCTATGAGGGCTTCACCTGTTTTCTGGTCAGTTACTTTACCTGTTACTTTCCCATTATCTATTACAGCAAACGCGGAAAGGAAGGAGCTCAAAAGAAGGCATACACATAACAGTGCGGACACAAAAGAATGTTTCACGATATAAGCTGATTCTGTGAGTTGATAGAATTTCTGCCGCAAAAGTATCGTGGGTGTGTTACCGCAGTGTTACAGCAAGGTTACGAGAATGTTAATTGTTAAGGAATGATTAAAAAATAGTTAACACGGTCAGGGATAGTTAAGGCTCACAGGATAGTAATAACAAATAAGTCAGGCGTGGTAATGCTAAGTGCACCGGGTATCAGCAGGCAATTTGCTGCGGTCCCTGATGGTTATTGTTCAACAACCTCTCAAGCGTAATATCAAGCTGCGCATTGTATTCGTTATTATGTTTTTTCCCATCCGATAATGAAGCAATTAACTGGAACAGATGCATGCTTTTATTTGTAAACGGCTTGTTATCCTTATTACAAAGCTCCAGTGTAAAATTGAATTTATCTTCCAGCTCTTCTTCAAACTCTCTCAGGCTTAAAGTTTCATCGATAGGAAATTCGATCAGCATTTCTTCGGGGAAACCGGCTTCTCCTAATGTATCAAATGCATTGGCCGGTGAATTGCGCAGGTAAACTGCTATGTTACACGAAAGCAGTCGCTGAAACTGCATTTGTAACAGGGAAACTGTCATTAGAGGATGTAACTTCAATACTTTCATCTTACTATTTATGTTAGCATTACCAGTCGGATCACTGAATATAATATCACAAACTTAACAGCCCTGTATTAAATGAATATTAAGCAGTTGTTATTATATCATAAATAAATGTTAAATAACAATGGTTTATATATGAGCTATTGTTGCGGGAAGCTGATCACCTTGGAAATATCACCCCAGGGCACGATGGAGGCATCTTCTTCCTCTTCCGGTAATACAACACGGGTTTTGGATACGGGGTATTGGTAAAGGGTCCATTGTCCATTGGTATATTCCAGCGAGGTCAGGCTTTCCACCCAATCTCCGGAATTCAGATAAGTAACGGTTTTACCGTTATGCTGCATTTCTTTGATAATAGGTTGGTGGATGTGCCCACAGCACACCACATCAAATTCTTTATCGATCGCTATTTCGGCTACTACCTGTTCAAAATCGGAAATGAACTTAACCGCCTGTTTCACACCATGTTTCACTTTTTTGGAAAAGCTCATTTTCTCCTTTCCCATCCGCTCTAACATATTATTAACCAGCCTGTTAATAATTATCAGCAGGTCATATCCCTTTCCTCCCAGCTTAGCCAGCCATTTTGAGTTCTTCATGGTAACATCGTACACATCACCATGGAAGAACCAATGTCTTTTCCCATCTACCTCCAGGATCAGTTTATTATCAATGACCAGGTTCCCCAATCCGAACCCGGCAAATTTCCGCAGGGCCTCATCGTGGTTACCTGTCAGGTAATATACCTCTGTTCCCTTTCCGGTCATTTTTAGGATCCTGCGGATCACTTTGGTATGTGCTTTCGGGAAATAACGTTTGCTAAACTGCCAGATATCAATAATATCCCCGTTCAGTACCAATATCTTAGGATCAATGCTATCCAGGTACTGTACCAGTTCCTTGGCATGGCAACCGTAAATTCCGAGATGTACGTCAGATATCACAACAATATCGAGAGGGCGCTTTTCAGACATTTTTAATGAGGATTGAACCGAAAAAACCGGGCAGTTGTTAGGTTTGGTTAAAAATAGTTTAGTCCGTCAAAAACGGCCACAGGTGTAGGGATAACCTCATCACACGCAGCCTTTTTTCACAATACAAAGAAAAAATTGCTATATTACTTTTATATTAATCCAGTGTTAAGGAATCATTAAGGATAATATTTTCTTGGAGGTATTGCCGGCGGAAAGCTATTTTTGCGCCAAATTTTCAAACAAAGAGTATGGGAGGCTTCAATTCTTTTGTAAAGTTATTTATACCAAAAGACAGGGTTTTTTATTCATTATTCGAAGATGTGTCTGCCAACCTGGTAGAAATGGGGAAGGTGCTGGTTGAACTGGTTTCCGCTACAGACATGGCAGTGCGTAAGGACAAAACCCATCTGATTGAGCGGCTCGAGCACAAGAATGATGATTTTACTCATCGCATCTTTGTGGAACTGGGCCAGAACTTCATTACTCCATTTGACCGTGAAGACATCCACCACCTGGCGGCTACCCTGGACGATGTAGCTGACTATATCCACGGTTCCGCAAAAAGACTGGACCTGTATAAAGTACAGGAAATCAATGAAAGTGTTCGTAAACTGGCTGACCTGATCTACCAGGGTACCCTGGAGCTGCACAAAGCGATCCCCGAACTGCGTACCATGTCCAACATGCGTAACATTACGGATGCCTGTGTAAGGATCAATAGCCTGGAGAACCATGCGGATGACATCTATGACATGGCCATTGCAGATCTGTTCGAGAAAGAAGCCAACAATGCAGGGGAACTGCTGAAAATGCGTGAACTGTACCAGGCACTGGAAATCGCTACGGATAAATGCGAAGATTGCGCCAATGTGATAGAGTCCATCATCATAAAATATGCATAATCAAAAGATTATGTATCTCCGGTATGCCTATTTAATGCAAACTACTTTCTAATGACCTTACTTGTCTCCATCATTATACTGGCGTTCATATTCGATTATATCAACGGTTTTCATGATGCGGCTAATTCTATAGCTACCATCGTATCCACCAAGGTGCTGACTCCCTTCCAGGCAGTACTATGGGCTGCCGTATTCAACTTTGCGGCTTTCTTTATTTCCAAGTACGTTTACGGGGAGTTCAAAGTGGGAAACACGATCGCTAAATCGGTTTTTGAACAATTTATTACCCTGAAGGTGATCCTTTGCGGTCTGATAGCTGCCATTACCTGGAACCTGCTGACCTGGTGGTATGGTATACCTTCCAGTTCTTCACATACCCTTATCGGTGGTTTCATAGGCGCTGCCATAGCAGCAGCACATGGCTCTTTTGACGTGATCAACTATGCCAAGGTAATGCCTATTATTTACTTCATCGCCCTGGCGCCTTTCATAGGGATGATCGTAGCTTTTGTGATCACTATTATTATTATGAACGTATGCCGTAAGGCAAATCCTTACAGGGCGGAAAACTGGTTCAAGCGCTTACAGCTGGTATCTTCAGGAGCCCTGAGCCTTGCGCACGGTGGTAACGATGCCCAGAAGGTAATGGGTATCATTGCTGCAGCACTGGTAGCCCATGGCACTATTGACGATGTTACCAAAGTTCCGAACTGGGTGCCATTATCCTGCTTCGTTGCCATAGCCCTCGGTACCATGAGCGGTGGCTGGAAGATCGTTAAAACCATGGGATCCCGTATCACCAAGGTAACACCACTGGAAGGTGTGGCTGCGGAAACTGCGGGTGCCGTTACGCTTTACCTCACAGAAACACTGGGTATTCCTGTGAGTACCACCCACACCATTACCGGTTCTATTATCGGGGTGGGCGCTACAAAACGTCTCTCTGCGGTACGCTGGGGGGTAACCGTAAGCCTGCTCTGGGCATGGATACTGACCATTCCTATCAGTGCATTACTGGCTGCTGCTGTGTACTTTGTAGTCAATCTATTCCTCTGATAAGCAGTATAACTACTTATTATAATAAGCCCTCCGGCATCGCCCATTGCAAATGGAATGACCGGAGGGCTTTCTCTTTTAATACCCCTGCTTTTTGAGTTTTTCCTTTTTTTTATCACAGAGCCCCCTATTTTTGTAGGGCTTTTGAAGAACCTGTTTTCATTATTCATTCTTATAATAAATGCTATGAAAGGTATCATACTGGCCGGAGGTTCCGGGACTCGTTTACACCCCATTACCTATGCCATCAGCAAACAAATCATGCCGGTTTATGATAAACCAATGATTTATTATCCGCTTTCCACTTTGATGCTGGCCGGTATAAAAGAGATCCTGATCATATCTACACCACACGACCTGCCCGCTTTCAAAAGGTTATTCGGCAACGGTGAGCAACTTGGGTTGAAGCTGAACTATGCGGAACAGCCCCTCCCAAATGGTCTCGCACAGGCATTTGTAATAGGCCGTGACTTTATTGGAGATGATAATGTAGCATTGGTACTGGGTGATAATATCTTTTACGGCGCCGGCCTGGGTACACAGCTGGCCAACAACGTAAAACCAGAGGGAGGTATCGTATACGCCTACCAGGTATCTGACCCTGAACGCTATGGGGTAGTAGAGTTTGATGAAAAGATGCAGGCCGTGTCCATAGAGGAAAAACCTCAACAGCCCAAGAGCAGCTATGCTGTGCCAGGATTATATTTCTACGATAATGACGTTATTAAAATAGCCGCAGATCTGAAGCCCAGCCCACGCGGGGAATATGAGATCACCGATGTGAACAGGGAATACCTGCGCCGCGGAAAACTGAAAGTGTCTATCCTGCCCCGTGGTACGGCCTGGCTGGACACCGGCACCTTTGACTCACTCATGCAGGCCTCACAGTTCGTCCAGGTCATCGAACAACGACAGGGCATCAAGATTGCCTGCATAGAGGAAATTGCTTACAGGCAGGGCTTTATTTCCCGTGAACAATTACAGACGCTTGCACAGCCATTACTGAAAAGCGGCTATGGACAATATCTGGAAAAGATCCTTGAACAGAAAATCTGAACATTAAAAATTAAGAATTAAGGATTAGGAAACGTACATTCGTAACTCAATTATTTAAATCAGCATTTGCGGGCATAAATTCCCGTCCTTAATTCCAGGTTCATTTGCACATCTGATTGTAATTAATCCTAAAACATTCAAAAAAAATAAAGACATATGAAGGTTCTTGTTACCGGTGGTTGCGGTTATATCGGTGCGCACACTATCGTAGATCTGATTAACAATGGCTTTGACGTAGTTTCAGTAGACAGCAACATCCGCAGCAGTACACAACTGCTGGACGGCATCGAAAAAATCACAGGCAAAAAGATCCGTAACTACAAGGTAGACCTCTGCAACCTGGAAGATACACACGCCGTGTTCCATGAAAACCGTGATATCGTAGGCGTGATCCACTTTGCAGCGCTTAAAACAGTTCCAGAATCAGTAGCTGATCCATTATTTTACTTCCATAATAATCTCGCTTCCCTGGTGAACGTACTGAAGTGTGTGAAAGAGTTCAATATCCCTAACCTGGTATTCTCTTCCTCCTGCTCCGTATATGGCAATACCACGGAACTGCCTGTAGTAGAGGCCACTCCGCTGGGAGAAGCACAATCTCCTTACGCCCGCACCAAACAAATGGGCGAACAGATGATCCAGGATTATAGTAAGGTCAATGATACCCAGTCCATCCTGCTCCGTTACTTTAATCCCGTTGGCGCCCATCCTTCCGCACTGATCGGAGAACTGCCGCTGGGCCGCCCGGACAACCTGGTACCGGTTATTACGCAGACAGCCATCGGCAAAATTCCAAAGCTGACGGTGTTTGGTCATGACTACGATACCCGCGATGGTTCCTGCATCCGCGATTATATCCATGTAATGGATATAGCCAACGCCCATACAAAGGCCCTGCAATACCTGCTGGATCAGAAGAATACAGACAATTGCGAGATCTTCAACCTCGGTACCGGCAACGGCGTGACCGTACTGGAAGCTATCAAGGCCTTTGAAAAGATCTCCGGCGTAAAACTGAACTATGAACTGGGGCCACGCCGTCCGGGCGATGTGATCGCCATATATGCCAATAATAACAAGGCCAAGCAGTTGCTGGGCTGGGAACCGAATATCGGCATAGAAGATATGATGCGCACGGCCTGGCAGTGGGAAGTGGCTTTAAGAGACAGGGTTCTTAGTAATTAAAAAGTTTATTTCTTACATTTACGACACAATTCTTAATATAAGGCTATGGTAAAAGATATTAAACCGTTAAATGAGAAAGAGACACGCGCAGGCTTTGGAGAAGGTATATTGGAAGCTGGGCGTAAAAATCCTAATGTAGTAGCACTGACTGCTGACCTGTTGGGTTCGATGAAACTGAATGCCTTTATTAAGGAGTTTCCTGACCGCTTTGTACAGGTAGGTATCGCTGAAGCAAATATGATAGGTATAGCTGCCGGTATGACCATCGGTGGTAAGATCCCATATACTACTACATTTGCTAACTTTTCCACAGGCCGTGTATACGACCAGATCCGCCAGTCCGTTGCCTATTCCGGCAAGAACGTAAAGATCTGTGCATCTCATGCCGGTTTAACACTTGGTGAAGATGGTGCTACCCACCAGATCCTGGAAGATATCGGTATGATGAAAATGCTCCCGGGCATGACCGTGATCGTTCCATGCGATTTCAACCAGACAAAAGCAGCTACTATCGCCGTAGCCGACTACGAAGGACCAGTTTATCTCCGTTTCGGCCGTCCGAAATGGCCTAACTTCACTCCGGAAGACCAGAAATTCGAAGTAGGTAAAGCCCAGATACTGCACGAAGGAACAGACATCACCCTGTTCGCCTGCGGTCACATGGTATGGTTATCTGTCGAAGCAGGTAAGATCCTGGAAGAAAGAGGTTACAGTGTTGAGATCATCAATATCCACACTATTAAACCACTGGACGAAGAAGCAGTACTGCGTTCCATCTCTAAGACCGGTTGCGCAGTAACCGCTGAAGAGCATAACGTACTGGGAGGTCTGGGCGACAGCATCGCACAGGTAGCGGCCCGCCACAATCCAATTCCTATCGAATACGTAGGTACCAATGATACTTTCGGTGAAAGTGGTAAACCACTGGATCTGCTGAAGAAATATGGCCTGGATACAGATCATATCGTTGCTGCTGCTGAAAAAGCAATAGCCAGAAAGAAGAAATAATCTGTACCGGATTAAACTTTACATAAAAAAAACCATCTTACAGGTGGTTTTTTTTATGTAAACCATTTAACCTAAGAATGAGCATACATCAGGATGATAAAACACTATTAGCAACGTACAGGGACCCTGCTACCAAGGAGAAAGGATTTACCGCTATCATCCGGAAATACCAGGAAAGACTCTACTGGCACATCAGAAGGCTGGTACTCGACCATGATGATGCCAATGATGTATTGCAGAATGTGTTTGTGAAGGTCTGGAAAAACCTGGAAGGATTCCGTGAAGATGCCCAGTTATACACCTGGCTGTATAAGATAGCCACCAATGAATGCCTCACCTTCCTGGAAAAACAAAAGAAAAACAATTCAATATCACTGTCAGACGTAGAAACAGGCCTTAGCAATACCCTGAAAGCAGATGCGCAATTTGATCCCAACAAACTTGAATGGAAACTGCAAAAGGCTATTCTGGCACTGCCTGAAAAACAAAGAATTGTTTTTAACCTGAGGTACTATGATGAAATGCCCTACGAAGAAATGAGCCGCGTACTGGACACCTCGGAAGGTGCACTCAAAGCCTCCTATCACCATGCAGTGAAAAAGATTGAAGAGTTCATCCGTAATACCTGAAAATGCGACATCTTCGTACTTTTATGAGGTGAATTGCATTTTTTTAGAGACGAAACTACGACCTGTTTAAACTATTGCTATCTTCCACTGTCTAAAGACTGTATGATATCCAGAGACAACGATATTGCGAACGAACTGCGGGAAATCATCCCTGATGCTCAATGGACTACGCTGAAGCCCTCCTGTGGAGAAGTTCCTGCCGGTTATTTTGAGCAACTGCCGGACCGGATCCTGCAGGAAGTACGTACAGCAGAGGTACAGGAAGAACTGGAAACCCTCTCTCCAATGCTGGCAAGCGTACCGAAGTTCCTTCCTTTATCAGTTCCTCCGGACTATTTTGAGCAACTGCCACAACAGGTTCTCCAAAACATTGCTGCAGCACAGCAGGCACAGCCGGAAGAAGAAGTTCCATCCTTCCTGGCAGGTATACCGAAGGTATTCCCTCTGTCTGCACCTGCCGGTTATTTTGACGAGCTGGACGCTGTAATAATGGCCCGCATAGCAGAAACAGAAGGAACGAAGGCGGCCAGGCCTGCTACAGGGGTGCAGGAAGAACTGGAGGCCATATCGCCGTTCCTGGCTGGCATACCTAAAACGATGCCGCTGTCAGTGCCACCCGGTTATTTTGACCAGCTGGACACTAACATACGGGCTGGTATTACAGCTGTGCCTGATCGTGCACCGCTTATCCGGAGGATGAATGCCGGCAGATATTTAAAATGGGCCGTGGCGGCCTGCCTGGTGGCACTGGTAAGCGTGAGTTCCCTGTTCTTTATCAGGGGCAACCATTACCATACCAATGTATTAGAAAATACCCTGGCAAATGTGAGCGACCAGGAGATCATGGAATACCTGCAGACCCATTCAGACGCTTTTGACAAAGAAGAGCTAACCAATTATACACCCTTAGCAGAAGAAGGTAACGCTATTTCGGAAGTAGAGGAATTACCAGCAGAAGCCATACAACACTATTTAGACAACACTGGTTTGTTAAACGAAAGCCTAACAGACAACTGAGATGAAAAAACTTTACACATTAGTTATACTTATCACACTCTCATTGTTTTGCCACCCTCCTGTTAGTCAGGCACAGCAGGGTAGCGACGCTGAGATCAGGGATCGCATCCGCGCAGCGGAAATAGCGTACCTGTCCCAAAAGCTGGACCTCACCCCCGATGAAGCACAAAAATTCTGGCCTTTATATAATCAATATACCAAGGAAGTAGAGATACTTATTGCAGAACGCCGCAAGCGGAATAAGGTACCACAAGCCGACCTTCAGCCTGCCGACGATAAGGAACTGGGATATGAACGCCGTATGCTGGACATTAAAACACATTACAGCCAGGAATTCCAGAAAGTGTTACCGCCCTCAAAAGCAGGGGTTGTATTCCGTTCGGAACGGGAATTCCGTAATCAGCTGATCCGGGCTATGAAAGACAGGCAGGCCAGAAATCTTGGCGGGCCGGGAGCAAGAAGATTCAGACAATAATATTAAAGGATAAATAAAGAAGGAGCACCGACCGGTGCTCCTTCTTTATTTTATAACGGACGCTTGCTCTCACACTTTCCGTTTACTGTTCAACAAGATCATTTCTGCCGCCAGCCCCTCTTAAGCAGTGTAAACATCGGGATGGAATCAACGCCCTCCATCGCATGATCAGGATCATTTCTGCGGGCAGGCTCAGAGTTTCCCGAAGGGTAGTTTCGTATCATGATAATACAGGAAAGTCCATCCCTCACGGGCGCCGCGCAGCTTAAACTGTTCGCGCAATTCCATACTCCGCTTTCCGTCGTAATCATACTTTGCCGCAAAACGGCGTTTCATATAGGAAACCTGGGGTGCTTCATCCCCTCCGAAAAATATTTTGTCGTCGCCTGTATCTATAAGAAAGGCCTGATGATAAGGGCAATGGCCCCCGGTCATTTCATAAGTAATGTAATCATCAATGGTGCCATCCCCCTCTGTGAAGATGACATTATCCCGTTCATTCAGAATGCGGACGTCTTCTGCTAGATAGGATTTCCCGTCATGCGCCAGGGCATAATCCATTTCATGCCTGTTCACATAATAGGTGGCCTGGGGAAAACTCAGGCTACGCTGCCCTGTTACGGGATCTATAATGGAAATACCGCCGGAATGATCTTTATGCAAATGACTCATCAGTACTTTGGTGATATCCATCGGATTAACACCGTTGTCGATCAGGTGCTGATGTATCTGTAAAACGCCATCGGCATTACGATAGCCCAGGCCGGCGTCCAGCAGGATGTAATCCTGGTCCGTGATCACTAAAAATGGTTGGATCTCCACCAGCAGCGAGCCGCCGGAGCGCTGCTGCATTGAATCCGTCTCAGGATTATAAGGAATAAACTTCTTTGTTCCGTCTACTGTAAAAGCCCCTTCTGATAATGGTATAATACGTGCCATTCCCCAAAGATATGCAACTATCGTAATACCATTTGCCTGTCGGCATCCAGGCGGAGCATGATAAAAATTAACATGGTGAATGTCATCAGGGAGGAACCTCCATAACTAACCAATGGCAGCGGGATCCCGATCACCGGCGCCAGACCGATGGTCATGGAAATATTGATGGCCATGTGGAAAAAGATGATACTGGCTACCCCATAGGCATATACACGGCTGAATGTCGATCGTTGTCGCTCTGCCACAAAAATGATCCGTAAGAGCAATGCCACATAAAGACCTATAAACAGGATAGAGCCCAGGAAACCAAAGTCCTCTCCGATAGTACAGAAGATAAAGTCAGTACTCTGCTCGGGCACGAAATCGTAACGGGTCTGGGTGCCTTTCAGATACCCTTTTCCGATGAAACCGCCGGAACCGATCGCGATCATACTCTGGCGGGTATTATAGGTCGCCTTCGGATCGTTCTCTTTACCCAGCATTACCTCAATACGGCGTACCTGGTAGTCTTTCAGCACTTTGGTGAATGCAAAAGGCACTACGAACATCACGAATACGGAACAGAATGCCCAGATACCCAGTATCAGGGCCAACCGGGAACGGTTACGTTTTATTTCCCGGCGACTGAAATAGATCACCAGTACGGTGATGACCGAGAAGATGATAAAGAGGATATTTTTATCTACCAGCAAGGCCGACAATACCAGCACGATCCCCGAGAAGGCGATCACCAGCAGTACGCCCGGCAAACCTTCCCTGTACATCACCAGGAAGAAGGAGAAATACACCAGTGCCAGCCCTGTTTCTGACTGCAGGATGATGATAACACAGGGGATCAGCGCCAGGGCTACGGCTATCAGCCTGGAACGCAGTTTGGTAAAATCAGTTTCTATGGAAGAGAGATACTTGGCCAGGGCCAGGTTGGTACAGAGCTTCGTCAGCTCCGCCGGCTGAAACTGGAAACCACCGATTACCAGCCAGGAGCTCGAACCTTTTACATCCTTACCGATGCCCAGTACCAGCAACAACAACAGTAAACCACCGGCGTACATCAGGTTGGCCGTAGCGGTAAAGAACTTACTGTCGGTGAGCCAGATGATGGTAGCCAACACTGCTGATACACCCAGCCACATGAGCTGGCGGGAATAGTTCTTGTTCAGGTGGAGGATGTCATTCCAGATGTTATCACCCTCCCTGTATTCAGCGGCGAAGATAGATAACAACCCCACAAACACGATCCCCAGGTAGAGGCCCATAATAGGCCAGTCAATACCTTCTGTCAATTTTATTTGCTGCCGACGGTTCATAACTGATTAATCCCGGAAATAAAGTTTAAGTATCTCATCTGATGTCATTTTGGCGCTGGCTCCATTCAGGGAGTCAAGCTTGGATTTTTCCCTTACAACAGGATCCAGCGTGTTGTATTCCAGCAATGTTTTCATCTGTGGCTTACGCTTCACAGAAATGGTATCATGCAGGTATTTCTCCATGATCAGGCTGGCGATAGGCGCCGCATAAGTGGAACCGAAACCAGCGTTCTCCACGACCACCGCAATAGCGATCTTTGGATTATCTCTTGGAGCAAAGGCCACAAATACGGAGTGGTTCTTCAGTTTTGTCAGCTTACCGTTCACGATAGCATTATTTTCAGCCGTACCTGTTTTACCACACACGATCTCCCCTTCTATTTTGGCAGACACACCCGTACCTCTTTCCACCACATCCTCCATACCATATATCACCGGCATATATACAGAATCTGATACGTGCGCCACAGTATGTTTCTCTCTGAATTTTGTCAGCAGTTCGGTGTTATCATTATCAATCTTGTCCACGAAATGCGGCAGGTAGTAATAACCTTTATTGGCAATGATACACATCGCGTTCGCCATCTGCATAGGGGTAGCCACGACCTGTCCCTGTCCCATACCTACATACAGCTCGGAGCAGGAGTTCCACTGACCGCGGTACAGTTTATTCATACCGGCGGTATCAATCGCCTTACCGGGCGATTCACCCGGAATATCCACGCCCAGTCTGTGCCCGAGACCGAAAGAGGAAATATAGTCATGCCATTTCTGGTGTCCTTTTTTCACACCGCCCCATTTGGCGGCATCCACTTCCATGCGGTACAGGTGTACGAAGTAAGCGTTACAGGAGTTGGCAATGGCCAGCCTGAGGTTGGCAGCGTGACCTGCATTGTGGTGCGTACAGGCAATAGGACGACCACAGTAGGTATAAGCGCCAAAGCATGGAAAACCAAAGCTGGGAGTGATCACCCCTTCATCTAACGCGATCAGGGCGGTAAGTGGTTTCATGGATGATCCTGGTGGATATCCTGCCTGTATTGCGCGGTTAAAGAGCGGCTTGGTAGTGTCAGCAAATAACCGGCTGAAATTACGGGCACGGTAGGAGCCCGTCAGCAGGTTCGGGTCGAAGGTAGGCGCACTCACCATAGTGAGGATACCTCCTGTGCGGGGATCGATAGCCACAATACTGCCGATCTTATTACGCATCAGGTGTTCACCCAGTACCTGCAGGTCAACATCAAGTGCCAGACGGAGGTTCTTACCGGCAATAGCGGCCGTATCGAATTCCCCTTTTTCATAAGGGCCCTGCGGGCGGTTCAGGTTATCTTTTACGAGATATTGTATACCACGTTGCCCCATCAGCACACTTTCATATGTTCTTTCCAGCCCGGTCATACCCAGGTAATCGCCCTGGTTATATGCGCTGTAAGCTGGTTTCTGCAACATCTGGGGAGATACTTCACCGATATAACCGAGTATGTTGGCGGCAGCATTGAAGGGGTAGGAGCGGATCTGGCGTTGTACCAGCTCGAAGCCGGGCTGGAACATATACATACTTTCCTGCAGGCGGCCGAACATTTCGGGCGGCAGCAGGGAAGCAAATACGGATACACGACGGCTACCATTTTTAATGATAGCGCTGGTGATGCGTCTTCTGAATTCTTCCTTATCGATCCGGAGGATCTCACACATGTAAGCCGTATCAATGTTCTTCACATTGATCGGTGTTACCACGAGGTCATACATCGCATCATTACTGAGGATACTTCTGCCTTTGCGGTCAAAAATAATTCCTCTGCTGGGATATACCACTTTGCGGAGCACCGCGTTGGCATCCGCCAGCTTGGAATATTTCTTTTCCACTACCTGCAAAAAGAACAACCTGGTAATAATCAATATTACCATTCCAAGCATGATGAACTGTATTACTCTTTTCCTGGGCTGATTATAGACAGACATTTACGCTGAAATAATGTGGCCACTTCACGGCCTCCCCCACCGTCTGGCAGAAAGATGAAGCAAGCGACCTGTTGCTTTATAATATGACTTTCAATTTTTTCTAAAGTTAGATATTACGTTCTGTGGTATCTGTTGTTAATCTTTAATTTAACAAAACATAATCATCTCTTAAAATATGGTCTCTGGACTAATTCTCTGCTTATTTCCTGGAAAAGAACAGTAACTCGTACAACACGATCAGTACGATACTGGCCGCTGTTGATAAAAGGATTTTCAAAAGCAGATAGAAGAAATCAGCAAAGCTGAATACTTCCAGCGGGAAATACACAAGATTGTGCAGGAATACCAGGATCGCGATATAGGTCAGGAATTGGGATACTCCCATGCTGGTCATGGAAGGTGTTTTCTGGGTCGTTTCAAAACCACCCTGTGGAGACAGTATGTTAATGATGAACGGGCGGAGGTATGCAATGAATACACAGGCGGCGGCATGCATGCCCATGGTGTTCATAAACATGTCCAGGCCGAGGCCCATCATCAGCGCCAGCAGCATCAGTGCAGGACGTGGCATATTAAACGGCAGCAACAATACGAACAACATGTACAGGTTAAGACCTACCAGCTGGTGTAACAGGATATGCTGCAGTACAAATACCTGCAGAAGCAGTAAGAGCACGAAACGAATAATATTTCTTAACAGTATACTCATTTAATCAGCCTGTAGGTTGAATCTTCCAAAGATTGTTGTTCTTCTTTCAGCAGGTTGTCTATGACATAGACATACTGAAGGTTATAAAAGTTGGTAGCCAGTTTTATCCTGATGGTATAGGCGGTGCTGGATTTATCTGCCAGGGAATAAGATTCCACGTAGCCAATAGGGATATTTTCCGGAAATAATGCAGAATAACCGCTTGTTACTACGGTGTCTCCTCTGATCAGTCTCACGCTTTTAGGTACATCTTCCATCACCGCATACCCGGCCTCTCCACCGTACCAGCGTACAGTTCCCATTTCCTTACTGTAACTGAGGCGGGCACTGAAACCGAAGTTGCGGCCTTTTGACAGCAGGGAAAGCACTACAGCGTAGTTGTCGTTCACGCTGCGTACCACACCAACCACCCCACTTGGGCCTACAACACCCATATTAGGTTTGATACCGTCTTTCCGGCCCCTTCTGATCGTAATATAGTTAATGGGATTATTGATACTGTTGTTCACCACTTTTGCCTCCTTATATAAGTAACGGCGTACTTCAGTGCCGATCACTTTACGGGTGGTGTCGGTGCTGTAATGGCGGATGGTATCTACTTTAACGATATTGTTGATGGAAACGCTGTCAAAGCTGGTGCGCAACATATTATGGAGGCGGGCATTTTCTTTCACCAGGCTATCATTGGTAGCTTTCAGGTGAAAGTAATACTCCACATTGTTGTAACGTTCGTATAACCTGGCGCTGAGACTATTGGCGGAGTTGAGGTAGGCTGATTTCTGAAGATCGTTGTTCCGGAATACCAGCACAATGCAAATCACTTCCAGCAGCAGAAACAGAAAAAAATTAAAATAGCGCCTAAAGAAAATGATGAGATTACGCACAGGATATAATTTCTTGGTAGAAAGTGTACAAGGCAGTTATGTGCTGCCTTGTACATTTCCTGATATTATTGCATTAGGAACGGATATTTACCTACGTGTTTCAGTGCAATTCCGGTACCTCTTACCACGGCACGTAACGGATCGTCCGCAACATGCACAGGCAATTTGATCTTCTGAGTAAGACGTTTATCCAATCCGCGGAGCAGCGCACCACCACCGGTCAGGTAAAGACCTCTGCGGTAGATATCTGCAGCCAGTTCCGGCGGCGTAGTTTCCAGTGCTTTCAGGATGGCCTCTTCGATCTTGAAGATGGATTTATCCAGGGCTTCTGCTACTTCCTGGTAGGACACCATGATCTGTTTAGGAATACCTGTTACCAGGTCACGGCCGTTCACAGCTACATCATCTGGTGGATTATCCAGTTCTTTCAGTGCGGATCCGATCTGGATCTTAATCTGTTCAGCGGTCCTTTCACCGATCAACAGGCTATGATAACGGCGCAGGGCTTCCATGATGTCGGCGGTGAATTCATCACCGGCGATACGGATACTCTGGTCGCAAACGATACCTGCCAGGGCGATCACGGAGATACCCGTGGTACCGCCCCCTATATCGATGATCATGTTACCTACTGGTTCTTCCACGTCAATGCCGATACCTAAGGCAGCTGCCATAGGCTCATGTATGAGGAACACTTCCTTCGCGCCTGCCTGTTCGGCAGAGTCGCGCACGGCGCGTTTTTCTACTTCTGTGATGCTGGATGGTATACAGATAACCATACGCCAGCTAGGGGAGAATAAGGGCTTTTTGGGATACACCAGTTTGATCATCTCGCGAAGCATACCCTCAGCTGCGTTAAAGTCCGCGATCACACCATCTTTCAGGGGACGGATCGTACGCAGGTACTCGTGTGTCTTCTCGTGCATCATCATGGCCTTCTTTCCTACTGCCACGATTTTACCGCTTGCGCGCTCTATAGCTACAATGGAAGGTTCATCCACCACCACCTGGTCGTTGTGTATGATCAGCGTGTTAGCTGTACCTAAGTCAATCGCTATTTCCTGTGTTAAAAAATTAAAGAACCCCATTGCTTAATATGGTCAAAATATTATTGTGTGCAAAAATGAATAATTCCAACGAATATACAATCTAAAAATTGTTTGTTTTCTCAATAATACAACTAAATATTAAAAAATGTTATTTATCGTATCTGTTGTATCTGATGAGCCGGTTAATAAGTTGCAACATTTAATGGCAAGGCAAACAGCCGGCATAGTAATGACTCTCGAAAACGCTTAAACGAAAAATGGTCTGTCTTAATTGTGTGCTCTGTATGAATGAGTTATGCTCCCTCTGGTCGTCCCTGCGACTCCTCCCGGTACTTGAACGGGACACTGGTCCAGACTACACTTTTCGCGCCGGCAAGGCGTGAAAGGCGCAAATGAACATCTGCTACACGAACTCGAAACCAATATCCCTCCTGTAATATTTGCCTTCAAAATCAATAATTTCAGCAGTCTGCCGGCTGTGAGTCAACGCAATGCCCAGATCAGCTGCCAGGGAAGTTATAGTCAGTACACGACCTCCATTGGTAAGGATGTCCTCTCCAACGGCCTTCGTTCCTGCCTGAAACACCAACTGATCCTGCGTAGGCGCCGGTATGTTGCTGATTACCTTTCCTTTTTCGTATGCTTCGGGGTAGCCTTTTGCCACCAGCATAACGGTAGTTGCCACACGGGCATCCTCATAAATTGTCTGTGCGGAAAGCTGTCCTTCCTGCACGGCCTTGAAAAGCTCCAGCAGATCGTTCTGTAATCTCGGCATCACCACCTCTGTTTCGGGATCTCCCATACGGCAGTTGTACTCAATGACAAACGGATCTCCGTCTACATTGATCAATCCGAAGAAGATAAACCCGTTGTAGGCGATCTGCTCTTTTTCAAGTCCTGCTACAGTAGGCCGGATGATACGCTCTTCCACCAGGTCCATAAATGCTTTACCGGCAAATGGAACCGGGGAAACAGCCCCCATACCGCCTGTATTCAGGCCGGTGTCTCCTTCTCCGATCCGTTTATAATCCTTTGCAGTAGGCAGTATCTTGTAGGAATGCCCGTCTGTCAGCACAAATACTGACAACTCTATCCCTGTCAGGAATTGTTCTACCACCACTTTTCTGCTCGCATCGCCAAACTTCGCTTCTTTGATCATCTGTGAAAACTCTGCCACTGCTTCTTCATGATCGTTCAGGATCACCACTCCCTTACCTGCGGCCAGTCCGTCGGCTTTGAGTACTATCGGCAGGGAATGCGCACGCAGGTAAGCTACGCCTTCTTCATAATTCTCCTCACTGAACTCGCGGTAAGCGGCCGTGGGAATATTATGGCGCAGCATGAACTGCTTTGCAAACGCTTTACTGCCCTCCAACTGGGCGCCCAGGGCAGATGGGCCCATCACCGGGATATGCTGTAAAGCGGCATCCTGCTGAAAGTAATCGTAAATACCTTTTACCAGCGGCTCTTCCGAGCCGGGTACTACCAGGGAGATAGCATTTTCAATACAAAAGGCCTTTATTTTTTCAAAATCCGAAACCGCGATGTCCAGGTTCTGGCCATATTGGGCCGTACCGGCATTTCCCGGGGCAATAAACAACTGTTCACAATAAGTGCTCTGTGCCATTTTCCATGCCAGAGCGTGTTCCCTGCCACCGCTTCCTAATAATAATATCTTCATATGAAAAAATAAATGCGCTGCTTTTTCGCTCCTGAAAATTTACATTCACCTTCCAATCAGCCCGTTCTTCCAAATTTTTTGCAAAGAAAGGCCAAAATTTGACCAAAAACACCATTTTACCCGATAAAAAGCTGAATTTATTTATCTTGCCGGATTCGAAGGACTGACTAACACCATAAACCAACAACAAACTAAACAGATCTATTATGACTCAAACTGCTGTTGAGCAGCCTGTAATCACGCCTTCCCCGAAGGGGAAAGGGCACCACAAGGGATTGTACGTACTCTTTTTTACAGAAATGTGGGAACGTTTCGGCTATTACCTGATGATCGGCATTTTTTTCCTTTACCTGATTGATCCATCTTCCAACGGCGGTAAAGGGTTTGACACCACCAAAGCAGCGGACCTTGTCGGTTCTTACATCGCATTAGTTTACTTATCTCCTTTCATCGGCGGCCTGCTGGCCGACCGCTATCTTGGTTACCGCAGGGCGGTGATACTGGGAGGGATCCTCCTGGCTTCGGGCTATTTCTCCCTTGCGTTCCCCGGTGACCTTGCCATGTATGCAGGCCTTGGCCTGATCATTATCGGTAACGGGTTTTTCAAACCCAATATCGGCACCATCCTGGGTAATATTTATAACCGGGAAGACCTCAAGGCCAAAAAAGACGTGGCCTACAACATCTTTTACATGGGCGTGAACATCGGCGCCTTCATCTGCAACTTCGTAGCGGCCTACCTCCGTAACCACTACGGCTGGGGGCACGCTTTCGCCGCTGCGGGTATAGGTATGCTGGTAGGTCTGGCTATTTTTGCTTCCAACCTGAAGACCATCGCCGAAGGCGATGTACGGAAGCCAGCCTCTTCAGACGAAATGTCTACCGCCAAGATCCTGAGCAGCGCCTTGCTGCCAGCAGTGATTGCCGCCGTGATTGGTTATTTTATTAGCAGCCCCGCCCTGCTCGGTCACACGCTGTTCGGTACCAAATCTAATGATGCCTTCCTGTTTGCCTGCGTACCCATTGTTATCTTCTACATCCGCCTGTTCAGCACTTCAAAGCAGAAAGAGGATAAACGCGGTCTCGGCGCCCTGCTGGCCTTTTTTGCAGTGGCTATCATCTTCTGGGTGATCTATAACCAGAACAGTACCGGCCTCACCATCTGGGCAGACCAGTATACTGACCGCCAGATGTCTCCAGCCATGGAAAACGCTGCTCAACCTTTCGGTATGCTGCAAACAGTAACCACAGAACCTCACAAGGTAACCCAGATAGACGAGCATTTCCGCGCTATCAAGGACGCCAATGGCAATACCATTGAGGTAATGGGCGCTGATCCTTACTTCCAGAACCTTCCAAAGGACCAATGGCCCAAAGAAGGCAATAAGTTAAGGCTACTCTCCACAGAGATCTTCCAGTCCATCAACCCATTCTTTATCGTGGCTTTCAGCCTTATCGTGATAGGCATATTCGGCTGGCTTGCCAAACGTGGTAAAGAGCCTACCACCCCGGTGAAGGTAGCCATCGGCATCTTCCTGGCAGCGGGTTCGTCTTTACTGATGGTGATTGCAGCCTCCATGACCGATGTATATGTAGATAAAAGCTCTATGGCCTGGTTGTTTGGCACCTATGCAGTATTCACGGTGGGTGAGATACTGGTGAGCCCGATCGGCTTGTCAATGGTATCTAAACTGTCTCCTCCCCGTGTAACAGCCCTGATGATGGGTGGCTGGTACCTGGTAAATGCCATTGCCGGTAAAGTGGCCGGTCTGATGGCTACCTTCTGGGACAGTTTCACCAATAAAACTACTTATTTCCTGATCCTTGTGATCTCTGCCGGTATTGCCGGTGTGGTAATGCTGATCCTCAGCAAGTGGATAGCCCGGGTTGTGAAAGAGAAAACGGGTTCGTACTAAACATTATCCTGTTAGTTTATTCAGAAACGGTGCAGTCTCAGGGTTGCACCGTTTTTTATTGCCTGAAAAGCCATGCCAAACAGGGTTCAACACCGGTCAAGATCCGCTTGAGATCCTATATCAATACATCTCCATACCGTCATCTGATCGTCATGTTAAGGGCACTTCAATATCGATTGGATATTGAAGTGCCCTTAACATGACGATCAGATGACGGTATGGAGACCTTATAGCACCGGTATTCGAGCGGATCTTAATACTGACTCAGCTAAACCCGGGGACTAAGTTATCAATGGACGAAAGGGAGATTTTTGCCCTTTTTAACTGGGGAGAATAGCGGAAGGCAAACCGGGTTACCGCCTGTGTAAATATGCCGGGGACTGATTCTAAAAGGGATTTTTCTCTTATATTGCCTCTTAATCAACAAAAATCTATACTTATCAAACCTATTTATGGCAGATAAATTCAAGCCTTTCGTTGCACCGGAGGTGCATATGAAGGAGTTTACACTGAAGTCCATTGTACTGGGCTGTATATTCGGGATTATTTTTGGAGCCGCCACTGTTTACCTGGCATTAAGAGCAGGCCTGACCGTTTCTGCCTCTATCCCTATTGCGGTAATTGCCATTACACTTGGCAGAAAATTCTTCAAAACCACTATTCTCGAAAACAACATTATCCAGACCACCGGATCGGCTGGTGAATCCATTGCCGCCGGAGTTGTATTCACCCTCCCGGGGTTCCTGTTCCTCTCAGATGGCGGTGGTGCGCAGTTCTTTAATTATCTGACCATACTGACCCTGGCTATCTTTGGAGGCATCCTGGGTACCCTGATGATGATCCCGCTGCGCCGGTCGCTGATCGTAAAAGAGCACGATACCCTTCCTTATCCTGAAGGTACCGCCTGTGGCGACGTATTGATAGCTGGTGAGAAAGGGGGCGATTTCGCCAAGACCGCTTTCTACGGACTCGGGTTTGCCGTTGTTTATGCTTTTCTGCAGAAAGTACTGCATGTCATAGCTGAGACCCCGTCTTACATGACACAACAGTATAATAAATATTTCTCCTCTGCCCGTGTAAGTGCAGATATTACACCTGAGTACATGGGTGTGGGCTATATCATTGGCCCCCGTATTGCCGGTGTGTTAGTAGCAGGTGGTGTGCTGTCATGGCTGGTGTTAATACCATTGCTGTCGTTCCTGGTACCGCCGGACGCGATTGCTGCCCAGCTGGTGAAACTCGGTTACCTGGCCAGTATCAGTACGCCCGGGGGTAAGGGAGACTGGAACCCTGCTACACATACTTTTGGTGACTTCTCTGCGGCCGTTTACGTTGCCTACGTACGTCAGATAGGTGCAGGAGCAGTAGCTGCTGGTGGTTTCATCACACTTATTAAAACTATTCCTACTATCATATCTTCCTTTAAGGGTAGCATCGGCTCCCTGAAAAAAGATGATGTGAGCGGAGAAGCGGCAACCGGTAAGGTACCGCGTACTGAAAGGGACCTCAATATCAAGATCGTATTGTTTGGCAGCATTGCCCTGATCGTCCTGATGGCGTTCCTGCCACAGTTACCCGGCGATTCTATCGGTAAGAAATTGCTGGTAGGTTTGCTGGTGGTTATCTTCGGCGCCTTCTTCGTAACGGTATCCAGCCGTATCGTTGGCCTGATCGGATCTTCCAACAACCCAATTTCCGGTATGACCATTGCCACCCTGATGGGCACCTGCCTGGTGTTTATTGCAGTAGGCTGGAGCGGTAAAGTATACGAACCAATGGCCCTGGTAGTAGGTGGTATGATCTGTATTGCAGCAGCGAATGCCGGTGGTACTTCTCAGGACCTGAAATCTGGTTATATCGTGGGTGCTACTCCCATGTATCAGCAGTTATCTCTCTTTATTGGTGCGATCGTCTCTTCTATTGTGATCGGTCTGACCGTGAAATTCCTGGATAAACCTACCGCAGCCATGATCGCCAATGGCGTAACCGACCACGCAATAGGCAGTATCTATTATCCGGCGCCGCAGGGTACCCTGATGGCAACACTGGCAAAAGGCATCCTCTCTTACAATCTTGACTGGCAGTTTGTGCTGGCGGGTGTTTTCCTGGCTATCACCATGGAGCTCTGCGGTATCAAATCCCTCTCTTTTGCTGTGGGTGCTTACCTGCCATTGTCCACCACCCTGCCCATCTTCGTCGGTGGCGCTATCCGCGGGCTGGTAGATCAGAAACGCAAGAAACAGAATGTACACCTGTCTGCTGAGGAAGAAGAGCTTGGTAAAGGCAACCTGTTCGCTACCGGCCTGGTGGCCGGCGGCGCCGTAGCAGGTGTGATCATCGCGATACTGGCTGGTTTCGACAGCACTTCAACTGCATTGGCCGCTGTAAATATGGAAGGAGCACTGGCGGGCATATTCGGCCACGGTGGGTATTTCATTCTTGGTACGGCCATGTTCGCCCTGATGGGATGGGTACTTTATAGAATAGCCAATAAGAATTAATATAACATAAGGGATCAGGATCTTCATGCAGCAACGGCATTGCATTCATTCCTGATCCCTTATTTTTTCCTTACTACTCTTTACAATTAACTGCTTATTATTGCGTTATAACAAAAAACCCCTGTCGTTATGCGCATAGCCTTAACCATACTTTGTGCCATATTGATCTTTGCATCCTGCAAAAAAGATCAGCAAAATGAAGTAGCCCGCAAATTCATTTCCTTTGATCTTGACAGCATGATAGTGGTTGCAGAGAATCCTTCTGCCGTTGTTTCTGTGGCAAATCTTACGGATACAGACCCTAACAACGATGTTGACAAGCTAACTATTACCGCGACAGGCGCCAGCGATGAACAAATCACTATCACCTTACTGGGAAGTACAGAAGGTGTAACAAAAGGCACCTTCTACTCACAGGACGGCAACTCGATCTCTGTCTATTATCCGAATGCCAACGTTTCCCAGATAGCCAATCAGCGTTTCGGCTCTTTCACGCTTTCCATTACCAGTGTGAAGGACAGCCTGATCGAAGGCTCATTCACAGGCACCCTCGTTGACACCTCAGGAATATTGTTTGATAGAAATGCCTCCTTCGGATTTTTACGGGCTGTCGTTACGAGCAATTAGACGAACGACAGGTGATCATACTGCTTTTTAAGGATTGCCGCATCATCGGCGTCCAGCCACTTCTTTAACAGGGTGGCATACACACGCTTGAAATCTATTTTGTGTTGCAGGTCTCCTTCATTCAGCTGTTCCAGGTCGGGCGCTTCATTCAATAAGCCTTGCTGCTTCAGTCCTCCGCTTATCATAAACATATTATTGGCAGTGCCATGATCTGTGCCGCCGCCGGCATTTTGTTCAACCCGGCGACCGAATTCAGAGAAGGTAACAATTACCACATCCTGGAAACGGTTATTATTCTTCAGCTCTTTTGTTAATGCGGTTACAGCTTCATCCAGCCGTTGTAACTGTGTCTGCTGCGTCGCCAGCTGATTGACGTGTGTATCGAAAGCACCATGTGATACATAATATACCTTGGTGGTGATATCGGACATAATAAGCCTTGCAATGGTCTGCATATTCTTTCCCAGTTCTGTTGAAGGAAAGATCTCCTTTGTCTTGTATGCCTTGAACTGTTCCCTGATATAAGACGCAGATGAAACCGTTGCACTCATCGTTTTATACAGGTAGTCCACAGGCTGATGATCATCTTCCATTGCCTTTGCTTCCTGTTGCAGCAATTCCCGAAACATCCTGTCATTAGCGGCAGCCTGCAGTTTATCGGGGTCCTTAACCGCGAGTCCCTTTTGCAGGTTTCCTTTCATGGCCAGGCTAAGGGTATCGTCAATTTCCAGCGCCTGTACCGGCTTGTCACAGCCCTTGCACTGTGCATCGAGGAATCGTCCTATCCAACCATCTGTCCAGTTCTCAGAAGAAGTGCTGGCAGACTGCCAGATATCCATAGAACGGAAATGCGACCTGTCGGGATTGGGATATCCTACACTATTCAATATTGCCAGCGAGCCTTCATCGTACAGTCCTTTCAGGCCTTTCAATGCAGGATGTAATCCCATTTCATCCGTGAGGGATAATGCATTTTCACGCTGAATACCTAGCGTAGGGCGCATGCGGTAGTAAATATCATTCCGGTAGGGGATCACCGTGTTCAGGCCGTCGTTACCGCCTGAGAGCTGCACAACAACCAATACTTTATTACCGGCAGGTACGAGATGATCTCTTTCCAATGCCTTCAAAAATTTCGGCATCATCAGTGAAGCTGAAGCTAATGATCCTACCTGTAAGAAACGTCGCCTGTTTAAGATCAGCATAAACTTAATTTTTTAAGTGGACACATTAGCACAACTGGTACTCGGGTGTGCTCATTACTGCTATCGCAACTGTTTTGATATAGTTTTCGCGGGAAGAGGCGTCTGCATAATTTTCCAGCAGTTGCCTGTTCACATTCCTGTTGGCCAGCAAAAGCGAACCGGCAATAGTATCTGCCAGTTTTTCTCTGGGTACCTTCTCATAATCTTTCAGGAAAATGTCCCAGTTGATCACTCCTTTGATCTTCCTGGCGTATTGCCTTTTCACAGATTCATTCAAGTCCATGGTTGCCTTATAGCTGCCCATGCCCATTTCAGGAGTGATCTCCTTAGGGGTAATATTGAATTCTCTTTCATACAGTATCATCTTCGGTAACTGCATACGGTACATCAGGCTGGAACTATCAATCCAGTTGCGTCCTCCGGGCCATCCGGCTACATTAGGCGGATAAAACAGCACTTGTCCCAATACCTGCTGGAATGACAACATTACCTCTTCCCTTTCAAAGTTAACAGGAACGGTTCTACGTAAACCAACCAGCAGTTCTACCGGCGATTTTATACGTTGGCCAATGAAGCGTTGGTCATAGAACCAGTCTGCATTGAAGATATGCTGCATGAGTGCCCCGATATCATATCCGGAAGCATAGAACTTTTCTGCGAGGGCGTTGATCCTTGCATCATCAGGTGTTTCATTTACAAAAAAACGGTACACTTTTGCGGTGATGAATGTTGCCGTTTCTTTTCGCTCCAATAATATTTTCAGGATATCATCGCCGGTGAAATTACCGCTCTTGCCCAACACTGTTTTTTCTCCGCCATCATGTCTTTTTTCCCTGAATACAAAATTGCCTTCGTTGTCATATCCCCAGCCAGTAAAGGCTCTCGCGGCTTCTTTAATGTCTGTTTCAGTATAATGTCCACGTCCCATCGTAAACAGTTCCATCACTTCCCGGGCGAAGTTCTCATTGGGATGGGCTTTATAATTCTGCTGATTGTTCAGGAATTGTAACATGGCCGGTGTCCGGGAAACGGCTGTCAGCAGTGTACCGAAATTACCCAGTGCGTTCTCACGTATTACCTGCAACAACTGCTGGCTGAACAATACATTTTGTGTACGGCAGGCAAAATGCCCGTGCCAGAACAGGGCCATCTTTTCACGCAATGGATGTTGGGTCTGCACCATTTCGTATATCCATGAAAGGTTAAGATCTTTTATACCCTGCCTGTTCATTTTGGCCAGTTCTTTCTTTTCCTCCGGCGACATTTCTTTGGTCCGTTCAGGCAGGTCGCTTTCATCCATTACTTTCAGGGGCGTTTGTGTATCCTTATCAGGGCCAGCCAGGATCTTGCTGATCACCTGCCGACGTTTTCTGTGGGTCCAGTCTTCGATAACGGGAAGTGAAGCGCCGAAGCCGGCCCTCCATGCAAGATGTTGCATTTGTAGCGTTTCAGGAACAGCTGACATATAGGAAGCAATTTTGGGTTTGACGTCTGCGAATGGATAAAGTTTAATGACGGACGCGAGATTTAATATGACCAAATTGTTAAGGTCTGAAAAAAGGGTTACAACAGCCGGCCCTGGCGAAGCCGGCCGGAATGCAGCCAGCGCAGGTATTAGCGCTTATGCCAGATGCATTCACCTGAATTTCCACACAGGGTAGCTGCTACCTTTTGCGAATACGCTCTTTTCCGGAGGCAGCTCCAGGAAACCATCCGCCTGCAGCAATGCAGCCAGATCGCCGGAACCATGGTAAGGCGGCGGTAGGGCTTCCAATTGCCCGTTAGCCACGGGATGCAGGCGAACAGGCAGGAAATAGGTGAGCGGTGGTGCAAAATTAATGTCTGTGCCCAGTACTGCATAGGGAACAGGCGGGGCTGCATATTGCAGGCAGGCACGCAGCCAGGGCAATACATAGCGGTAGCAACACATGAAACCAGATACGGGATTACCAGGCAGCGCAAACACTACCGGGCCGTTCTCAAACTGTCCAAACAGGAAGGGCTTACCCGGCCGCTGTTGTATTTTATGGAAGATCTGCTGCATGCCCATTTGCTCCAGCACATGTGGCAGATGATCAAATTTTCCGGCAGATACGGCCCCTGTACAGATCCAGACATCTGCATCCTTCAGCGATTCAAATAAATGCCGGATAGCAGTTTCGTTGTCATGTACGTGATAACACTCCGCATTAATACCCAGCTGCGTTAACGCGGCTGCGAGACTGTAAGAATTAGATATCCTCACCTGGTGTACATCCGGTGTTTCCGTAACAGGCACCAGCTCGTCGCCGGTGGCAATGATCGCTATCCTTGGCAGGCGGCTTACATTTACCAGGGCTTTGCCCACAGAGGCCAATACACCCACTTCAGCCGCGGTTAACAAGGTACCTGCCGGGATCACTAACTGGCCGGCCGCAGCATCCGAGCCCTGCCGGTGGATATGTTGGCCTTTGGTTACACCTGCATTGATGGTAAAACGTTTAAAACCTTCATGCTCTGTGACCGTCAGGTGTTCGTACTGTATCACGGTATCTGTCAATTCGGGCATTATGGCGCCTGTCATTACTTCGATGCAATTAGCCGTGTTAGACAACTGTTTACGGGGCATGCCTGCTGCCTGCATATCTTCCACACCAAAGACCGTCTGCCCCTTTGCATAGCTTTCATAATCTATGGCAATACCGTCCATCATTACCCGGTCATATGGAGGAAAATCCCTATCAGACAATACCGGTTCCCGCAGAATACGGCCGGTAACGGCGGTGAAGGGCAGTTGCTCTATTCCAAAATCGCGAATGGTATCCATTACAGCGGCATATGCGGTGGTTACATCTATCAGCATTCTTTTGGTTGTTTGGTGGCTTTAGTTGTAAATTTATTCCATTATGAGCAATGATTCAAGTAAACAGGGATTTTCACACCTCAATGCAGCTGATCAACCGGTAATGGTGGACGTGAGCGGGAAAGCAGAAACTACACGTGTGGCAGTAGCAGAAAGCAGGGTATTTCTACCGGAGATCGTAAGACAGCAATTCAGCGGTAAAGATATTCATACCGCAAAAGGCGCCGTATTTCAAACGGCGATACTGGCTGGCATCATGGCCGCAAAGAAGACGCCGGACCTGATACCGCTTTGTCATACCTTACTCCTCGATGGATGCCAGGTGGAAATAGAACTGGAAGGTGAAGAAGCAGTGGTGCGTTGCACTATAAAAACAACTGGTAAAACAGGAGTTGAAATGGAAGCACTCACTGGCGCAAGCGTAGCTGCATTGACCATATACGATATGTGTAAAGCATTTACACATGAGATGGTGATCAGGCAAACACGCCTGCTGAGTAAAACAGGTGGTAAACGGGATTTTTAAAAAAGGTACAATGACAGCGCCATTAAAAGGACTCATACTCTGCGGCGGCCGCAGCACACGCATGCAACAGGATAAAAGCCTGATAGCCTATCATGGCATGCCGCAGTGGCAATATCTTTATCAGTTAGTACATAACATTACACCCGATGTATATCTTTCGTGCAGGGAGGAACAAAAGCCTGCACTGAGTGATGAGGTTCCCATGATCTTTGATAGTATTGAGGGGAATGGACCATCTGTAGGGCTGCTCAGCGCACATGCCGCATTTCCGGATACCGCCTGGCTGGTACTGGCAGTAGATCTTCCCCTCATCAGTCAGCAGAGCCTTCACTATCTCGTATCGCAAAGACAGGTGTTGAAGGATGCCACATCACTGATCAGCCCTGTCAATCATTTACCGGAACCATTGATTGCAATATGGGAACCTTCAGGACTGAAAAAGCTGCTGCATAACTTTAATGAAGGAAAGAATTGTCCGCGTAAGACATTGCTGCAATCAGATATTCTGCAGATAGAAAATCCATTCTCTGCAGAACAGTTTAACGCTAATACACCGGAAGAAATGAAAGAAGCGGAAGAACAGATCAGGCATTAATGAAGATCACGAATCAGGAAATGAGCTACGGAACTTTTGTAGCATTCATGATTCGTGATCAGATATTTTTACGGGTGTGCCGCCACCCAGACTTCACCATCTTCAAAGTATTCCTTTTTCCAGATCGGCACTGTTTCCTTTAAAGTGTCAATGGCATATTCACATGCATCAAATGCAGCTGCGCGATGTGGCGCTGCAACAGCAATAACAACCACGACTTCTCCCGGTTGTTTTTCACCAACGATGTGTAAGATCGCTATCCTTTTTACACCCATTTTTTCAATGGTATGATCTGCGATCTTCTCCATCTCAAGTAATGCCATCGGCTCATAACATTCAAAAAAAAGCTTAGTCACTTTTTTATCTTTAGTAACGTTCCTTACATTTCCGGAGAACACCACTACACCGCCACAGTCAGGCCCTTCAACGAAGTCGAGCGCTTGCTGTACGGTTACATTCCTGTCTATTTTTATTAGTTTGTTCATCGTAATATCAATAAGCGAATTTAATTACTTTGAAGGAAAATATTTTTTATAGATCAGTAGAAATGATCTAATATTAGTGCCTCAAAAAACTTTGTTTGTGATGAGTCCCGTAGTAGAAAAAATCATACTACTTGCTGCTATTGCAAGTATGCTATCACCAATCATTCCGCTTTTAAAGTTTATTATCAGATCTTACAAGGAGAAGAAGCGGTGGGAGGCCTGGGTTGATCTGGTGATTAAAGACTTTCTAGCTAATCCGAAACATTATAAGAGCTGGAAGGACAAAAAGCTATAAATGCTTTCCCAAAGGACAATCGTGCGCTTTTTCTCTATCCTATCAACATTAAAGCTATCATCCATTGAGTCAGTTAACAGATCAAAATACCAGATCACAGCATGGTACTCAGACTTATGCAAATATCGTTGGTGCAGGAAGCAGCACACTAATGCTGGTAATTGCCAGGGAAATACCCGATACTTACTGGTTAAAGCCTTACCCGATAATGACAGCACCTTCTCTTTCTGTTTATCTATCTAATGTTGCAGATGAAATAAGAACATACTTTTTAGTGCGGTACAGCAGTGTTAAAAATATGAGAGACGAGAGGAAAATTATCAGAAAAATTGAAGCGTTAAAAAAATATCCGCTTGCAACTACCAAGGATATCAATCTGTTAAACAAACAGCTCATGGAGGCCAGGATGCAACGAATAAAGAAAATGATCAATTCATTAAACAACTGATCTCACCCGCCACTCACTGGCGGGATCACCGCAATTTCATCTCCGGGTTGTAACACATCCTCATCATTGGCATACACCTTATTTACCGCTATCATCAGGGAACGTAAGTGTTCCAGTTGCGGGTATTTTGTATACAACCAGGTCCTGAGTGCTGCTACCGATGTAACTCCTTCCGCCGTAATAACAGGTGCTCCTGCTATATCTTTCGCTATACCAAATAGTAAAATACGCATATCCCGTGTATGAAATTTGGATAAAGCTACGATAATGTAGTAATTTTAAAGAGAAGACATATCAAATAAACGTAAGATGAAAATCAGGATCAGGGGTAACAGCATCCGCTACAGGCTGGATAAAAAAGACATAGAAGTACTGAAAGCTGAAGGAAAAGTGGAAGAAAGCACGACCATCGGCGCGGGTAACCTTCATTTCTGCATCAAAGCTAAAGCTGGCAGCAATGCGCCTTTCATTAAACTAGAATCATCCGCTATACACCTTTCCTTCCCTAAAGAACAGGTGCAGCAATGGACAGATACAGACCAGGTGGGTTTTTCCGCCGAAATTCCCAATGCGGACGGTTCTGTGTTAAGCATTCTCATTGAGAAAGATTTCAAATGCCTGACTGAAAGAGATGAGGATGACAGTAACGCATTTGACAATCCTGCAAGTAACTGTTAATCAAATATTTAATTCATAAATAGACCTCATACAGCCTTATTTAGCTTGAAAAGTTTGGGGTAGACACTATCATTTTAGATAGATTATAAAATATGACATATTCCTGACACGCAATGCATTGCTGGCTGCTTTTTCCGCTTTCGGTAAATCTTTTTCCCGATTCGATTAAGTAAGCGGACAATACTGATCGTTCTTTGTGGAAAAATCAGTCAGTCAATGTTCGGCTATTTACAGAAGCTACAAATCAGCATTTTCCTATACCTGTTCCTGTGCATATCTGCCAACGCACAAACCAAAGTGAACATAGAAGGCACAGTAAGAGATATCAACAACGTTCCATTACCGAAAGTGAGTGTACTGCTCAATAAGGCCCAGACTGCTTTCACAGACGAAAACGGACATTATATCTTTTCAAACCTGCCTGAAGGCGTAGAATATACCATCCGCTTTACGCATACCGGTTTTGAACCTTTACAGCAGAAAGTAAAGGGCAACAGGCTGGATGTTACCTTGGTACCAGCTTCTTCCCAGCTGCAAACCGTAGAAATAACCGGACGAACTGAAAAAGGATATAAGAACACCGCTTCCTTTATCGGCACCAAAACAGCTACTCCGCTGAAAGACGTGCCTCAGTCTATCTCTTATGTTACCAAGGAACTGATGCAGGACCAGGCATCAGTAAGAATGGGAGACGTTGTTAAGAACTTCAGTGGTGTGAACCAGTTTACTTTTTATGATGATATCACTATCCGCGGTTTTCGTATCAACGGGGGTAGCACTACACAGCTGCTGAATGGTCTGCGCACCTTCACCGGTTTCTGGAAACAACCAATGGTCAATTACCTGGAAAGAGTGGAAGTGATCAAAGGCCCGGCCTCTGCATTGTTTGGCAATGCGTCTCCGGGCGGTACCATCAACCGTGTAACTAAAAAACCACTGGAAGAGGCTCGTAAATCACTCAGCTTCACCATGGGTAGCTTCAATAACAACCGCGTTCTGGCCGACTTTACCGGTCCGCTGAACGATGAGAAGACCATCCTCTACCGTCTGAACATCGGGTATGAAAATTCAGAGTCTTTCCGCGACCTTCAGTTTGACAAAAACCTGGTGATCGCACCCTCTGTATCTTTCCTGCCAACGGAGAAAACACGTATCAACTTTGATGCGGTATATAATAAATCCAACAGTCGCCTTGACCGCGGACAGTCGGTACTATACAATGGCGACCTGCATTCAACACCGATCTCCCGTTCACTCAATGCAACCAACGACTATCTGAATGAGGAAACATATACCATCACTGCGTCTCTGAATCACCAGTTCTCCAGCCGTCTGGCCTTTAACCTGGCTTACCTGCGTACCGGTTATACAGAAGATCTGCTGGAACACCGTAGTGCCAATGCGTATGCAGTGGATTCTTCCGGCGCTCCTATTCCGAACCTTGTAGCCCGTCAGTCATTCATACGCAAAAAGAACCCTTCCAGTGACAATGCGTCTGCTTACCTGACCTATAGCGTTGAAACCGGTAAGGTATCGCACAAACTTGTGGGCGGTTATGATTACGCAACTTCTAAACTGCCTCCAGGCGCCTCCCAGTTAACAGCGAGCAATTACCAGCTGAAAGCTGGCGGTGCAGCCGCATACAATCCTGCTAAAGCGGCCAACTACGTATTTTACAACTACACTACTCCTGACGGAAAGGTGATCAGCATACCTAAACCAAACGTATCTTCTTTTGATATCACCAAAAATGATAACAAACTGGAGGATCCTTCCAAATACACTTATGTTGTACAAAACAGTGCTGTTTTGCCATCTTTCAACAGCATCAGCGGTATTTATCTGCAGGACCAGATCAGCATTGGAAATCTGAAGTTGTTACTTGGCGGCCGTTATGAAACATACACTGACAAGCCTAATTACAGGACCGATAGCGTGAAAAAAGTGACGCAGCATACTTTCCTTCCGAGACTGGGTGTTGTATACAGCATTAATCGCAATATCAATGTGTACGGTATGTATACCAAAGGTTACAATCCTCAGGATGCTGCTGTTCAGACCAATCCTCTCTCCGGCGGACCATTCGATCCTATTAACAGTCAGTTATGGGAAGGCGGCCTGAAAACGGAATGGTTTAATGGCAATATAACCGCCAATGCCGCCGCATACCATATTGTACAAACCAATACGCTGTATAACGCAAATGAACCGGGTAATCCTGACAAGATGATACAGATTGGTGAAGAGACCTCCAAAGGCGTGGAACTGGATGTAACCGGGCGTATTACAACTAACTGGGACCTGACAATTGCATATGCTTTCAATGACGCTACCATCAGTAAGTCAGGCAAATCTGATTCAGCATTGGTTGGCAAACAGAAACCAAACGCACCTAAGCACCAGGGTAATGTCTGGACTAAATACACCATTCCTTCCGGTCCTGTAAAAGGACTAGGGGTAGGAGCAGGCGCTAACTTCGTAACAGAAAGGAATGTGTCGCTCAACACGAAGCAGACCCTGCCGGGCTATGTACTGGTGAACGCGGCTGTTTACTACCAGGTGAATAAAGTGCGCCTGCAGGTGAATTTCAATAACGTTACAAATAAAACCTACTGGGTCGGCGGATATGACTATATTCGCCTCTTCCCCGGCGCGCCGAGGAGCTGGCAGGCAACAATCTCATATACATTCTGATCATGAAAAAAATTTTTGGCTGGTTACATCTCTGGCTGGGAATAGCTTCCGGCATTGTGGTTCTCGTAGTGGCGGGAACAGGCAGCCTGCTCGTATTTGAAGAAGAACTGGAACATGCGTTCCGGTCTTCTTTTTTTTATGTAGAGGTGCCGGCAAACACTTCCAGGCAACCGCTGGACAACCTGACGGCTTATGTACAAAGGGAAAATCCCAAATACAAAGTCGGCACTATCCTGGTAGAGCCGGAAGCGGATCGTAGCGTAGTGTACCTGTTACGGAAAGGAAAAGGAAACAAGGTACTTAAGAACCAGCTTTATGTGGCTGTCAATCCTTATACGGGTAAGATCATTGAATCTGTTCCCGGCAATAAACGTTTCTTTTCTGTTGTACTGCAACTGCACCGTTACCTGTGCATGGGCGAAACCGGTAAGTTCATTACCGGCATTTCATGTTCCATCTTTACCATCCTGATCCTGACAGGGCTGATATTATGGTGGCCCAAAAGGAATAACCGTAAACAGCGTTTAAGTGTAAAATGGAATGCATCTTTCAAGAGACTTAACTGGGACCTGCATGCCGTGTTGGGTTTCTATGTACACATCGTATTGCTTGTCATCGCGCTTACAGGACTTGTATGGAGCTATAAATGGATGAACAACCTGCTTTACATCGCTTTCGACGGGAACACCAAACAACAGAAAATAGTGGCTCCTGAAAGTCCTGCTGTAAAGAATACAGGGATTGCTTACCTGGAAAAGATGGTAAATACCATCAATGAAAGGTTACCATACGAAGGGACGATCACTATCCGCTTTGCAGAAAATGACAGTACATCTATTGCAACGTCAAAAGAAAACCGGGCCAGGCATAGTAATGTGAGTGATTTCCTTTATTTCCAGGCCGGTACCGGCGAGTTAGTGAAGGAACGCCTGTATGACAACGAAAGTAATGGCACCATCGCGAGAAGATGGGTATACCCGCTACACAGGGGCACCCTATATGGATGGCCTACCCAGATACTGGCGCTGATAGCAGCCCTGGTGGCTACAACATTGCCCATATCCGGGTTCCTGATATGGATGGGCAGAAAGAAGAAAAAGAAAAAACCGGAGGAAAAGATACAAGCGGTAAAAAAGCAGGCATTACCCCTGGATAAGCATCCGGACACCAGCGTACAGTATCAGTAAGGCAGTAGCGCCTTCCACGATCCGTGGTTTCAGCACTGCAGCACTCAAACGGGCGCCTATCTGTCCGCCGACGATAACAGACAACAAAAGCGGGCCGGCAAAGTGAAGATCAAATACAATTTCTCCTTTGCTGGCCTGTCCTAATAAGCCTCCGATAGAATTGATCAGAATAAACACACTACAGATCCCCGCTATTTTCTTTGCTGTATCATAACGCCCCAGACGTAATACCGGCGACAAATAGATACCGCCGCCAATGCCGGTCATACCTGACAACAACCCGATACCCGCACCAACAATACCGTATTTATAGGTCTTCTGTGCATCAGGGTCCGGAACATATTGCTTCTCCAGGAACAACTTGTAACACATCAGCAAAGCAGCTATTGTCAAAGCAACTCCCAGCAACAGGAAAAAAGTATGTTGTTTCAGGGGCAGGTAACTGCCCAGAAAAGCGAATGGCACACTGATCACACTTAACTGTAGGGCCCTCTTCAGCGGCAACTGGCCTGCACGGTAAAAATGATATACCCCGCCTGTAACCACTACTACGTTACAAAGCAGCGCTGTAGATTTCATCAGTTGGAAATCAACGCTCCACAACGCCATCAGTGCCAGGTAGCTTGAGCCGCCACCAAAGCCGGCAGAGGCATATAACAGGGCCACTGTGAAAAACAGTATGCAAAGTTCAATTGACATACGCCAGTTTAATAAGTGTTCATTTCCACATCAATTTCGGCGGCCCAGGCGTGGATGCCTCCTTCTATATTGTAGACTGCAGGAAAACCTGCTGCGTCCAGCTGTTGCGCCACCATCAGGCTACGCATTCCATGATGGCACAGCAAAGCGATCGGCTGATCTTTTCTTAATTTCGGAATAATACTTCCTACCATCCGCATGGGTACATGCATGGCTTGTGGGATATGGCATATTTCCCACTCATCAGGCTCTCTTACATCTATCAGTTGTAATGGCTTCTCTGTTTCCAGCCAATCCTGCAACTGATGTACTGACAAGCTTTTCACGCCACCCGTATCGCAGGGCTGCTCATAGCTTTCCTGCAGCGTGGTAATGTCATGATTACCGGGAACAGGTTTGATCTGGAAAGTATGATGGATGTTGTAAAGCGTGTCAATTGTCAGTAACTGATTGCTGAGGGGCTCTCCGATGCCGGTAATGATCTTCACGGTTTCGTTGGCCTGATAAGAACCGATGATACCCGGCAGGATACCCAATACGCCGATATCGCTACAGTTCAGCATAGTACCTGGCTCCGGCTGCTCGGGGAACAGGCAACGGTAAGTTGCGCTCCCTTTATAATTGAATACGCTTACCTGTCCTTCATATTTATGGATAGCACCATATACAAAGGGTTTGTTGAGTATTACACAGGCATCATTGACCAGGTAGCGGGTGCCGAAATTATCTGTACAGTCCACCACTACATCATAAGGTCTGATAATGTCAAGTGCATTGTCAGGAATGATCCAGGTGTCATACATATCAAATTTTACTTCCGGATTAAGTTGCTGCAGGCGTTGAACGGCCGTTTTCAACTTCGGGTTGCCTACTTCATTGGTGTTGTAAAGCACCTGTCTTTGCAGGTTGGTGAGAGATATATCATCGTGTTCCACGATACCGATCTTTCCGATTCCCATTGCAGTGAGATATTGCAATACGGGCACCCCTAATCCTCCTGCACCTATTACGAGTACTGCTGCATTGTTGAGCAGTTGTTGTTTTGCGGGACCGAAGCCTTCCAGTTTCAGGTGTCTGTCATATCGTTGCATCATCCGTTCTTTATCCTTTTAGACATTAATATTGAATCGCCATATGTACCATCCGTTTGCTTAAATCCCTGGAGCAAACGTCCATATTCCAGGAAACCAAAGTTACGATACAACTGGATAGCTCTTTCATTATTTGCAAATACGTTGAGGTGAATGATTTCCAGTTCCTTATGCTGCTCCGCCCAACGCATGGCGGCGGTCATCAGGCGACGGCCGATGCCCATATTCCAGTATTCATGCAGGATGGCGATTCCCAGCTGGCCAAGGTGTGCTTCTTTCTTCAGTTCTGATTGTTTGATGGTAATAGAACCTGTGAGGCGGTTCTCCACGATCGCCAGCAGATGCAGGTGTTTAGATTCATTACTGAGAGCGCTGATAAACGCCCGCTCGTCCACGACAGTCAGTTCCGCGGCTTCCTGTCTCGTCATGAGCAGAAAATCAGTTTCCATAGTCAGCTGCCGGAACAGGGCCAGTAGTGCCGGAGCGTCTTCCAGGAGGGCCGGGCGCACCAATAATACCTGGCCATTGGGTAGAAAGTGCTGCATACTACAAATGTAACTACAAAAAAAAGCGCTGCAACATATGCAACGCTTTTCTATTATTTAAATAATTTCTTATTTATAGTGTGATCTTATCTCCGCCAAAATAAGGCTGCAGCACTTTGGGTATATTGATACCATCTGCTGTCTGGTTATTTTCCAGTATACAGGCCAGAATACGTGGCAAAGCCAGTGAGCTGCCGTTCAGGGTGTGCACCAGCTGCGGTTTACCACCACCGTCTTTAAAGCGGATCTTGGCGCGGTTTGCCTGGAAAGCTTCAAAATTGGATACAGAGCTCACTTCCAGCCATCTTTGCTGGGCAGTGCTGTACACTTCAAAATCGTAGGTCAGAGCAGAACCGAAACCCATATCACCACCGCAAAGGCGCAGAATGCGGTACGGCAGTTCCAGGGCTTTCACCAGTTCCTCCACATGTGCTACCATTTCGTCGAGCACCTCGTAAGACTTTTCCGGATGCACTACCTGTACAATCTCTACCTTATCGAACTGGTGGAGACGGTTCAGGCCGCGTACGTCCTTACCATAGGAACCGGCTTCACGACGGAAACAAGGCGTATAACCGGTCAGTTTTACAGGCAGTTCGCTGTCTTTCAGGATCTCGTCCCTGAATAAGTTAGTCAGTGGCACTTCGGCGGTAGGGATGAGGTACAACTCATCTTCACCTACAAAATACATCTGGCCTTCTTTATCGGGCAACTGTCCGGTGCCATAACCGGAGGCTTCATTTACCAGGTGAGGTACCTGAAATTCCGTATACCCTTTGCTGGTGTTATAGTTCAGGAAATACTGGATCATAGCGCGCTGCAAACGTGCTCCACGGTTTTTATATACCGGGAAGCCAGCGCCGGAGATCTTATTTCCCAGCTCAAAATCGATCAGGTCATATTTCTTTGCCAGATCCCAATGAGGCACCGCACCTTCATATAATGCAGGGATCTCGCCGCCTTTGCGCACTTCCACATTATCTTCAGGGGTCTTACCCGGAGGCACCAGCGGAGATGGCAGGTTAGGCAGTTTTACAAGTGTATCGTGTAAAAGCTTCTCGGTAGCTGCCAGCTCCTCATTGATGGGATGCAGCTTTTCGTTCAGAGATGTTACTTCCGATTTACGTGATTCCGCTTCATCTTTCTGTCCCTGGGCCATCAGCTTACCTATCTCTTTTGACAGCGAATTTGCTTTGGCCTTTGTCTCATCATACTCAAGGGTTAATTTCTTGCGCTTGTCGTCCAGCTCCAGCACCTGATCAACCAGTTCCAGCTCCCTGAAATTTTTCAAAGTGAGCCGTTCCAGCACCAGGTCTTTGTTTTGACGAATGAACGGAACTTGTAACATTTTAAGATTTATTAAATTTCAGCAAATATAACAGTCAATCAGGAAATGTGAATTAAGAATTAGGGAACGAGGCCATCCCCATCCCTATTCCTGATACACAAGTCCTGGTCGGTAAATGTTATTATGAAAGGTATTTTCCTACGATCGGCACTCTTCTTCCTACGCCGAAAGCTTTGGATGAGACGCGTATGATAGGGCAAAACTGGTTCCGCTTGTACTCATTAGTGTTTACCATTTTGAGTGTGCGGGCTACCAGTGCCGCATCAAATCCCTGGGCAATGATCGCTTTGGGGCTCTGCCTGCGTTCAATGTACTGGTACAGTATCCTGTCCAATGTGGCATAGTCGGGCAGGCTGTCGCTGTCTTTCTGGTTAGGGCGCAGCTCAGCAGAAGGTGCTTTGTCGATGATATTCTGCGGGATAATTTCCTTATTACGGTTGATGTACCGGGCCAGTGCATAGACCTGCATTTTATATACATCTCCCAGTACTGCGAGCCCTCCGGCCATATCACCATAGAGTGTACCGTAACCGGTAGACAATTCGCTTTTGTTGGAAGTGTTCAGCAGTATATAACCGAATTTGTTGGCTAATCCCATCAGCAGGTTTCCCCTGATGCGGGATTGGGTATTTTCTTCCGCCACGTTAAAAGGCCTGCCCTCAAAATAGGGATTGAGGGTTTCCAGGAAGCTCTCATAAATATCATTGATGCGAATGATATCGCAGGGATTCTCCAGGTTCTTTGACAGGGCAACCGCATCGTCTACAGAATGTTCAGTAGAATAGGGAGATGGCATCAGGATGGCCCTTACATTTTCCTTTCCCAGTGCTTCTACCGCCAAGGCCAGGGTCACTGCGCTGTCTATACCTCCGGAAGACCCCAGGATGGCTTGTTTGAAGCCCATTTTCTGGAAATAGTCCTTTATACCGATAATAATTGCCTGGTAAATGCGGTCAATATTATATTCAGGCAGCAGTTCCATTACCGGGGTATAGGTCGTATCGGCCAGCGGCTGTTTGGATTGGAGCAGGACATCCAGGTCATAACCGTCTATTGCCTCTTCGAAATAAGGCAGTTCTTTTGCGATATTACCCTGTGCATCAAAGATGATTGATCCCCCGTCAAAGACGATCTCCGTCTGGGAACCGACGGCATTGCAATAGTACATGGGAATACCGTACTTCCGCACATTAGCGCGGATTATTTCCTTTCGGTTCTGTGCATGATCATAGTCGAACGGAGAAGCTGACAAGTTGATCATGACATCCGGCTGCTGTTCTATCATCTGGTCCATTGGGCAAACCCTGTACAGGGGATTATCTCCCAGGTTCCAGATATCTTCACAGATGGTCACCGCCAGCTTTTTTCCTTTGAAAGGCACTACATTCCAGGCATAGCTGGGTTCAAAGTAGCGGTATTCGTCAAATACATCGTAGGTAGGCAGCAATGTTTTATGGATGATCTGTTTCACCTCTCCTTCATGCAGGAACCAGGCCGCATTAAAGAGGTCCTTCCCCTCCGGCTGTGTATTCCGGCAGGGACCACCTACCAGCACTGCGATATTGGCAGTATGAGCTTTGATCGTATCGATGGCAGCGTATGATTGCTGGATAAAATCTTCAAACTCCAGGAAGTCCCTGGGTGGATAACCACACACACACAGCTCAGAGAATACTACCAGGTCAGCGCCCTGCGCCTCAGCGGCTTTAATTCCTTCCAGGATCTTCTGTGTATTTAATTCGAAATTGCCGATATGATAGTTCTGTTGAGCGAGTATAATTTTCATCTACAAACGTCTTTTAAAAGAATAATCCCAGATTTAATGCAAAGCTATTCATATTTACCTTGCCATCCTCCCATTTTCCATTCCGGGTCACATCAATGAACCCGTTCCGGTAGCTGAGGCCCGCCATAGCGGTCAGCCTGTCGCCCAGCGGATATTCAACACCGGCGCCGATCAGCATACCCATATTGATGGGTGTAATGGTCCTTAATATGTTCACTTTGTCGTCGTTTGCCTGCAGGCTGATAATATCCGCCCTGCCTCGTACAGGGAAGCTCAGATAGGTTCCGAACTGTCCCCAGAGCCCCAGTCCATTGTCTGTGTCTGTTTTTAGTTTCAGTGCGAAGGGCACCTCTACATACGTGAGTTTCAGCTTATATTCTGCCGGGATCTGTTTATAATCTTCCAGTCCCTTATTGGCTTCATATTTCAATGTACTCCCTGTGGTCGACACCTGTAAACCGGAGGCGATGGCATAACGCCCGCTTTCGTCCAGCAGAAAGTCTGCCATAATGCCAAAGCTGACGCCGGCGCGGGAAGCATTGCGGTCCACACCTGATTCCTGGGGTTGCAGCCAGACAACTGTAGGGTCCAGTTTAAAACCCAGCCGCACCCTGTTTTCCTGCATAAAGTTGCGCTGAGCTTTCAATGCGGCTGCATTTAGTAACAAAAACATGATGAATATTCCTTTCCTCATATAATTTTATCTTTTTTTTAATACAAGCTATATAATATTTTTACCTATTCGTAGTTAGATATTAAGTATGCAAAATTACATTAATAAATTAGCTGGTAACACTCAGTGGCTATTGTCCGCACTCATCTTTATATGTTGTGTCTCTGCCTGTAAGCACAAAAACGTGCCAGATGTGAGCCATATTGCTGTGAATGTGCAAATTGACCGTTTTGACCAGGCACTGTTTAAGCTGGATACCAACAATATCCAGCCTGGGCTCCAACAACTGGCAAAGGCATATCCTAACTTTCTGCCTGCCTACATTGAGCATATTATGAATTTCGGGCCTTATGCCGACACCAGCAAAATGGTACTGTTGCAGACCCGCATGCTGGTTGGCAACAGCGATTACCGGATGTTACAGGATTCCATTAATGCACATTTCCCTAAGCTGGACGCCCTGGAAAAGGAGCTGGCCCAGAGCTTCCGCTACATCAGATACTACATACCTAAGTTCCCGCTTCCACAGAAAATAGTCGCTTTCAGTTCGGTGATCAGTAATTACGGCGCTGTGACTGTTGATTCGGTGCTGGGTATCGGGCTGGATATGTACCTCGGCAAGGACTTCCCGATATATTCCATGCTGCCTGACTATCCGATGTATATGATCCGTAAATTCTCTCCTGAATATATTACCACCAACTGTATCCAGGTACTGGCGCAACAAGCCTACCCGGGGGCTGAGGCAGGCGAACAGCTGATCAATCAGCTGGTGAGCGCCGGCAAGCAACAGTACTTTCTCGAGCAGGTGTTACCTGAAACCGAAGATAGCATCCGCCTGGGATATACGAAAGCGCAGATGGAATGGTGTAACGACAGTGAACTCATGATATGGCAATATTTCGTACAACAGAACCTGTTGTATAAATCAGACTGGCAGAGCAATATGCATTTCATGAATGATGGGCCTTCTACACAGGGTATGCCGGAAGGATCGCCAGGCAGGATCGGAGCATTTGTGGGTTGGAAGATCGTAAAAGAGTATATGAAACATCATCCTGAGGTAACACTGCAACAGTTGATGGAGAACAAGAATGCAATGCAGATTTTTTCGCAGTCGAAGTACAGGCCGAATTAGATGTTATAGTAACTGCATTTTCTCCAGGACGTAAATACGCAGCCAATTAGGAATATCCTGATCATGTATCAACATTTTATCCCTTTCAAATTCTGCAATTAAGCGATAGCTTAAACGGGAATTATCTATCAGAAAAGTACGATAAGTGTAAGGAATGACGCTTGACAGTAAATCGAGAGATCTTGAATATCTTTCAATGATCTTGTCTTCATCTACATTATGCCCTCCTTTCCTTACCCTTTCTTTTACCCTGTCAATATTTATCTGAACAGAATCTGTCGCAATAAAATACAGGTAGTTTCTATATCCTGCGTCCAGGGCTTGTTTAAGAATCTCTAATTTGGAAACATGAGACATCACCGTTTCGAACGAGAACGAATGTCCCGCAGAAATCAACTGTTGTCTCAAAAACTCAGCGATCAATGCGGCTTCATATGCATGTGTACTCTTCCCGGTGGTAATTACATTATTCTGAAGTTTGAGATCAACCTGATATCCATCTTTTTCAGATTTTTCTCTCAAAGAGGATGTGGATAGATACTCTTCGAAAGCAGTGGTACGGATATTTAACTGGTAGTCGCCCAGATTTATAAATCCTTTCTCGCTACATGCTTTCTGAATGTCATCTGCATTCAGGTAGAATCCAGAATAGAAGTTCTTTTTGATATCGTAGATAATAGTGCTTTTGCCAGATCCATTCGGTCCTGCAAAAATACGCATGCGCTTAGTGGAACTTGACATGTAAAACGGCGCCTTTCTTAAACCCTGAAGAGATATCAGCAGTAATGATCTGCTCTATTTTTTCGATGTGCCCGTCGGCGTATTCTCTGACAACCCATCCATCTTTCTCATAAGTGATGGGTAACTGTAATGCTCTGTTCTCATTAATGGCATTTATAGCAGCTCTTTCGCCGATTTTCTCAAGCAGACTTGTGTCGACACCATCTTCAATAGCACTTAAGTCAGAAAAACTTCCGTGCTCAATCGCTGACCAATAGTCAGTACCGCTTTCATCATTTTCTTTAAATGGGATTTCAGACATATTAAGCTATTATACTTTAAAATTAAGCAATTAACACCATACTACGCATTCACTGGTTTTCCTCCCAGCACATCCACCACTGTTTCTCCCGGCAATATCCTGAACACAGGAATATTCAATGCATACCTGTTACACAACTGCCTGATCGCACTATCGATCTGTTCTGCAGCATATCGTGAGGAAAAATGTCCCAATATCAGTTGTTCAATATTACTTCCGCTCACCATTTCTATCACTTCATCCAGTCTGCTGTGCTTATTCTTGTGTGCATATACTTTGATCTCTTCTTCCCTTTCGAGGAAAGTCGCCTCATGAATAAGGATCTTAGTATCATTCCATTGTGTAAGATCTTCCACCGGCGTATCACCGGAATAGCTGAGTATATTCGTCCGCACCTCCATAGTGGTAGCTTCTTTTCCTTGTTCCAGTCCTATTCTGCGGATCTCCTCTCCCGACAGTCCGGCTAACTCAGGTCTGAGTTTACGCTTTGTCTGCATCACCTTAAAGCCGAGGCTCCTGATAATTTCCGGTGGTACCGGTACATGGCCGTTACGCACTGGTATCACTAAGATATCATCCTTTACACGGATCTCATCTCCCGGCGATACGGGCTCCCATAATGTTCCTACTGCATAAGGATCAAACTGCTGAAAGAAGGCCTGCATATAAGGAAAAGACCGGGAATCTTTCGGATAGTGAATAACGGGGTATCCTTCCCGGGCATTCAGCTGGTTGAATTGCAGCAATCCGGTAAGATGATCTCTGTCCGCATGTGAGATAAAGGCATGATTGATCTTCCTGCTTTTCTGCAGTAAAGAGGACATCACACCATCTCCTGCATCCAGCAAGAGTCCCAGCTCTTCAACGAAATACCAGGTAGAAAATAAAGCGGTAGAATAACCTGTGATCGTTAGTTCCATTGGACATTCTTCAAAATCAATAATAAGGCTGCTGAGAAATGTTCGCCAACCGTCTGTCGCAGACCAGCGGCCATCACAACAGGCATACAAGCGTAGCTGGTCCATTTTACAAAACAGCCCATGGCTCCGTTGGAGGCACCTTACTTCAACAAATAAAGGGTAAAAAAGTAAATCAATTTAGCTTAAAAGGGACAATCATCTGAAATTCGGGGATCTTGACCTCGAACAGCTTTTTGTTGAGCTGATTTTCCATCTGGTAAGTACCGTACATTTTACCGATCTCTGTACGCAGATTGGAACCCGAGACATATTGATAGCTTTCAGATGGGGCGAGCAGCGGCTGTACACCTACTACGCCTTCTCCTTCCACTTCACGATGCGTACCGTTTGAGTCTATAATGTACCAGTGACGGCGGAGGAGCTTGATTGGGAAAGTATTGTTATTCTCGATGGTGATACGGTAGGCGAACATAAACTCACTACCAATCGGATTTGAATAGTCCGGCTGATAAAATGTCTCCACGCTAATGGTAATTCCGTCTGTTACTTTTTTTACCATAAAACACCTCCGTTTAACGTAAAAATAAGCAAAATATATCCAGTAGTACTAAAAATTATATGATGGTGCAGACTTTAACTTTTCGTTTAGAAGTAATACTGATGGGCATCCCGGCAATACTAATCCGCTGATTAAAAGCCATTTAAACTATCCTGACACGTTCCATAATGGCCGCGTCCCGTTCTGCTGCCCTGGCTGCTACCTCGAACCGGTTGGCATAATAGCCTACCCTGACGCATTCCCAGAAGTATTTCCAGAGAAAAGGCACCAGCCCCAGTTCGCGGTATTGCATTACGTGACATATTTCATGCCGGACCCACCACGGGTGGCGTAAAAAATTCTCCCTGCTGGTGCCATGCAGGTGGATTGTCCTTCCTATGACCATGGCTATTTGATTTCCACCCATATAACGTGCCGCCAGACGGGCCAGAAAGGATCTTTCTTTTATGTAACAGGTTACAGGTTCCATGACGTATGTAAAAATACAATTTAGGAATTAGTATTAAGAATTAAGCAGTTAGGTGCTAATAATTTCTTTTCTCAATACTAATTCCTAACTTATCACAGAGAGAATCTCCTGGAAATATTGAATCCCCAACGGAACTGTCCCTGTAACCAGGAAGTAGTAGTTTCAGGGATGAACTGGTTTTCCAGGATAGCTGTTGAATTGGTAAAGTTCACATGGAATACGTGACCGCCGGTTTCAATTTCCAGCCCTACAGCCAATGGATTATACAGTTTCCGGCCCTGTTCTTTAAAATAGTCATTGCTTTCCTGGCTGCGGAAGGGATAGAAATACTCTACCAGCAGGCCGATACGTTTCGAAAACTTGAGCCGTCCACCTGCTCCTAATGCGAAAATGTCATTTTCATCCAGGTAGCCTACCCGGTTGCGGTGTACCAGGGTCGGTAACAGGGTCAGGGAAAGATTACGGTTGAATTTCCGGGCAATGATGACCTGACCGGTATAAGAAAGGCGATCAGTGAATTTACCGAAGTAGCTTGCATCTGAAACCGTTTCGCTGGAAGTCATGGCGCTCACAACAGCATTACCAAACAGGGCGATGGTCACAGGCATATGATCGTCAGTAGTTTGTTGCAGCAGCTTATATTTCGCTAATCCTTCATACAACTGGGTAAGGCTGCCGGAGCCTTTAGTACGCCCGATACCTGCCATCAGACGGTCTGTAATGCCATACTCGAACGCAATACGGACATCGGCTGAGTTGTCCATTCCAAAGAAGGTTTTGGTACCGCCAAATTCACCACCAAGATCGCCGAAATGGTGCGCCACCCTGAAGTCAAGTTCGCGCTTTTTCAGTGTTTCAGGAGAATGTCCCTGGATAATACGGGTGGACTTATAAGTGGCTATCACCGGCTCATGCGTTTTCACTTCGTCTTTTGCCACCAGGGCTTCCAGATTTTCCTGGGCAAAGGTGTTCAGTCCCAGGCAACAGCCCAGGAACAGCAGAGAGATATGTTTCATAGGTTCTGACAGATTAAAAGTATTTTTATCAGGATGCAATAGTATAGGCAGCTTTCACAGTTACTTCCACTACTTCCGCGATATTTTTGATAACCAATGTAGGTATTTTGATATGATGGTCGGCCAGCTTCACATTGAACCTGGCGTTAGCCGCCGGTTTCCCGTCTTTGACTATAATAGTCGCCTTTTCACGGTAAGTCTTATCTACACCATGGAGGGACAGCGTACCATCTACCAGTACTTCGTAAGTACCGTCTTTATGCAGATCGGGAGGAGATACCAGCTTGCCTTTAAAAACGGCATGAGGATATTTATCGCTCTCCAGGTAATTCTCATTGAAATGCTCTTCCATGAGCTGTTTCTTAAACTTGAATGTGTTAACAGCCACCTTAAAATATACTTCGCCCGTTTTCAGGTTGATAGCGGAAACGCCCTTATCTGAAGTAGCGTCAATGTCCTCTACGGGGGTGGCTGAAAAAAAAGATAATGCAGTGTTCCGGCAGGTGAACACATCCTGTGCAAAGCCTGCGTGGGCAAGGAACAACCCTGCAAACATTGTAATGATCTGTTTCATTGTAAACTGTTTTAGGTTAATGGGTCATCAATCTGGCATACCATGAGAGAGCCAGCAATTAATAGAGTCACGTGTTCCCTCGCTTAGCTTCCCACGGGGAGGCATATCGGCATTGGCGCTGGTAACCCGCTCACGGAATATGGCTTCATTCGCGTTGAGATAGGTCTTCAGCTTCTCCAGCGTGGAGAAATCCGACACTACAAAATTTCCTGTTCCCTTATGACAGGCGCCATTAGTACACCTGCTGGAAATAGTTGTCATGATGTAGGCAGATGTGATCACTGCGGTGTCGCAGGCAGTGGGTTCAATACCTGGCTTTGGTGCAGGGGCCTGTTCGGCGGTACAACTGTACACAAGCAGCATAAGCACCAGAGGAAACAGTGCTGTTTTCATAGGTTTTTTCATTTCACTTGAGTTTGGCGGGCATGCCCGGGTCTTTTATGGTTATCGTTCGCTATAACGCGCAAGATAAAAATATATTATATAATTGTGAGGCTATATTTGCCGGATAAACCTGTACTGATTTTTGCATGTTCTGTATCACTGTATATCATCATTTATAGTGATGCTTATGGACTATCAACTGAATTTTAATACATTTGTTTTTATGAACATTGAGCAGCTTTACGACATTTATAAGCAATACCCATCTATACAGACAGACACCAGACAGCTTAAGGCAGGTGATATATTCTTTGCATTGAAAGGGCCTAATTTCAATGGGAATACCTATGCAGCAGCCGCACTTGAAAAGGGCGCCGCATTTGCAGTAATAGATGAGGAGGCCTATTATACCCAGCCGGAAAAAATGATGCTGACCTCAGATGTGCTGGAGACCCTGCAACAACTGGCGCTACATCACAGGCAAAACCTGGACATTCCTTTCCTGGCCATCACAGGCACTAACGGGAAAACGACTACGAAAGAGCTTGTCAGCACAGTACTGGCATCCGCATTTAAGACCACCGCGACTGCCGGTAATCTCAATAATCACATAGGCGTTCCGCTGACCATACTCCGCATTCCGTCTGATGCAGCCATTGCCGTTATCGAAATGGGAGCCAATCATGAACATGAGATCGAGAGTTATTGTAAAATAGCCAGGCCAACGCATGGTATTATCACCAATATAGGGAAGGCACATCTGGAAGGCTTTGGCAGCGAAGAGGGTGTACGCAGGGCGAAAGGCGAGCTGTATGATTTCCTGCGGCAGAATAAGGGGACAGTGTTTGTGTGCAATGAATATCCTTATCTGCTGGATATGAGCAAAGGCATTGCTACTGTTATTACTTATGGACAACAGTCAGCAGATTATACCGGCCAGCCACTGGCAGACAGTGCGTTACTGAGCGTAAAGGTTACCAGCCACGAAGACATCGGGCAGATCGACAGCCAGCTGGTAGGTGCGTACAATTTCCCGAATGTGATGGCCGCTGTGGCAGTTGGACTGCACTTCGGGGTACCTGCTGAAAAGATCAGGAGCTCTATTGCAGCATATGCACCTTCCAACAACCGTTCACAGGTGATAAAGCAGGGCAGCAACACGGTGATCATGGATGCTTACAATGCGAACCCTTCAAGTATGAAAGCAGCTATAGAGAACTTTGCCGGTATTACTGCTGCAAAGAAAGTATTGTTGCTGGGCGCGATGATGGAGCTGGGCGCTGATAGTGTAAAAGAACATCAGGCACTGGTTGACCTGTTGCAGCGCACACACTGGCATGCAGTAGTACTGGTGGGAGGCGATTTTATTAAAACCAATCATCCTTATATATTTCTTGAAAATGCAAGCGCGGCGGCTTCCTGGCTGCAGCAACAGCAATTTACAGATACGTATTTGCTGATCAAAGGTTCCAGAAGTATGGGCATGGAAAAGGTAATTCTATAAAAAAAGAGACCTGCAAGCTGGAAAGCCCGCAGGTGTTCATAACCTATGCCAACTTTAGAGTATTATTAAAAAGCGTTTGAAATAATATTTATATATGGGAATATGTAATGCTGGAATTAATTAAAGTGATGAATTAGTTTTTATAAGGCATATGAGACCATTAGCTACAATTGTTTCTTATGAGGCATAACTACTATGAGGTTACGGGTATTGTTCAGGGTCAAAGTGCCGAGTTAATAGATTAATTGGTAGATTAGATCATATTCGCTGCTATTTACACTTATGAACACTTCCGCGCTCCCAAGAACAACAATTTGTGCGTCTGATTGTTTAAATCCCTTAAAAATTTCTGATTGAATGTTTTTCGCTTAACGTGTCTGCTACATGTGTCTGAATACATTTACGAACGTTTTAATTTCCTGGATTTCATTATTTAAAAAAAATCTCAGATTTCCTGGCAAAGTTCGATCAGTACGCCGTTTGTATCTTTCGGGTGCAGAAAACATACCAGCTTATTATCGGCTCCCTGCTTCGGCTCAGCCTGCAATAAAGTAAACCCTTCCCCTTTCAGCCGTTCCATCTCTGCATAAATATCTGCTACTTCAAAAGCGATATGATGTATACCCTCCCCCTTTTTGTCCACAAATTTTGCGATGGTACTGCCGGGACTGGTGGCTTCCAAAAGTTCTATTTTTGTTTCTCCCTGGCGGAAAAAAGCCGTTTGTACAAATTCGCTTTCCACCGTTTCCTTTTTATAGCAATCAGTGTTCAGCAGCCGCTGAAACAGGGGGATGGAAGTCTCTAATGACCTGACAGCTATTCCTATATGTTCAACTTTCAGCATGCGGCAATTTACATTTTAATGTAGAAATAAGCGTTCTCTATGTCCTTATCATATCTTACAATGATCGTGGGAGGCAAGAGACGCAATTAAGCATTAAATTTGTATTAGAGGAATCAACAAATACAATTAAAGACCGACAGATATGCTTAAGTTGCCAATTTACCTGGATAACAATGCTACCACCCCCTGCGACCCGCGGGTAGTTGAAGCAATGCTTCCCTATTTTTCCGAAGCATTTGGTAATGCATCCAGCCGTAATCACTCTTTCGGGTGGGCAGCAGAAGCAGCGGTTGACCTGGCCCGCGAACAGGTAGCAGCCCTGATAGGCGCAGATCCCAAAGAGATCATCTTCACTTCCGGCGCTACCGAGGCAGACAACCTGGCCCTGAAAGGGGTATTTGAAATGTATGCCGACAAGGGGAACCACATCATTACTACCGAAATAGAACATAAAGCAGTACTGGATACCTGTAAACACCTGGAGAAGCTGGGTGCAGAGGTCACCTATCTGAAGGTGAACAATGAAGGCCTTCCCGACCTGAAAGAACTGGAAGCTGCCATTACATCCAGGACCATCCTGGTATCTGTTATGTATGCCAACAATGAGATAGGCGTGATCAACCCTATCAAAGAGATCAGCGCCATCGCTAAAAAGCATGGCGTGCTGATGATGAGTGATATTACCCAGGCAGCCGGTAAGGTACCTGTGGATGTGAATCGCGATGGTATTGACCTGGCAGCATTCAGCGCTCACAAACTTTATGGTCCCAAAGGAGTGGGAGCATTGTACGTACGCCGCAAGTCGCCGAGGGTGAAAGTAACAGCCCAGATGGATGGCGGCGGACATGAAAGGGGGATGCGTTCAGGCACACTGAACGTTCCGGGTATCGTGGCCTTTGGTAAGGCCTGTGAACTATGCCAGCAGGAAATGGAAGCAGAAGGTAAAAGGCTGGCAGCATTGCGTGATAAACTGGAAAACGCATTGCTGCAACTGGAGCAAACCTTCGTTAACGGATCAAAAACCAACCGTTTACCGCATGCCACTAACATTTCCTTCCGCTATGTGGAAGGCGAAGCCCTGATGATGGGCTTTAACAAGAATCTTGCGCTATCGTCCGGTTCCGCCTGTACCTCAGCCTCACCGGAACCCAGTTACGTACTGAAGGGCCTTGGCCTTGGGGATGACCTGGCCCATTCCTCTATCCGATTTGGACTGGGACGCTTCACTACGGAAGAAGAAATTGACTATGCCATCCAAACCGTTACAGAAACGGTGAATAAATTAAGAGAAATAAGTCCGCTGTGGGAGATGTTTAAAGAAGGTGCGGACATGAACACTATAGAGTGGTCCCGTCTTTGAGGACAGTGAACATGGGGGACAATTACTGACAGCTTTATACTTATGCTTATGGCTTACGCTGAAAGAGTTCTTGATTATTACGACAACCCCAGGAATGTGGGAACGCTGGATAAAACCAGCGAGAGAGTAGGAACAGGGTTGATACATGTGCCGGAGTATATCGAAGTAGTGAAAATACAGATTGAAGTGAGCCCGGCCAGACACATTATCATGGATGCCCGCTTTAAAACCTTCGGTTGCGGCGCTGCTATTGCAGCTACCTCTATCACTACCGAATGGCTAAAGGGTAAAAGCATTGAAGAAGCCGCCCGCCTCGATCATATGGACATCGTGGAAGCGCTGAACCTTCCTCCCGCCAAGATCCATTGCACCATTCTTATCGAAGATGCTGTAAAAGCGGCCATTAACGATTACCGCCACAAGAATGGAATGGAATTGCTGAAGGAGGAGGAAGAAGAGGAAGAAGAGGCTGAGCGCGACTACGAACTGGAGGAAGAACATAATTAAATATAATTAAATGATCAATTAAGCGTTAAGAATTGACTGACTGCATAGTATTCAATTCCTGATTCCTAATTGATCATTTTTAATTATATATATTTGTGCTTTCAGTATCACTATGCTAGCAATCTTTAAAAAGGAAATACACCAGTTTTTCAGCAGCATTACCGGATATGTAGCCATTATCCTGTTCTTACTGGCCAATGGCCTGTTGCTGTTCGTTTTTCCCGATACCAGCCTGCTGGACTACGGATATGCCAATCTTGATCCGCTTTTTGAATTGGCTCCCCTGATCTATCTGCTGCTTATTCCGGCCATTACCATGCGTAGCTTCGCAGATGAGTTCAAAACCGGCACGATGGAACTATTGAGCACCAAACCTTTGGGCTGGTGGCAGATAGTTACCGGAAAATTCCTCGCCGGTCTGCTGGTAGTATTGATCTCTCTTATTCCAACCCTCGTTTACTATATTGCTATCAGGCAATTAAGTGCCGATCCCGCCAATCTTGACAACGGCGGCATGGCCGGTTCATATACGGGTTTGTTCCTGCTGGGGGCAGTATTCACCGCTATCGGGGTCTGGTCTTCTTCTCTGACCACCAACTCCGTCGTGGCCTTCCTTATCGCCATTTTTACCTGTTACATATTTTACAATGGCTTTGACGCGCTAAGCAAAGTGCCTGCCTTTACCGGTGGCGCCGATTATTATCTGCAGATGGCTGGTATCAAGTTCCACTATACCTCTATCAGCCGTGGCGTGATAGACAGCAGGGACATTGTATACTTCCTGAGCGTCATCGGTCTGATGCTCTACTTAACAAGATTATCATTACAACGCAGGATCTGGGATTAATTTAAAACACTCGTTTCGTGGCTATCAACAGAAGGAAAAAATACTTGCAGAGGGCTATTGTAGTAGTGGGTGTACTTGTGGGAATCAATGTGCTGGCAGCTTATTTTCACACCCGCTGGGACCTTACGGCAGAAAAAAGATATACACTTACTCCTGGTACCAAGCACCTGCTCCGCGGGCTGGATAGTACTGTTACCATAGAGATATTTTTGAAAGGCGATTATCCCGCCAGTTTCCGCCAGCTGGCGCAGTCCAGCCAGGAATTGCTGGAAGAATTCAGGGAATATGCCGGCCAGCGTATACAATTCTCTTTTCAGAGCCCCGGCCAGGGCCTGCCCGATTCCGCCCGTCTGGCCTTCCAGCAGTCGCTCGTTGAAAAAGGCATCATGCCTTTCAATATGCAGGTACAGGAAGACGCTAACCAGGGGTATTCTGAAAAGCTGATCTTTCCCGGCGCCCTGCTGCATTATGGTTCCAAAACCGTCGGCATCAACCTGCTGAAGAACCAGGGAGGGCTCAATCCTGAAGCCAGCATGAACAGCTCAGAATCCCTGCTGGAATACCAGTTTGCCAATGCCATTTACCAGCTGCAGCAGAAACAGCCACCATTGGTGGGCTATATGCTCGGCAACGGAGAACTGCTGGGCGCTGAAGTATATGATGCGCTCACCACCATGCAGAGTAGTTACCTGCTGGATACCCTTACGCTGCAATACATTTCCCACATCCCGCGGGAATTTAATGCGGTTGTGTTTGCAAAACCACAGACCAGGTTTACGGACGAAGATAAACTGAAGATAGACCAGTATGTAATGAATGGCGGTAAGGTGATCTGGTTCATTGACGAGCTGAATGCATCTATAGATAGTTTGAAACAGCAGGAAAGCTTTGTTGCATTTGATAAGGGACTAAACCTGGAAGACATGCTGTTCCGCTATGGTGTACGTATCAACCAGGACCTGGTGCAGGACATGCAGTGTGATTTTGTTCCACAGGTAGTAGACCGCACCGGCCAGATGCAGCCATTGGGATTCCCTTATTTCCCTTTACTGACACCTACCGGCGCTCATCCTATTGTAAAAAACCTGGACCTGGTACTGAGCCATTTTGCCAGTTCAATAGATACCGTCAAAGGTGGTAACATTAAAAAGACCGTATTGCTGACCACTTCTGCCAACAGCCGTAGTGTAAATGCACCGGTAGAAATCAGCTGGAATAGCCTACGTGTGAAGCCGAACCGCCGGGAATTTACGAAACAGCACCTGCCCGTAGCCGTCCTGCTGGAGGGCCAATTCACCTCCCTGTTCCGCAACCGCCTTGATGAAAATACGCACCAGGCCATACAGCGGGCTTCCGGACAGCCTTTTAAGAACAATAGCGATACTGTTAACAAAATGATCGTGGCAAGTGATGCAGATCTTATCACCAATGCGTTCTCTCAAAAAAGCGGCCCCCTGCAGATGGGCGTAAACCTCTACGATCAATCTATGGTATATGCCAACCGTGAATTCCTGCTTAATTCCCTGGGTTACCTGACCCACAATACCGGTATCATGGATGCCCGTAACAAGGAATTGACATTGCGCCTGCTCAACCCTGAAAAGGTTAAACAGGAGAAAAGCAAATGGCAGGCTATTTGTTTCATCGTCCCCATCGGGCTGGTTCTGTTGTTTGCCGCCATTTTCCAATTTATCAGACAAAGAAAATTTGAAGTATAACTGACTTCACAGCTGATAGTTTTTTATCTCAGGCCTGCATGGCAAGTACATGCAGCCCACCTTTACCTGTTTGTAAATAATTGATTTACAAACAATACAACGGTTATTCCGGACGTTGAAGAAGGATGATAACATATTGTAACAATCACAGCTGTAGACTATCAGCGATAGTCAGCACATACTCTTTTAACGGACACAACTATGGATTCGGGTCTATGACTATGGACTATTCCCCATATATTTGCCCAGCGATAAATTTAAAAGCGGCTACTTGAACCCCTGAAATAAAAGAGTCAACTTTTAAAATTCAATACCCGGTCAGCCGGGAACTATTAAGGGAAGTCGTGAAATGCGGGATGCTTTTCACATCAAAAATTAACCACACGTGTACAACGCAGAAAGTATCAGCAAAGTGCTGAAAGGTGAACTATTGCAACAGACGGGTAACCCGGAGATTGAACACATTTTGCTGGACAGTCGGAAACTCAGCTTTCCTGAAACATCTCTTTTTATACCATTGGTCAGCAGCAGACGCAATGCGCATCAATACATCCAGGAGCTGTATGACAAAGGCGTTTCCAATTTCATTGTAAGTGAACCTTTGCCTCAGGGCAAATTTCCTAAAGCCAATATCATTCTTGTAAAAGACACCATGCATGCGTTGCATACACTGGTGGCTTACCACCGGCAACAATTCCATATTCCGGTGATCGGTATTACCGGCAGTAACGGCAAGACCATTGTAAAGGAATGGCTGTACCAGCTGCTGGAAAAAGATTACAACATCGTTCGCAGCCCGAAAAGCTATAACTCACAGATCGGCGTTCCTTTGTCTGTATGGCAGATGAAGCCCGAACATCAGCTGGCTATTTTCGAGGCCGGCATTTCCCAGCCGGGAGAGATGGAACACCTGGAAAAGATCATCCGTCCTACCATTGGCATCTTCACCAATATCGGTGAAGCCCACAATGAAGGATTTCTGAACATCAGGCAGAAGATCAACGAGAAGCTGGTATTATTCTCCAAAAGCGAACTGCTGATCTATTGTAAAGACTATCTCGCTCTCAATGAATGTGTGCTCAACTTTCATAACCTGGTAGGTAAGAAGGAAAGCCATGAAGGAGGCTTACAGCTATTCTCCTGGTCGCGCAAAACAGAAGCAGACCTGCGTATTGTAAGCGTGAATAAAAGCGAAAACCGCTCCCATATAGAAGCCCTGTATCAGCATGAGCAGCTGCATATCAGCATTCCTTTTGTGGATGAAGGCTCGGTAGAGAATGCCATTCACTGCTGGGCGCTGATGATACACCTGGGTATGAGCCAGGAGGTCATTCAGCAGCGGATGGACCAGTTGGGCAATATTGCCATGCGCCTGGAGCTCAAACAGGGTATCAACAACTGCTCCATCATCAATGACAGCTATAACTCAGACCTGGGCTCACTGACCATAGCGCTGGAGTTCCTGCAACAACAGCAGCAACACCCCACCCGCACGGTCATCCTCAGCGATATACTGCAAAGTGGAAAAAGTGATGCGTCTCTTTATGAGGAAGTAGCCAGCCTGCTGCAGCAGAAGGGCATCAACAAGGTGATAGGTATCGGTAAAAACATCTGCAGGGAGAAAAAAAGTTTTCAGCAGATTCCCGGACTAAAGAGTAGTTTCTTTCTCACAACGGAAGAATTTATCCAGCAGTTCAACCAGCAGGATTTCCAGCATGAGACCATCTTGCTGAAGGGCGCCCGTGTGTTTGAATTCGAAAGGATCGGCAAATTGCTTGAACAAAAGGTGCATCAGACCATCCTGGAAATTAATTTAAGTGCGGTAGCACATAATGTAAAGCAATACCAATCCCGTCTGAAACCCAGTACCAAACTGATGGCGATGGTAAAGGCCTTTTCTTATGGCAGCGGAAGTTTTGAGATTGCAAATCTATTGCAGTTCCATGGCGTAGATTACCTCGCCGTTGCTTATGCTGACGAAGGAGTAGAATTAAGAAGGACAGGTATTACCATGCCGATCATGGTAATGAACCCCGAACCCGCCTCTTTCGACGCCATCCTTCAATGGAACCTGGAACCCGAAATATATTCCCTTCACCTGTTGAAGCAGTTTGAAGAAGAAGTACAGCTGGCCGGTAAAAATGGCTTCCCTGTACATATTAAGCTGGACACAGGTATGCACAGGCTTGGTTTTGAGAAGAAAGACATTCCTGAACTGGGGCGATTGCTCAATGACAATATATACCTCCGGGTAAGTTCCGTATTCAGTCATCTGGCAGCCAGTGAAAATCCGGCAATGGATGATTTCACAAAACAGCAGGGGCGCCTGTTCTTTGAAATGAGCCACGAGCTGCAGAAAGCCCTGGGTTATGCCGTGATCAGGCACATATCCAACAGCGCCGCTATAGAAAGGCATCCCGACCTGCAGCTGGATATGGTGAGGCTGGGTATCGGGATGTATGGAATTGACAGCGCCACCTCCATCCAGGAACAACTGCGCCCTGTCAGTACCCTGAAAACGACCGTAGCCCAGGTTAAACACCTGGCAGCCGGAGATACGGTAGGATACGGCGCTAAATGGGTAGCTAAAGGCCCCTCAGTTACAGCTACCGTGCGCATTGGCTATGCAGATGGCTATCCCCGTCGTCTGAGCAATGGGAAAGGAAAAATGCTGGTGCGTGGTCAATTGGCCCCTGTGGCAGGCATTGTGGCCATGGACATGCTGATGCTGGACGTGACCCACATCCCTGATGTAACAGAAGGGGACGAAGTGATCGTATTTGGCAGCGAATTGCCCGTTCAGCAGGTAGCAGCATGGGCCGAAACCATTCCTTACGAAATATTAACAGGAATTTCGCAGCGAGTGAAGCGTGTATATTTCGAGGAATGACCGGAAATTCCGATTTTGCACATTATTATTATTTTTGATAAAATTTTTACCCTTTGAAATATCGTCACGTAATTTGGATTGTTGTCTTAGTGCTGGTGGTGGATCAGGCCCTGAAGTTCTGGATAAAGACACACATGAACTTTAGCCAGGAATTCATCATTTTTCCTAACTGGTTCCGTATTCACTTCACTGAGAACCCTGGTATGGCCTATGGGCTGGAGCTGGGAGGAGAATGGGGCAAAGTGTTACTGACGCTTTTCCGCCTGGCGGCCGTAGTAATAGGTTTTAAGTACATGAAAACGCTGGTAAAACAGCATCATCATACAGGTTTACTGGTATGCGGCGCCCTTATTCTGGCAGGTGCTGCCGGCAACCTGATAGACAGCATGTTCTACGGACTGATATTTTCAGAGACCAATTTTTATGATGTGGCTACCTTCCTGCCAAAAGGCGGTGGTTATGCCGGTTTCCTTCATGGAAAAGTGGTAGATATGCTCTACTTTCCGGTTTACCGTGGTTACCTTCCAACCTGGATACCATTCAAGGGAGGCGAATATTTCGTGTTCTTTAACCCGATCTTCAATATTGCGGATGCTGCCATTTCCGTGGGCGTGATCACCATCCTGGTATTCCAGAAACGTTTTTTTCACAAGCACAACGAAAAGCAATCGACTGAAAAAGAACCAGTTGCAGTAACAAAATAAGTTTTTAAGATACTTTTTAAAGCGGTTTCGTCCAGGACGAGACCGCTTTTTTTTGCCCATTCCTTTGAAAAATTAATTTGCCGTATTACATTTGTCTACAAATCCGATAGACTAATAGTTATAATGAAGGGATGATTTAATATTCACCACCAATTAAATACGCAATGAACGCTTCTTTACGATGTTGCTGAGCACTGAAAACAGCTTTTCCCCGACAAACCTGTAATGGCATCTGCCAAAATCGTTTTCATTCACAAGACCAATTTATTTATCAATAAACTATAGTTATGTCCGCAAAAAGACACACTATCTATACAGCATTTTTTTGGCTGCTGACATTATTACTACCTATACTGGCCCAGGCTCAGCTGAATGGATCTTATATTCTCAGCGGCAGGATCACCGGCGACAAAGGCGAAGCACTGGTGGGCGCTACAGTCCAGATCAAGGGAACTTCTTTCGGCGCCACGACGGATACTACCGGCCGCTTCGAAATCACCACGAACGCCAAATTCCCCTTAAAACTGCAGGTACGCCTGCTGGGTTATCAAACGCAGGAATTTGACGTAAAGAACAGCAACAGCCGCTTACAGTTCCAGCTGGTAACACAATCGCTGCTGGTAAATGAAGTGGTGGTATCGGCTTCCCGTCAGCAGGAAAAGCTGATGAGATCTCCGGTGGCCATCGAAAAACTGGACGTTAAAGCCCTGAAGGAAACACCGGCAGCTTCCTTTTATGATGCCATCGGCAACCTGAAAGGGGTTCAGATGACTACCGCTGGTCTGACCTTCAAAGTTTTCAATACACGTGGCTTCAACGTACCCAATAACTTTCGCTTTATGCAGCTGATAGATGGTGTGGACAACCAGGCAGCCACACTGGGTGTGCCCCTTGGAAACGCTATCGGGCCCACAGAGCTGGACATCCTGAGTATCGAGGTAACGCCTGGCGCTTCTTCCGCGCTGTATGGTATGAACGCCCTGAACGGGATGTCTAACCTCATCACAAAAAATCCTTTCCAATACCAGGGTATCAGTGTATACCAGAAAGTAGCCTTCAACCACTTTGACGGCAACGGCAGTTCTCCGAAACCGATCTCTGAAACCTCCGTGCGTTATGCACAGGCGCTGAGTAAAAAGCTGGCTTTCAAAGTAAACTTCTCTTATATGCAGGGTACCGACTGGTATGCAGACAGCCATAATGATTTCAATCCGGGAAGCAAGGCTAACCCTGACTTCCCGCAACTGACCGGTGCAAACAACCCTGCATATGATGCATGGAACAAGTATGCAGACCAGAGTACATTCCCTATCACCGACAAATTCGGTAAATCCTATAACGTGTCCCGCACCGGCTACTGGGAAAAAGACCTGGTAGGCGATTATACCGTAAAGAACCTGAAATTTGACGGAGCCCTGCACTATAAGATCAGTCCTAAAGTAGAAGCATCCTATACCTATCGTGTAGGTAAAATGGATGGTTTCTTTCAGCGTGGTAACCGTATCGGGCTGAAAAATGTAGTAGTGCAGAATCATAAGATCGAAGTAGTAGGACCGGATTTTACACTGCGCTCTTACGTTTCACTTGAAAACACAGGAGATTCCTACAATATGAACCCCCTGGCGGATAACCTGGAAAAGTCTTTCAAGACAGATAAAAAATGGCAGGCCGATTATACGACTGCATTAAATAACGCATTAGATGCCACCGGCAGCAATATCGCAGAAGCGCACAAAGCTGCACGCGCAGCTGCTGATGCAGGCCGCTGGACGCCTGGTACAGCCGCTTTTGACGCACAGGTAGCTAAGATCAAGAGCATTAATGACTGGGATATTTATCCTGTTTCCAAAGACAGTACCAACAAAAGCGGTGGCGCTGCGCTGCTTCAGATGAGCCGTTTCTATCATGCAGAAGGCACCTGGAACCTGCGTAAATACATCCACTTTATGGATGTGCTGGTAGGCGCTGATTACCGTACTTACGAGATCATCCCGGATGGCAACAACTTCGTGGACCTGACCAAGCCATTAGACAAGCGTAATACGCCCGGTGGTAAGAACATCTGGTACGGTAAGGCTGGTGGCTTCGTACAGGGTAGTAAAGTTTTCCTGCATGATCAGCTGAAACTGACAGCATCCCTTCGCTTTGACAAGAGCCAGGAGTTCTCAGGCAAGTTCAATCCGCGTGTAGCCGCAGTATATACGACGCCCAATCAACGTCATAACTTCCGGGCTTCCTGGCAGAACGGGTTCCGTTTCCCATCCCTGTTTGAGGCTTATTCTTTCGTAAATAACGGTGGTGTAAGACGTGTAGGTGGCCTGGCATTTATTGAAGAAGGCCTGGGGTATTTCAAGAACTCTTACCTTACTTCCAGCGCTACTGCATTTACGACAGCGGTGAACAAAGCTACCAATGCCGATCCTACCCTTAGCAGGGACGAAGCCGAACAACGGAATGCAAACGTGCTGAAAGTGGCCAACCTGGATGCCATAAGACCTGAGCAGATCCAGTCGTTCGAAGCAGGTTACAAGAGCGTACTGTTTGACAATAAAGTATTTATTGACATCGACGGTTATTACAACACCTACAAGAACTTCATCGGCCAGGTGGAAGTAGCAGTACCAAAAACCGGTAACGTGAACAATCCTACACAGGAAGTCCTGAACCAGATGTATGATAAACAGTACCAGAATCGTTATCGCGTATGGACAAACAGTAAATCCACTGTACAGAATTATGGTTTCGCACTGGGTGTTACATACAATTTCCTGAAGACATTCACCATCAGCGGTAACGCTAACTACAATGCCCTTGCGCAGGACAAGACCAAAGACGATGCTTTGATCCCCGGTTTTAATACGCCTAAATGGTTCACCAATGTGAGCTTTGGTAACAGGCGTGTGTTGCCGAACCTGGGCTTCAACGTAGTATGGCACTGGCAGGAAACATTCTACTGGCAGAACCTGTTCGGTAATGGAGATGTGCCAGCTTACAGCACTGTAGATGCACAGGTGACCTATAGTTTGCCTAAACTGCATACTTCTATAAAACTGGGAGGTTCTAATATTCTCAACACTTCCTACTTCCAGTATGTAGGCGGTCCGACCATCAAAGGCTTGTATTACGTCGCATTCACATATGATCTGCCTTTCAGTAAGTAAGGCATCAGCATAATTCAGCAACCCGCCGGCAGCAAACCATTTGCCCGGCGGGTTTTCTTTTTTATTCCGGGGGATTGATCTGTCCCCGCCATCTGCGTTTCGCCTCATTCACCGAATATTCAGCACATTTTAATCTCCTGCATTTGGATATCCGGCGATTTCGACCTACCTTAGTCTATAACATCTATAGACTATATAACTGAAGTAATACATGCCGCACAACGAGGAGATAGACCAACTTGAAAAAAAGTACGCTACAGTAGAACGTCAGGAGATACTGATTGACCTTGTCAATGAGGAGAACCAACGTAAACCTTTATTGTGGCTGCTTATCGGCATTATTGCCGTTGCAGTAGTGGCCGGGATAGGTATCTTATCCTACTACAATACATCCGAGGCCACACATACAAAGGTTTTCGAGTTCACACAATCCCTTTTTACAAAGGAGCTGTTATTTTACATTCTGGTAGGTCTGGCAGCACAGACGGTAGACGGGGCCCTGGGCATGGCTTATGGCGCAACTTCTTCCTCGTTGTTGCTGGGATTGGGCATTCCTCCCTCTATTGCCAGTGCCAGCGTGCATGTGGCGGAGGTGTTCACTACGGGTGCATCCGGTATTTCCCACTTCCGCTTTGGCAATGTAAATAAGAAACTATTTCTCTATCTGCTGATACCCGGCATAATAGGCGCTATCAGTGGTTCATTCCTGCTATCCAGGATGAACGCCATCTCCGAATCTGTACCCTGGTTATCTTACTTTAAGGAAGATAATATCAAACCTTTCATCAGCGCATATCTGCTCATTTTGGGCGTTATTGTGCTGCGGAAAGCATTCCTGCCTAAAAAAGCAAAAAGTAAAACCAAACGTCTGGGTTCCCTGGCTTTCTTTGGTGGTTTTATGGATTCCTTTGGTGGCGGCGGCTGGGGCCCGATCGTGACATCCACCTTGCTGAGCAAAGGCCGTACCGCGCATTATACCATTGGTTCTGTGAATGCAGCAGAATTCTTTATCTCCCTTTCCAGCGCAAGTACCTTCCTCATTTTTGGCGCTATTGCCGGCTGGCCTGTTATTATTGGGCTGATCATTGGCGGGGTGATTGCGTCTCCTTTTGCAGCACTTCTTGTGAGAAGGCTTAAACGTAAACCACTGATGATCATGGTGGGTACGCTTATCATACTTTTAAGCCTGCGTACAATTATCCTGACGCTTCTTCATTGACATAAACCGGCTTCCGGTTAAACGTAAACGGGTATCTGTTAATACAGATACCCGTTTACTATTTTATGGTTAAAGCAATTGCTTATTTGATCTCGCCCACCATATCGATCGGGTTTACCCATGCATCAAATTCTTCTGGTTTTACATAACCCAGTTTCACTGCCATTTCTTTCAGTGTAGTACCTTCTTTATGGGCTGTCTGCGCGATCTCTGCCGCCTTGTAGTAACCGATCTTCGTATTCAGTGCAGTTACCAGCATCAGGGAGTTGTCTACATGCTTTTTGATGTTTGCTTCTATTGGTTCGATACCTACAGCACATTTATCATTGAAGCTTACACAGCCGTCGCCGATGAGACGTGCAGAGTGCAGGAAGTTGTAGATCATTACCGGCTTGAACACATTCAGTTCGAAATGACCGGTAGCGCCACCGATGTTGATAGCCACATCATTTCCTAATACCTGTGCAGCGATCATCGTCAACGCTTCACACTGGGTAGGGTTTACCTTACCTGGCATGATGGAAGAACCTGGCTCATTGTCAGGAATATGGATCTCACCGATACCGGAGCGTGGGCCGGAGCTCAGCATACGGATATCGTTGGCGATCTTCATCAGGCTCACTGCTACGGTCTTTAGTGCACCGTGTGCTTCTACAATTGCATCGTGTGCAGCCAGTGCCTCGAATTTATTTTCAGCAGTCACGAATGGTAAACCAGTCAGCGTAGCAATGTGTTTCGCTACATTTTCAGAATAACCTTTTGGCGTGTTGATACCAGTACCTACGGCAGTACCACCCAGGGCCAGTTCGCTCAGGTGGGCAAGGGTGTTCTTAATAGCTTTCAGGCCGTGGTTCAGCTGGGACACATATCCGCTGATTTCCTGGCCCAATGTGAGAGGCGTAGCATCCATGAAGTGGGTACGACCGATCTTCACTATATTTTTGAAAGCCTGCGCTTTTGCTGCCAGTGTATCTCTCAGTTTTTCGATACCAGGAATAGTGGTTTCGATCAACATCTTGTATGCAGCAATGTGCATGGCAGTTGGGAAAGTATCGTTGGATGATTGTGATTTATTCACATCGTCATTCGGATGTATCACTTTATCTTTATCGGAGAGTTTGCCACCGTTGATCACATGTGCACGGTAAGCAATCACTTCGTTTACGTTCATATTTGACTGTGTACCGGAACCGGTCTGCCATACTACCAGCGGGAACTGATCGTCCAGTTTTCCGGCCAGTATTTCATCACAAGCCTGTGCAATCAGGTTTGCTTTCTCCTGAGATAGTGTACCAGCATCGAGGTTGGTCAGTGCTGCTGCTTTCTTCAGGTAGGCAAACGCCTGGATAATTTCCTTCGGCATCCTGTTAATATCCTGAGCAATCTTGAAATTGTCGATAGAACGTTGAGTTTGAGCACCATAGTAAGCATCTACAGGTACTTTCACTTCGCCCATCGTGTCTTTCTCTATTCTATATTCCATATGCTTGATTTTTTGCGGTACAAACGTACATATGAATTATGAATTATCAATTACGAAATACTAATTCAATGCCGTTAATGGAAAGATAAACCCGGGCTCCTTTCCGGAGCCTTGTCTTCCCTGTTGTGTATGTCCTGATGAGGGTGAGGAAACAGCGTTACTATTCCCCTGCAAATCTTGCGGCTCTCTTTTGTACAAATGCCTCAGCGCCCTCCTGCAGGTCTTTTGTGGCGAAGCAGGCGCCGAACTCATTCAGTTCCACTTCATACCCATCCATGCTATGATCCAATGCCGCATTCGCACATTTAATAACACGGGCAACCGCCAGTGGTGCCCTGGTATGTATTTTCTGCAACAGTTCAGTAGATTTCAGCAGGAGGTCACCAGGCGCCACTACATAATTGACCAGTCCCCATTCCAGCGCTTCATCTGCACTGATCATGTCGCCCGTCATCATCATTTCCAGCGCCTTTCCCTTACCTACCAGGGCCGTAAGCCGTTGTGTACCGCCATAGCCAGGTATCAGTCCCAGGTTGACTTCCGGCTGTCCGAACCGCGCGTTAGTGGCCGCTATTCTGAAGTGGCAAGCCATTGCCAGCTCACATCCTCCACCCAGCGCGAAACCGTTCACAGCTGCGATAATCGGCTTCGGACTATCTTCAATACGTTTGAAGACCACTTGTCCTTTCTTAGCCAGTTCAGCGCCCTGCTGGTCTGACAAGGTCAGGAACTCAGAAATATCAGCACCTGCCACAAAAGCTTTCTCTCCTTTACCAGTAATGACTGCACTCTTAATCTCTTTATTTGAATATACCTCGTCTACCGCCAATGCCAGCTCTTTCATCACTTCCACATTCAATGCATTCATTTTGTCAGGGCGATTGATGTAAATAAAGAAGATATTATCGGTGAGTTCAGTTTTGATCGTATTGTACATGAGATCCGGGTTTTGTTGGAGGACTAATTTATCTCATTTTCAAACACAAACTGTGATATTATTTTGACATATCGACAAAACACCATATATAAACGAACCGGCAACCAATCTCTGAAGGCCAGGTATATAAATCCGCCTGCAGTAAGGATCCTGGGCTCACACCGGGATACGGGAGAACAAGCGGAGAAGAAGGGTCGAACAAGCAGAGAAGAAGCAACGAAGAAGTGACGACCAGGCAAGTTCAAAAAAAGAAAAAGAAAGGATTATTACGGGATGTTAAAATAATACAAGAGCACAGGAAAACGATAAAAAACAGGAATGACGAATAAACTGTTACACATCCATTAACATTATTCGTCATTCCTAAGATATGCCTTTTCAGGCATTATATCAACTATATTACTTATGTATCAGGATTTCTTTTCCCAACGTTTCTTATACCGTTCATGCTTTTCTTTCCAGTGCTTATGATCAGGGAATCTACCAAAATCGTAGCTGAGTGTTACAAAGAACAGTTTGGCATCCAGATCTTTATAAGGAGTGGCCGTACCGCCTACCAGTACTTCCTTATATTCTTTATTGAAGAAATTTTTAGGATAATACTGCACCTTCAGTCCAAAACCGGGGCTCATCCTTAATCCGGCAAACAGCGAAGGCATCAGCAGCGGAGTACGGTCGCTGAACCATTCGTTGAACTTTTCTTTTTTGTCGCCATGAATGAATTTCTTTTCCTTGTAATTGAATGCCAGGTCATAAGAACCACCCGCAAAAAAGAAAAAGGAACCTCTTCTGAGGTCACCGATCTTAAAGCCCAGGGGAATACCCAGCGTGTATACACGGCGTTTTAATTTTACCGAATCCCTGTCATCTTTTGTGATGAGCCCTATATTCTTGAGATTCAGGCCGGTGAAGATGCCGAAATGCTTGTTAAAATCGTAGTTCAGGTTATGGCCGACATTGAAAAAGAAGGTGAAGCGGGGAATGTTATGCACATGCTTGCCGGCATCTCTTATTTCGTCACTGAAAGATAACAGGGGACCGTCTCCGCCCCAGGTAACATAAGGCCGCCTGGCGGGATTGGCCCCGGCATACCTGCCAAATACCATTTCCTTCCATTCATGTTTGCTGGAATCGGATTTATTGTCCTGGGAAAAGGCGCTTAACTGCAACAAACAAAGCAGTGTCGGGATGAGGTAGCGTTTCCGTTTCATAAATCTTCTTATGTTTTAATTTGGGTTGTCTTATATATGCACCTAAGACGTCCGGGACGAAAAAAAGTTTCAAAACGGTGGTATTTTTTAAAAACTCCGGTGAGCAGCCACCCAATCAGTAATGTAAGTGGCAATATCCTCTGTGCGGGTACCGGGCGGGAACAGCTTTCCCACACCGATCTCATTCAGTTGTGACATATCTGTTTCCGGTATAATACCGCCACCTGTAAGCAATACATCATCCATCCCTTTTTCTTTCATAAGGGCCATAATACGTGGAAAAACCGTCATGTGTGCGCCTGACAGGATGCTGACACCAATGGCGTCCACATCTTCCTGGAGCGCGGCGCTGACCACCATTTCGGGGGTCTGTCGCAATCCGGTATAAATCACTTCCATACCGGCATCTCTCAGGGCTGCTGCAATCACCTTGGCGCCCCGGTCATGACCATCCAGTCCGACCTTAGCCACCAGCACACGTACGGGACGTTGTAGGGGGTTGACCATAATCTTCGGGTTGTTAAGGTTGTAAATATAAGTTTTTTGAGCAGTCTACCGCCCGATGCCCCCTTACTTCCTACTCGGGTCTGTGGACTTTTCACTACCTTTGCCGTCCGAAATATATAAAACTTTATGAGCGAAGAAAGGACCCTCAATTTTCTGGAACAGATCGTAGAAGAGGACATTGCCAACGGAGTAAATGGCGGCAGGGTGCTTACACGCTTCCCTCCGGAACCAAATGGCTACCTGCATATCGGGCATGCCAAATCCATTTGCCTCAACTTTGGCCTTGCACAGAAGTACAATGGTAAAACCAACCTCCGTTTTGACGATACCAATCCCGTTACGGAGGATACTGAATATGTGGATTCCATTAAGGCCGACATACAATGGCTGGGTTTCAACTGGGCCCAGGAACTGTATGCGTCCGACTATTTCGAACAGATATACAACTTCGCTGTACAACTGATAAAGAAAGGACTGGCATATGTAGATGACTCTACACCCGAGGAGATTGCCATTTCCAAAGGAACGCCTACCGAACCCGGTAAAGGTACTCCCTACCGCAACCGTAGTGTAGAGGAAAACCTTGACCTGTTCGAACGCATGCGTAAAGGGGAATTCAAGGACGGTGAAAAAGTATTACGGGCAAAGGTAGACCTGGCTTCTCCCAATATGCACATGCGCGATCCTATCATGTACCGTATCAAGCATGCACATCATCACCGCACCGGCGACAACTGGTGTATTTACCCGATGTATGACTTCGCCCACGGACAGAGCGATAGCATTGAAAATATCACCCATTCCGTTTGTACACTGGAGTTTATTCCGCACCGCCCGCTGTACAATTGGTTTATCGAGCAACTGGAGATATTCCCATCTCACCAGTACGAGTTTGCACGTTTAAATCTTACCTATACGGTGATGAGCAAACGTAAGCTGCTGCAGCTGGTAAATGAGAAGCATGTCAGCGGCTGGGACGATCCCCGTATGCCAACTATCAGCGGTCTGCGCCGCCGTGGTTATACACCTGCCAGTATCCGTGCATTCTGCGAACGTATCGGCGTACAGAAACGTGATAACATGATCGACGTGAGCCTGCTGGAATTCTGCATCCGCGAAGAGCTGAATAAAACAGCCAATCGCGTAATGGCGGTATTGGACCCGGTAAAACTGGTGATCACCAACTATCCTGCTGATCAGGTAGAAGAAATGACCGCCGAAAACAATCCGGAAGATCCCAATGCAGGTACCCGTACACTGCCTTTCAGCAACACACTCTACATTGAGCGTGAAGACTTTATGGAAGAGCCTCCCAAGAAGTTCTTCCGTCTTGGCCCCGGCCTGGTGGTGCGCTTGAAAAATGCCTACATCATTAAAGGTGAAGGCTTTGAGAAAGATGCTGACGGCAATATTACCACTATCTACGCCACTTATTTTCCTGAAAGCAAAAGCGGCGGAGATACTTCCGGACTGAATGTAAAAGGTACCATTCACTGGGTAAGCGCGGCACATGCTGCGACTGCAGAAGTAAGGCTCTATGATCGCCTGTTCAAAGTGGAAGATCCAAGCAATGAGGAAGGTGATTTCAAATCATATATCAACCCTGATTCTTTGCAGGTCATCCCGAATGCATACATCGAGCCAAGCCTGCTGAAGGCTAAACCGGGAGAACGCTTCCAGTTCCTGCGTAAAGGTTATTTCTGTGTAGATGCGGATAGTACTGCTCAAAAAGTGGTGTTTAACCGTACAGTGACGCTGAAAGATACGTGGGCGAAGGAGGCAAAGAAGGGGTAGTTAAGAAAGGTAGTATAAAATAGAAAAGAGAGGGGCATCGTTTTCTTTTCTATTTTATATCAGAAGACAATTCTTCACACTACAATAATCATAAGTAATAAAACAAGAAGAAGCCGCATCAAGTAATGCGGCTTCTTCTTGTTTTATTACTTATGACTGATCAGGCATTGATCGCATCCAATCCCTTCACAATCCTCGCAATCGTCTCATGTTTACCTAACACCTCAGCAATATTAAATACCGGAGGGCCAAACTTACCACCACACAACATAATACGGAAAGGCAATTGCAATTCACCCGGTTTGATATTCATGGAAGCTGCCAGGGTTTTGAAACTTTCTTCCAGTGATGTAGCTGTGAATTCGGCATGATCTTCTACTACGGCTGCCCAGTTACGGAAGAACTGTGTCTTATCGTCGTTCCATTTCGGTTTTACAGCTGCAATGTCATAGCTCTCAGGCTGCTGGAAGAAGAAGAAAGCGTGGTCCCAGATATCGTTCACGAAGTCGCAACGTTCCTTTACCAGACCCGCTATTTTCGCAACGTATTCAGGAGATGCGTTGATATTCTTTTCCTTCAGTACAGGTGCAAATAATTCCGCTAAACGGTTATTGTCCGCATGTAAAAGGTACTGGTGATTGAACCATTTTGCTTTTTCAAAATCGAATTTCGCACCTGCTTTATGCACACGCTCCAGGGAAAAACGCTGGATCAGTTCTTCCATTGTGAAGATCTCCTGACCGGAACCGTCATTCCATCCAAGCATTGCCAGCATATTCACAAATGCTTCCGGCAGAAAACCTCTTTCACGGAACCCTTTGGTCAATTCGTTCGTCTTAGGGTCTGTCCAGTTCATTGCATAAACCGGGAAACCGAGTCTGTCGCCATCACGTTTGCTCAGCTTACCGTTACCGTCTGGTTTCAGGATCAATGGCAGGTGTGCCCAGTTAGGCATCTGCGCTTCCCAGCCCAGGTATTTCCACAATAACAGGTGTACCGGTGCGGAAGGCAGCCATTCTTCCCCGCGGAAGGCGTGGGTGATCTTCATGAGGTAATCATCCACCACTACTGCGAGGTGATAGGTAGGCATCCCATCAGCTTTCAGCAGCACTTTATCGTCAACAGTGTTTGTATTGAACTGTACATGTCCACGGATCATATCAGTAAAGCCAACTTCCTCGTTCTGTGGCATTTTGATACGGATCACATGAGGAGTACCTTTCTCCAGCAGGCTGGCTGTTTCTTCAGCAGGCAGGCTGATGGAGTTACGCATCTGCTGGCGGGCAGCAGCGTTGTACTGCGGAGAAGGATTCTCGGCAGTTTTTAGTTTATTACGCATTTCCTCCAGCTCTTCGGGAGTATCGAAAGCATAGTAGGCATAACCATCTTTCACCAGCTGTTCTGCATACTGGCGGTATTGCGCTTTCCGCTCACTCTGGCGGTACGGCGCATAGGGGCCTCCTACATGCGGACCTTCATCAGCATTCAATCCGCACCAACGGAGACATTCTATGATATATTCTTCCGCGCCCTGCACATAACGGGTCTGATCCGTATCTTCTATCCTCAGCACAAATTCACCGTTATGCTGCCTGGCAAATAAATAATTGAATAAAACCGTGCGTACACCTCCGAGGTGCAGGCCACCTGTTGGACTGGGCGCAAAGCGTACCCTTACTTTCTGTTGTTGCATGCCGCAAAGGTAAAGAAAGATTTAGCTACCTTTATTTTTCAATCACAACATCCATGTTTTATCTTACGAAAACACCTGCACTGCTGAAAGCACTGTATAAAAGCTGTACCTGGAACTTTTCCCCGGCCAGGCCATCTGTATACCTCACATTTGATGACGGCCCACATCCCACAGCCACCCCTTTTATACTGGACCTGCTCCGTACGTATGAGGCAAAAGCCACTTTCTTCTGTATAGGGAAGAACGTTATTGAGCACCCCGAAATCTACCAGCGGATACTGGAGGAAGGGCACCATACCGGCAACCACACCCAGAACCACCTGAACGGCTGGAAAACGGGTACCGATAAATATATTGAGAACATCCTGGAAGCCCGCAAATACATTAATTCCCCCTTGTTCAGACCTCCTTATGGAAGGATTACCCCATTTCAGGTCAGGCACCTGAAAAAGGTGATCCCTAATGCGCAGGTTATCATGTGGGATGTATTAAGCGCTGACTTCGATACAGAGAGAAGCGGAGAAGAGTGTGTGCAGAATGTAGTATTCAAGTCAAAACCGGGCTCTATTATCGTGTTTCACGACAGTACCAAAGCCTGGGACCGGCTGGAGTATGCCTTACCACGTGTACTGGAGTATTTCAAAAAACAAAAGCTGAACATGGAGGCTATTCCTTATTGAAGGATGTCCTGAAATAGAAAAGCCCGGGTACAACAATACCCGGGCTTTTCTTATGAATTATTATTGCTTATTTAGGCAATACGATGCTTTTAACTTTGTCGCCCAGGTCGATAGTAGCCGAGTCATCACAGATACCATTACCGTAGTTCACAGTAGCAGTAACACCTTTTACAGTCACCAGCGCTTTACCTTTACCTATCCATGGACATTCCAGCTTTCTTTCCAGTGCATCTGCTTCATTTACAGTGATAGTAGCGGAAATTCCCAGGGGATACGTCAGAGAATCTGTACCGGTGATGCTGAAAATATCATCTGTCACATCGCCCATGGTAGCTGTACCGGAAGTCTGTGTGATGATAGTATTGCTGTTGAAGCCAACTATCACGGTATCCAGTTTCACAGTACCACCGGTTACTACGGAGCTGTATTTATATACGCTGCCGTTGCTCATGTTGGTGATAGTTTTGGTGCCCGTAACAGCGACGTTATTTACCATGTAGGTCAGTGGTTTGATAACGATCACGGAACCGGGATAGTAGAAATAACCGCTGTAAGTCACCTGGATATTACCTGCACGCACGCGGCCGGTATTATCAGCACAACCTGCACCAAATTTTATCAGCAAGGTTTTAGGCCACTGGTCTTGTGTTACGTCGTCGATGTCATATGAAAAACAGCTACCCAGTTTGGCAGCCAGTTCAGCCCTGTGTGCCTTACGGCCGGTTTCATTCAGGCTGGCATCAGCACCTACTTCCAGCGCAATGCCGAAGAGGTCGTCATATATTCCGCTTACGATTGCCTGGTCGGCAGCAGCAGTGATTGTTTGATTGTCACTTTTATTCGTGTCCGGTTTGGCAGTTTCAGTAGCCGATTTGGAACATGCAAAAAAAAGCGTTGCCATTACTAACAGGATAATTACTCCTGCGAAGATACGGTTAAAGCAAAAGTAGCTTTTCATAGAATAGTATAGTTTTAAATGAGGCTTTCCGGCCGTACTTTTGTACGGGCTACTAAAATATAAATATTATACAAATGTAATATTTTTACAAATCCAATAAAAAAATTTAATATCTGAGTAATGAACTGGATAGATACACATGCCCATTTATATGGGGAGGAGTTTTCGGCGGACAGGACGGTAATGGTGGAACGGGCGTTGGCGGCGGGCGTATCCAGGTTATACCTTCCCAATATCGATAGTACATCCATTGAGGGTATGCTGGCTTTAGAGGCGCAGTTTCCCGACAATTGCTTTGCCATGATGGGTGTGCATCCCTGTTATATCAATGAGAACGTGGAACGGGAGCTTTCCGTAGTTCGGGAATGGCTGTCAAAAAGACCATTTAAGGCGATCGGGGAGATCGGGCTTGATTTTTACTGGGACACCACCTACCGGGAACAGCAGTATCATGCTTTTCGCAGTCAGCTGGAGCTGGCCAGGGAATACAATCTGCCGGTAGCCATTCATAGCCGCGAAAGCACCCGGGAATGTATTGACGAAGTGAAAGCGTTACAGGACGGCCGCTTATCCGGCGTTTTCCATTGCTTTTCCGGCACCCTGGAAGAAGCGAAAGAGATCATTGACCTGGGTTTTTACCTGGGCATCGGCGGTGTGGTGACATTCAAAAAATCGGGACTGGATAAGATCCTTGAAGATATCGATCTGCAATACGTTGTACTGGAAACAGATGCGCCTTATCTGGCGCCGGTTCCCTATCGGGGCAAGAGAAATGAAAGCGCTTACATTCCATTGATCGGGGAAAAGATAGCAGATGTAAAAAATCTAAAAATAGCGGACGTCGCTGCAATGACCACAAACAACGCGCTTAAATTATTCAAAACCCACTAACCTTTTAGGCGGTACCTTTGCAGGCAATTTGGAACAGCAGCATCAATGAGTAAAATCCTGATTATTTATACAGGGGGCACAGTTGGGATGATCTATGACGAGAAAACCAAAGCCTTGCGTCCTATCGGGTTTAATGAGATACGTAACAATCTTCCGGAACTATACCGTATGGGGATTGATTTTTACGTGTACGCCTTCAATCCTCCCATCGATTCCTCCGACATGCAACCGGAGATCTGGGTAGAAATAGCATCTATCATAGAAGACCGGTACGACCGGTACGACGGATTCGTCATCTTACATGGTTCCGATACCATGTCTTTCACCGCTTCAGCACTGAGTTTTATGCTGGAGAACCTCTCAAAACCGGTTATTCTGACAGGATCACAGTTGCCTATCGGCAAGATCCGTACCGACGCCAAAGAGAACATTATTACTGCCATGGAAATTGCCGCCACCCGTCACAACGGACAGGTGGTAGTACCGGAAGTATGTATCTATTTTGACTTTGCCCTCTTCCGTGGCAACCGTTCCAAGAAGTATAATGCAGAAAAATTTGAAGCATTCTACTCCATGAACTATCCTCCGCTGGCAGAAGCAGGCATTGACATCAAATACAAGACACAAGTTGTATTGCCTGCTCCGGAAAAACCACTGAAAGTACATAAACACCTGGACGATAATGTAACCGTCCTCAAAATGTTCCCGGGTATCACCCGTAAAGCAGTGGAAGCAACACTCAATGTAAATGGCCTCCGCGGGGTGATATTGGAGACTTTTGGCAGCGGCAATACCAACACACAACCCTCGTTCATAGAAAGCCTTAAAAAGGCCATTGACAGGGGCGTAGTAATCGTGGATATCACCCAGTGTGACGGTGGCTCTGTGGAACTGGGTAAATATGAGACCAGCCAGCCCCTGCAGCAGATCGGAGTAATCAGTGGCCATGACATGACCTTCGAGGCGGCCATTACGAAACTGATGTTCGTACTGGGGCAAAACCTGGATCTCGAGGCTACCAAGGCAATGATCGAGACGCCGCTGAGGGGAGAACTGACGACAAATGCCAATGATTGGGAGGCGATATAAATTAATTTTTGGTAATCCGGGGGAAAAAGATATCTTTGCAACCCTGAAATAAAATTTCAATTCAACCGGAGAAGTGCAGGAGTGGTTGAACTGGCACGCCTGGAAAGTGTGTAAACTCGAAAGGGTTTCAAGGGTTCGAATCCCTTCTTCTCCGCTAAAGGGGACAAGTCATCAAAAAAATGACTGTCCCCTTTTTCGTTTCCTGTCCAATTCCTTTGCAGTCGTGCAATCCGGGCAAAAACAAAATTCACTTTTTCGGTTCGATATTGCCCTTTTTCGCGGTCATAGACAATTCCGTCAGGAAACACCAGTTTTTGTATTTCTAGCAGTTGAATGGTAAAGAAAGCACCCAATATGCTGCGTAGTGCAACTACGTCCTTTTCCTGGGGTTTGCCTGCAGCATTACCTGCAAAATCCGATGCAGTGTCATCTTATTGTAAGTGGCCATACCCTCGGCTTGCCTGGGATGAAAGATCGCCAGGACTGGGCAGATCACCGAGTACCGGTATACCACTTAACGCCTGCGGATTTGTTGCGAAGTATATCCCTGCAAGGTTCAATATCGTATCGGTTATCCCGCTGGACGTATTTTCTTTTTCTCCCTACAGCTGCTTGATGGTTTGCAGTAAACCATCCTGGTATTCTTCTGCATCCGGTAGCGTTCCATACATCCAGCTTGTTAAATTTACCTTGCTTATCACGTTCCGCTGCGATTGAATTTATCTGTTACAGGCTCCGACTACTAAAACGTTATTCAGTTAATAAATCCTGATATTCATGTAATAAGTATTGCTAATAACCTTCTAACATAAGAAATGTTAGTTTCAGGATCATACTATATTTGCAATGTACTTTATAACTATTGTGACATGAAGCTACAGTATATAGATCCTGTTTCTGCCGGCGAACTACACCTGACCATACACGAACAAAATTTCGACCGGTTATTCTTTCAGCGGGATCGTAAAGACAAATTTTTGACTATTGCATGGAATGATGGACCGGCCCAAACAGTAACAATAGATGGTGTTCAATACACTTTCCCCTCTCATACCATATTACCGATGATGGTGAATCAAACCTTTACTTTTGAAAATCCTGAACAGATCATCGCTTGGCAGTATAACCGGAACTTCTATTGCATTGTAGACCATGATAAAGAAGTAAGCTGTGTCGGCTTTTTATTTTATGGCTCTGCACAAATTATGTTCATTGCTTTAGATGAACAGCAGCAAAGAAAATTAAATCTTTTGCTTCAAGTATTTATAGATGAATTTGAAGACAAGGACGCCATACAGCGCGACATGCTGCAAATGATGCTTAAACGGCTTATCATAATCGTAACCCGGTTAGCTAAAAAACAATACTTAAATGAACAAGCCCTAACCGAAGATAAACTTGACATACTGCGCAAATTCAATTTAATGGTTGAAAATAACTACCGGAAACAACATACGGTGCAGTTTTACGCAGATCAACTTAATAAATCACCCAAAACACTGGCTAATTACTTCGCTTTATACAACCACAAATCCCCCCTTACAGTAATACAGGACAGGATCATACTGGAAGCCAAGCGCCTGCTGATGTATACGGATAAACCGGCCAAAGAAATTGCATATGATCTGGGTTACGATGATGCGGCTTACTTTAGTAATTTTTTCAAGAAACAAACCGGCTGCGCTCCGTCTGATTTCCGGAATACCAAAGCTTCCTTACTTTCCGGCGGGCAATAGTTACATGCCTGCGGGAATTCTCTCTATTCTTTAGCTTTTTGTGTCGCTGCACCTTTGTAGTGTTCAATCACAACATACCAAAGACATGAAAAAGTTAGAAAATAAAGTTGCCGTGATTACTGGTGGTAACAGCGGCATTGGTTTAGCAACCGCCCAATTATTTGCACGGCAAGGTGCCCGTGTTGTCATTACCGGCAGAAATCAGCAAACGTTGGACAGCGCAATAAGCCAGATAGGCTTTGATGCAATAGGCGTGGCTAGTAACACGGCTGATCTGACTCAAATAGATCAACTGTACCAGCAGGTATATCAAACTTTTGGAAAAATAGATATCCTGGCCATTAATGCAGGCGTTTATGTAACCGGACCATTAAGCGACTATACTGAAGCCATGTTCGACCAAACCAGTGATATCAATTTCAAGGGTGTTTTCTTCTCGGTGCAAAAAGCATTGCCTTACCTGAATGATGGCGCCTCCATTGTCCTGACAGGTTCAACTGTCAGTGATAAAGGCCTGCCCACTATTGCTGCCTATGCGGCTACAAAAGCAGCCGTCCGCTCACTAGCCCGTAGCTTTTCCGCAGAACTGCTGGAAAGGAAAATCCGTGTAAACGTGTTGTCTCCCGGCCCGGTTGATACACCCGTATTTGAAAGGAGTGGTGCCAGCCAGGAAGAAATTGCCGGTGCTAAAGCCTATATGGCACAAGCCACGCCCGTTAAGCGCATGGGTACTACGGAAGAGATGGCCCAGGCCTTTCTTTACCTCGCCTCAGACGACTCCAAATTTATGGTAGGTGGTGAACTATTGTTGGATGGCGGACTAAGAACTTTATAATCTGTAACAGCGCCTCCTGCCTAAAAGGCCTCTTTTATGCAAGGAGGCCTTTCTTTTTAATAGATTAAGCCTTACCAATCCCTTATTAAATACCTGGTCGAATTACAGTAAAGAGCGTATAGAAGAAAACTGCTTAAAGAAAATCACTGAAGAGAAGATTTTACATGCAGTCGGGAATTCTCTCTATTCATCGGCCCAGGCCTTAGCTGCACCTTTGTAAGGTCAAAAGACAATAACAAAAATCTAAATAATTAAATCATGAAAAATTTCCCGGTTCCAACCAAAGAACAAGTTTCTCCAGCCAATCAAACCATTTTCGAAAACCTCAATGGCATGGTAGGTTTTGTGCCAAACCTGTATGCCATCTTCGGTCACTCTGACACCGCTTTAAGCGATTACCTGGCTTTGCAAAACAGAAAATCATCTGTTCGTGCCAAAGAGCGTGAAGTAATCAATTTAGTGGTTAGCCAGGTTAATAACTGTTCTTATTGCTTAAGCGCTCATACGCAGTTAGCCAAAATGAACGGCTTTACCGATGAGCAGATTTTAGATATTCGCCGTGCAAACATCAGCTTCGACGTTAAGCTGGATGCATTAGCTAAACTGGTAAAAAGCGCTACAGAGAACCGAGGCCATGTAAGATCAGAAGTCCTAGAAAGTTTCTTCGCAGCTGGCTACACAGAAGCTAACCTGATAGACGTAGTCATCGTGATCGGCGATAAGATCATCACCAACTACCTGCATGCCTTAACTGATGTTCCGGTTGACTGGCCTTTAGCTCCTGAACTGGAAACTGCTACCGTTTAACAACACCGGGAAGTGGTTTTCAGCTCCCTTTTTTACCTTAATTATCTCTTCTGTTATTTCTAAAAACAAACCATACCGTGAACACTTACAACACTCCAGCATATTTTACCCGTTTTGAGCACCTGAATATGAGCCGTACCGTTAACGGTGTATTAACCGTTCGTTTTAACACTAACGGAGGCCCGATTATATTCACTGGTACTGACCACCGCGAATTCGTAGAGGCTTTCAGCCAGATTGCCCAGGACAGAGATAATAAAGTGGTCATTTTAACCGGTACAGGCGATGAATTTTTTGCACAGATAGACGGACCAAGTTTAGGCGATATCACTAATCCCCGCGATTGGGATAAGACCTGGTGGGAAGGCCAGCAATCCCTGCAGAACCTGACCAGCATTGGCGTACCGGTTATCTCGGCCGTTAACGGGCCCGCTATCGTACATTCTGAGTTTGCCCTGACTGCAGACATTATCCTGGCCAGCGAAAAAGCTTATTTCCAGGATTACCCGCACTTAACTTTCGGTATAGTTCCCGGAGATGGTATGCAAACTGTTTGGGCGCGAGCTTTAGGCGAGTACCGCAACAAGTACTTCCATTATACGCAACAAAAAATTACTGCTGCTGAGGCTAAAACATTAGGCGTAGTAGCGGAAGTATTGCCAGATAATAGTGCGCTGCTTGCCCGGGCAAATGAATTAGCAGAACAGCTACTTAGTATTCCCGAATTAACCCGTCGCCATATGCGTGCGATGTTTGTTGCACCACTTCGCAAAGCTTTATTAGAACAGGTAGGTTATGGTTTAGCCGTAGAAGGCATTACAGCTACAGACCTTAGAATTGCCACCGAAGAAAAAGCTAAACAAGAAAATAATACTTAACAAACATCCACAATGAACACACAACTTACAGATACCGTAACCTTAGCCACCGAACTGGCAGACTTTCAACAATCATGGAATGCCAAAGCCCCCGCAGGCCTGCAGGATAAATTTGAGAACGGGATAGAAGAAACTAAACCGTTAAACGATGCTGCTTTAAAGGTTGGCGATACAGCTCCCGATTTTGAACTGAACAATGCTTCGAACAAACAGGTGAAACTCTCTGCATTACTACAACAAGGTCCGGTAATACTGAGCTGGTACCGGGGCGGCTGGTGCCCGTATTGTAATATCCAGTTGCGCTATCTGCAAAGCTACTTGTCCCATTTTAAAGCTGCAGGCGCTGCGCTGGTTGCCTTGTCTCCTGAGCTACCCGACAAATCGTTGAGCACAACGGAGAAGAATAACCTGGCTTTTGAAGTGTTGACTGACTATAACAACGAGGTAGCACGCCAGTTCCGCATCGCTTTTACACTTAACGAAGAGTTGATCGAGATCTATGATGATTTCCACAAGCTGGAAAACTACAACGGTGTATCTACAAACGAACTGCCTGTACCGGCAACTTATGTAGTCGGCACAGATGGCGTGATCAAGTATGCCTTTGTAGACACAGATTATCGCAAGCGTGCAGAACCTGCAGAAATACTGGACGTACTTAAAAGCCTGTAACCATGTGGAACCTAAATAACAAAAGGATTCTGATCACAGGCGGCACTAAAGGTATTGGCCGGGCGGCCGTAATCGAAACGCTAAAGCTGGGGGCCCGGGTGCTATTTACCGCCAGGAACCAGGATGAAGTTGCATCCTTTCAACAGGAACTTCGGGACGCCCGGTTTTCGGCAACGGGACTGGTAAGTGATATTGCCGATGCGGCAAATCGTCAGGACATAATCAGTTGGGTTCGGGAGCATTGGGGTGCATTGGACGTACTGGTGAATAATGCCGGTATGAATATCCGTAAATCGACATTGGACTTTACACCGGAAGAATACCGGAAGATTTTAGCGGTAAATCTCATTGCACCTTTTGAACTTTCGCGTGGTTTACATGCTCTTCTCGCAAAAGGCCAACATCCCGCTATTATCAACGTGGCCTCTGTTGCCGGTTTTCTTGATGTGCAAACGGGTTCGCCGTATGCTATGTCGAAAGCAGCCTTAATCCAGCAAACAAAAAACCTGGCTGTGGAATGGGCAAAAGATAGGATCAGAGTAAATTCGCTTTCGCCTTGGTTCACTGAAACACCTCTTACCGAAGCATTGCTCCTAAACGAAACCAAAGTACATGAAGTGCTCAGCAGGACACCCTTAAAGCGAGTAGGCCGCGCTGAAGAAATGGCAACCATTATTGCTTTCCTGGCTATGGATACCTCCTCGTACATTACTGGTCAGAACATAATTGCCGATGGGGGCATGAGTGCGATGGCATTATTTAACGCGGTAGAATAGTGATAGTTGGCGCCTTCTGGATCCCGTCCAGTCTGCGAAGACCGGTCCGGTCCGCATCTGAGTAAAAGTGGGCATAATTGAGCAAAAGCGCGCTTGATTATGCCCATTTGCTTTTACACCGGCTAAGAGCAACTTCCGATGCCTCCAAGTAGTAAGCGCTTCCGTTTAAAACTATTCGAAACAAGCACCGCATAAGATATGTATACTAGCTTATGTACAAACTAACGACCTCAATGTATTTAATGGGTTAAAACGTAGTGGCGAGTAAAATGCCAATTGCCTTTTACTCTGATCAGTACATTTGCTCACACATGATCACCTTTCCACGATTTGTTTCGCAACTCGATAGATTTGTTCTAAATCCAGCGCAAATTGGTTCGATAATTGTCCCTCGCAGCCCGCAAGCTTTAAAGCCTTCAAGTCGAAAGATTTGGAGGCTTTTTTTATTTTGATAAATTGGGAATTGAGATCGGATTGGCAGAAACTCCTATAGCCTACCCTTATCCCATCTTAGGCGCTAGAGTTATATGTCTATAAACCGGGCATGTCGTTTTTGAAGTTTCGTTAATCTTAGGGGCTTGCTTAATAACATTCTCCAAAAAACTGCGATTAGCATCACCCCATTGGTTCATGGCGTCAATAATAGGCATCAACGACCAGCCGATCTCCGTAAGCGAATACTCCACTTTAGGCGGCACCTGCGGGTAGGTTTTCTTTTCTATCATGCCATGCCCCTCCAATTCTTTGAGTTGTACATTCAACACCCTGCGGGTGGCGCCGGGAAATAAGCGTAGTATCTCACTCGGACGCTTTACATCCATCGAAATAGCGCGGAGGATGGCTGGCTTCCATTTGCCATTCAGCACTTCCTTAGTAAGATGCAGTCCGCAATCTATTGTGAGGGGAGTCTTTCTTTCGTACATATGCTGCTCACTTTATTCAAAAATAGGGCATTGTATTTTAATTTCTCTATGGGATAAAATAATCCCTATAGTATTAGTTTTTCCCATATTGTAACACTGGGGTATATGCCCGAAGTTCGCTTTAAAAAAGCAATGGAAAATACAGTACAACCTTTGTTAGAGGAATATCAGATAGGCGATTTGAGATTGAAAAACCGGATAGTAATGGCTTCACTCACGCGTGGACGTGCCACCAATACAGGCCTGGTTCCTACACCATTGATGGCCAGGTATTATGCACAACGCGCTTCAGCAGGCTTGATTCTGAGCGAAGGTACCTGGGTGAATTCGAAGTCTATTGGTTTTATCAACGTGCCAGGCATTTATACGCAGGAACAGGTTGAAGGATGGAAACTGGTGACCCAGGCAGTACACAATAAAGGAGGATTAATCTTCTCTCAATTAGGGCATATTGGTGCTGCATCTCATCCGGATTTTTTTGATGGTGAATTACCCGCAGGCCCTTCCGCCATTAATCCACAAAACCATTCTTATACGCCCCAGGGGTTTAAAGATACACTAACGCCCCGCGCGTTCACCGTTGCTGAAATTAAACAAACTATACGGGATTACAGGCAGGCAGCTAAGAATGCCAAAGAAGCAGGATTTGATGGTGTTGAAGTACATGCACAGGCTGGCATGTTAATTCCGCAGTTTTTGAGCATGGCTACTAATCATCGCACCGATGAGTATGGCGGAAGTATTGAAAATCGTGCGCGTATTATATTTGAAATACTGGATGCCATCTTAGAAGTATGGGAAAGCACAAGGCTAGCCATCAAGTTTGCACCGGTCGCATACAGCCATGTAGGCATCGTGACGCCGGACGAAGAAACCATCCCTATGTTCCAGTACATCCTTAAAAAACTGAACGATTATAATCTCGCTTTCCTGCACATTGTCGGGCCTGCAGAGACATTAACAGGTACACCGGTAGAAGCATTGCAGGATAATTACTTCAGTCATTTCCGCTATCACTACAGCGGCAGGTTGATGGCTAATCTGGGCTTTACGCAGGAAAGCGGGAACGCCATCCTGAAAGAAGGCATAGCCGACCTCGTATCTTTTGGCGCACCGTTCATTGCCAACCCCGATTTGCCAGTCCGCTTCAAATATAATTTGCCATTATCAGAAATCAACCAGGATACTTTGTACAGTGGGGATGAAAATGGATATACCGATTATTCTGAGGCGGTGTTTTAATAAAGCCAAAAAGCCTTCAAATCAAAAGATTCGGAGCCTTTTTGGGCCATCGCAAAGTAAAAGGGGACAGTCATTTTTGATGACTTGTCCCCCTTTACTTTGCGACAACCCAAATCTAAACTTCCTTTATTCAGAGATGTGCTTGCGTGGGATCGCCTCTATTTCAATACTTTTGCATTCAACAAATGAATATAAGAATGAACGCTAAATCGCACATATTGGCCCTGGCATTATTGGCAATGTTAATGTCTGGCACAATAACTTACGCTCAGCACAGCAGTGATCAGATAGCAGCCGTTACTCCCTGCGATTCAACGCTGCCGGCCAATTTATTAAACAGCGAAAGAATTGAGAAAAAGTTTGGCGCATACGGTATTGACGTACTTTACAATAGTGCTGATTTAAGGGTGTCTAACCTATACGATGGCAAGAAAATAACACGAACACTGGCCATCGTGAATTATCCGGAAACTATTGACAGTTCCTTTTCAAAAGAACATCAGCAAGTCGTAAACGGAGGGTCCATAGGAAGTACCTTCAAAACCGGAGGATGGAAAATTGTGAAAAAGACGATCTATCTGGGAGAGCTATCCCCTTCTGCTGAATACAAAGCGCTATATAAATTAATGGGGAACATTACTCCTCAAAAATTGTCTATATGGATGTATGTTTTTTACATTCAGAAGAACGGTAGCGAATATCCGTATGTGACCATATCGGAAATTTACCATCCTGATTACCTGTCATTGGCAGACCTCATGTGTATCAATAAAGATGCTGAGGCACATTTAAAGCAAACAAATGCTGTCACCCGCAAGTTGAAAACAGTAAAGAAATTAATGAAGTTAAAATTCATTGCAGACAGATAACCAATACTACTGCTGACTGTTCAGTAAGTACTTTCCATCAACAACAATAACCAACCATAATGATGCCTCACCGCTCCTGCCAAAACCTGGGTAATCAGGGGCTATCAGGTGATATTTGTCTGATAAATCCTTCATGAGATCACTGAACATATGCGATGCGGATGAATAACCATGCAAGAGGAAAATGACCGGCGCATTTTTAGTCCCGCTTCGTGGTAAAAAATATCGACTCCTTTTATATCAATAAAATTATAGGTGCATTGATTTTTCGTTGTGGAACTAATTTTATCCTGGAATAAAACGGCTTATTAACTCAGCGACAAATCCATGATGCTCCTCAAGTAGAAAATGCCCCCCTTCAATCTGAATTATTTCCGCATTGGGTAGATCCTTTCCATAGGCATTCCCTCCGGCTGCTATAAACATGGGATCGTTTTTCCCCCATACGACCAATGTCTTCGGTTGATGTGCTTTAAAATACTCATGCCATTTCCCGTACAGGGCAAGATTACTTCCATAATCCCGGAAAAGAGCGAGTTGTATTTCGTCATTCCCAGCCCGGTCAAGATAATATTGATCAGTTATATAGCTATCCGGACTTATACGGGTTTCATCTCCAGCGCCATTCAGATATAGCCACTTAGTAGCCGCTAATGTCAGAAAAACACGGGCGGCTTCCTCATGTTCGGCATCCGGTTTTTGAATATAGGTGACCAGAGGTTCCAATGCCTGCCCTAAACCTTCCTGATATGCATTCGCATTTTGTATGATAAGTGCCCCGATCAATTCAGGGCGACGGCTGGCGATCCTCAGCCCTATAGGACCACCATAATCCTGCATATACAGGTTGATATTCCGAAGTTGCAGGCGATCAATAAATCGTTCAATAATCACCGATAAATTATCAAACGTATATGAAAACTCCCGCACGTCAGGAGCGCTGCTTTGCCCGAACCCGGGATAGTCGGGAGCAAGAATATGATATGTACCCGACAGATGAGCAATAAGGTCCCTGTACATGTGCGAAGATGAGGGGAAACCGTGTAGTAAGAGCAATACCGGCCTACCTGCCGTACCGGCTTCACGATAGAAAATGTTCAGGCCATCTATTTCGACCGTTCTATAAAATATCTGATCTTTCATAAAAAACATTAAAACAAAAAAATAAATGCGAAGACATACCTATTTACCACCGGCCGCAGCAAGAATCCCTTTACGAAAGCTGCTGGCTATGACAACATCACGTGGCTCACATGCAGGTGATAAGCAGGCCATCCTCTTCCCTTGGCACTAATAGCGCTGATGACTTCTAAAATTTTTCTACCATTGCAACTCCTGCAATGATCAGCAGCATACCAAGGCCGCGCCAAATATTAACAGGATGCTGTGCTGTTACCAGAAGACCAAAGTGATCCAGCAATACTGAAATGAGAACCTGGCCGGCAACCACAAGGCCGAACGTAAGTGCCATACCCAACCTTGGAAGGGCCAGCATACTCCCTGTAATGAATACAGCGCCAATGACACCACCGCCCAGAATGGCCGTTATATCGCTGCCTCTAAGCAGTTGCCAGGAGAATGTTTCTTTTGTAAAAGGAACATACAGGGCCATGGTGAATGCTCCCACGATAAAACAGATCATAGAAGCATATACAGGGCTGGCGATTAATTTCGCCAGTTTGGCATTAAGCCCACCCTGTAAAGGCAATAATGCACCACATAAAAAGACCACAAAAAGCCAGGCTATTTTCATAATTATATTTTTTGTCAGACGAACGATCGTTCATTTACATTAAAACCTTTTTTGAAGTCAGTGAAGTTGATGCCTGAGCAGTTCTTAAAATACTTGCTGAAATGAGCAGGGTTCCAAAACCCCAGATCATATGCAGTCTCCTTCAAACTAAAACCGTCCTGAAGCACCTTTCGTTTCGCCTCCAGAACAATCCGCTGCTGTATGTGATGACTCACCGTGCGTCCCGACAATTGTTTCACCACATCGTTCAGGTAACTGGGGGATACCGCTAAAATCTCAGCGTACTCTTTCACCATCTTTTTGGAAGCATAGTGCCTTTCCAGTTGTGTAAAAAAAAGCTTAACCAGGTCAGACTTCCGCGAGCAACAAATGTCATGGCTATCCTGCTTTATTTGCCGGCATACATAGATCATGAATATCTTCAGGTATCCCTTCAGTATGTCGGAACGCAAATCCAGCACATTATTATATTCCTGTATCATTTTGTCAGCGACGGATGCCATTAAGGCTATCGCATCACCCCATATACGAATAACTGGCACGGAGTTAAACCGGTTGAAAAACGAAATGCGAAATAAACCCGCTAATCTGACATCAGTTAATTCAATATATTCTTCCTCAAAAGAGATCGCATAACCTTTCGCATTTTCATCAATCTCCATTGTAAAAACCTGGCCAGGCCTCACGCAGAAAACTACGTTTTCATTAATAAGAAACACCTCCGTATCGAGGCTTATTTTGACAGTACCACTCAGGCACCAGATAATCAGGTACATTTCCTCACATAAAGAAGGCACTTCTCCTTGTTTATTTCCCGCAAGAAGCGATTGGAGGGAATGAATCTGTAAGGGCGCCAGCTCAGCAACCTGGCCATCTATCTTTATGTTGCGGCTAATTTTCATTTTTAATAACTATTATCTTACTCGTCAGCCACGGGCTTCTCTTTCAATTTCTTTAATTCGGCTTCTAATTGTACAATATATTCGCTTTGCAAAGCGAACGCCTTATTGGCTTCCTCAATGACTACCCAATTCTTCCTGCATATCCCTGACCGCGTCTGTAAATGCTAATGATGCATAATTCATCACTATTTCTGATTTGGTTGCGTTCGATTTAAAATAGAAGGGCTCTCATCCGATTCCGGAATTGCAAGTTCACCGATTGTTGTCAGGTCCGGATGTTGCTCCAATACATCATCCCATAACGAATCACCACATTCATCTGGTATAACAATTATCTCCGGTATTTGCCCGTTCGGATCTTTTGATCCGGCTATAGTATTTTGTGAATTTATTCTGACGGGCGCTATATTGTCTGAAGAACTCATAAAAACAGATTTAATTTAGAAGGCTGTTATTACAATGGGATACAACAAAGCTCCTTACGGCTTATAAATCATTTTCTATGTCCGGAGCTGTTGTATCCAACTAATGCTTTATACTGACTGAGCCAATGCTTCATCCGGCTTACGGTCGCCCACTTTTCTGTCTAAGAAGCTCCGTATAGTTGCTGCAATTTCATCACCAAAACTTTCAAGTGCAAAATGTCCGGTTGGGTAAAGATGAAACTCCAGATTCTTCACATCTTTTTTGAAAGCCTCCGCGCCGACACCAGGGAAAATATAATCGTCTTTTCCATATACAATTAACATTTCCGGGTTTGCTGTGCGTAGATATTCCTGCCATTTAGGATATTGTTTTACGTTGTTTCGATAATCATAAAACAACGCGATCTGTATGTCGTCGTTTTCAGGACGTTGCAGGTGCCTGAGATCGATCTCCCAATTATCAGGAGATATAAGGTTTTCATCCGGAACATGATGTGTGTACTGCCATTTCAATCCATCGGGGCTATGAAAGGCCTGGCAAGCTTTAATAGCCTCCTTGTCATTTCTGTCTTTCCAAAGCGCTTTAATGGGATCCCAAAAGGTTTCTAATCCTTCTTCATAGCAACATCCATTCTGAACAATGATGCTCTCAATCCTCTGCGGGTACTTTGAGGCGAGTGTCCAGCCGATGGGAGCACCGTAATCCATCAGATAAAGGCTGAATTTTTCTATATGCAAGTGCTGCAGCAGTCCTTCAATAATCCTGGAATAGTTTGCAAAACTATACTCAAAATCGGCCATAGGCGGTTGTTCACTTCTTCCATAACCCGGGTAATCGGGCGCAATCAAATGATATTTGTCTGACAGATCATTGATCAGGTTACGGTACATGTGCGAAGAAGTCGGATAGCCGTGCAACAACAGCAAAACCGGAGCATTGGCCGGACCCGCTTCCCTGTAAAAGATGTTTACGCCGCTGATCTCTGCCGAGTGGTAGTGTGTCTTGTTTTTCATTGCGTTTATTTTAGGTTTAATAATTCCTTGCATGTTTGAGATCACCCTTGCCGGGGCTCTGCTTTCCTGGTCGGGGAATGTAACGAGCTAACAATAACATCGCTTTATCGATTTCCTTTATTACCACCAAAGCTCAGTTCTATAATTCGATTTCTAAAATCATTGGAATAATCGGTACTATTAAAAAATTAATATGCGTGGTTGCCTCATGAAATATGGCCTGATTTGTCACTCAGATCTTTTCCCTCTCAGGATGTGCATGCGGAGATGTAAATATCCAATGTAACCGGACAGGAAGAACCGGCTGCTGGTGATGGTACATAGCAAGCATAAAAGGAAAAGAGAGCATTAAAGTTGGCCAAATCTAATAAGGTGGTGATATCCATTTTCAAATGGATATTCTTTGATGGAGGTTTGCAGGAACTTCATTATTGGACCAAGTGCCGGCTCTTTTAAATGATATTGAAATGTGTCCCAGTTACTGAATTTCTTATAAATTACAAACCGGGTTTTGTGGTTAACTACCTGGTTTAGCTGAAACAACAGCAAACCGGGGGACATCGGAAGTGCCGGCATTAAATTACGGTTTATCGATTTGAAATGTTCTTCTGTACCGGCCTTCACATCTACAAATAACATGATGGTTAATGCATCCCGGCTAATTTCTTTGGAATATAATTCCAGCTCTTGTAGAAAAAAAGTTTCAACCGGCCCTGCCAGTCCAATCTTACTTAAAGCATGGACAGCTTTTGCTGCAGTAGTCCTTTTATTTTTCCTATAAAAAGCAGTAGTACCCCATCGTTCTATCATCCACATGATACAGCTATCGCCTCTCTCATAATATGCTTCTGCCATTGCATTACCGGTTGCCTGAAGGCTACTAAACGCATATCGATCTAAAGCTTCGAGGAATTCATCCTGATAGGAACTTTTTACATGATATTGTGTTAAAACAACAGTCTGTCCTTTTTTGACACGCAAAAAAATCGAGAAGGCTATCTCCCATATTCTGCGAATTTTCATTGCGATGATATTAAGAAATGTGATAAGGTTTGCCGGGTAAAGTTGGCAATAAATTTTCCGGCGGAAAAACAAACACAGTAATGATTGGTCGTATTATTTTAATAATGAAAAGTTAGAGGCGGATTTTGTCACCTTAAAAATAAAAGTTTGTTAAACGCAGCATTGACCTGCATCCTGCCTGCCTTGTCAATTGTCTGTAAAAGACGGTACAATATCCTGTATGCAACGTCTAAATATTTTATAATTTCTAAATATAGTCTCCTTTTAATCAGCTGCAATTATGACAAAAAAGGTACTGATCGTGGAGGACGAATTTATTGTAGCCAGTAATCTGCAGCAGGTATTACAGCGATCGGGCTATGAAGTAAGTGGTATAGCTGCGTCTGCCGAAGAAGCAGAAGATCTGTGAATGCACAGGAAACCAATTAATGCGGCTCCGAAAATATCGGACGTAAAAATCACCGCAACTCCAAAATTTTCGGAGCTAAGCGCCAGTAATATCTTCCTGGTTATCTACACATTTCTGTTAGGCAATTCCTTTTCAATACATTGCGTATTTAAATTTTGTTTTTATATTATTTATTGGCAAATGGCATTTAAATGGCTTATGTGATACCCCTTACATAGAAAATTAAAAAAACCTTAAGCCATGTTGAATTTAGAATGGTTTAGAACATTTAAAGCAGTTTACGAGACGGGCAACCTGTCTACTGCTGCACAAACACTGTTTATTTCCCAGCCCGGTGTAAGCGTTCATCTAAACTCCCTGGAAGCCTACACCGGATACCGCCTGTTTGAACGGGTAACAAAAAAGATGGTACCCACGGAACGTGGTATTATACTGTATAATTGTATAATAGACCCTATTAACAAACTGGAGGAGGCAGAAGAATCCTTCCACAGAAATTCCAAAGTGGAAAAGCCAACGATCAGTGTAGGTATGGGGTTTGAAATCTTTAAATACACCCTTGAAGAGCACCTTGCACAATTACCTTTTAACCTTGTCTTACGGTTCGGAGAGTATCGCCAGATTCTGCAAGAACTTGACACAGGAAAACTTGATCTGATATTGACCCCGAAAAAAGGCAGTCAAACCAACCTGGAATATATCCCGTTTACTACAGAGCGTATCATTTTGATCTGTGGCAATGAAACAGATACCGAACAATTTGATAGCCTCGTATTGACCAATGAAAGGACGGCGATCCGGGAATGGCTGAAAGAGCAGATATGGTACACCACTGCAGCCGACATGGAGTATCTTGAGCATTTCTGGATGGCAAATTTTGATTGCCTGCCAGACCTTAAGCCAAACTATGTAGTTCCCTATTTCTCTTCTATACTGCGTTGCCTGAGTAAAGGAAAAGGCTTCGCCGTAATACCCGATTTTCTTGCTAAAAAAGAACTTGCACTTAAATCGGTTAAACTCGCCTGGGAGGGAAGTCCTCATGTGGAAAACACCCTGCATTTCGGTAAACGGAAAAAGACGATATACGCCAATGAGATCCGGCAACTGGAACAAATATTGACAATGAACTGGTTTTAAGACAGAAGCGAAAAGATTATTGATTTATACATAATCAATTCCAGCTATATCTACACTTTAAGACAGCCTTATCACATTGTCTTGTCAGCGCCCGTATATTGCATACTTAAATAGCCTTCTCATGCGCCTCCTCCTATTTTTTATAATGACCTCTGCAGTCATCCGGGCGGCAGCTCAGGAATTCAGTCCACTCCAGGCCGATTCACTCAGGCATGAGTTGACGAATGCCAGTGACAACTACACGAGGGTAAAAACACTCATACACCTGGCTGAGTATCACATCTGGAAAAAGGGTGAATTCGCAATAAACCTGGACAGCGCAAATACCTGTCTGACCGAAGCAGACCGGCTAAATCGAACAGTGCGGTCGACAGAGTTGGCAGGCCATCAGTTACTCATGAAAGGGTTTATGCTCACGGAAGAGGGAAAAAGGAAGGAAGGTCAGGTAGCCGTCATGCAATCTATCCCCCTGCTGCAAAAAAGCAATAGTCAGCGTTTGCTTGGACTGGCTTATTTTGAGCTGCAGGCCTTTTATGATTATTCAGATAGCTGTCAACGCCGGGAACGTATCCGAATTACGGGTCTTGCAGTAAAGGCGTTCCACCAGGCAGGAGAAAAGGCACTGGAAGGATGGGCTCTCACCACACTGGGCGATCTCCATAGTATACAGGAAGAATATGCCGTTTCCAACGGATATCTTCTCCAGGCACTGGCAATATACGATGCCATTGGGCATAAGAAGACACAGGATGCATATGAACTGCTCGGCAGGAATTGCAACAACCAGGGGGACTACAGACGTGCATTCGAATATGCATTACTCGCACTGAAAGCGGCAAAAGCGACCAGCGATTCCAGTATGCAAATGGCTACCATCAACAACCTGCTTGGTTCGCTGTACCGGAACGCCGGCAGAGCGGAGATCAGCATTGCGTATTATCAGGAAGGACTGACCATAGCTTTACAGCACAACGATGGTCCGAATGCCCTATTAATGGCATATGTATTAGGCCGCACTTATCTTGACCTTCACCAGCCCCGCAAGGCCATTGAAGTTTTAGATGCGATTCCCCGGGGCCTGCTCGATTCTTCTAATGCCAGGGTAAAAGCCCTCATGGGAATGGTATACATGGAAGGGTACTATGCCAGGAAACAGTCCAAAAAAGCATACAAATATGCTGCTGTCCTGGAAAAGTTGATTGCTGAAAACACATTGACGGCTGAGTGGGTCAACCGCGCATGCATAGCATTGGTGAGGTATCATTTGAATGAACATGATATAGCCAAAGCCCGCCTGTATCTTGATAAATGCATGACCGTATCGCTGCTGCCCAACTCGCCCGAATGGGTTTCCCGATATGATATCAGTTATAAGGTCGATTCGGCCGAAGGAAACTACAGAGCGGCATTTCACGCTCTGCTCAAATACAAAACACAAGACGATTTACTCCACAATGATGTCAAAACACGACAGTTTCAACAACTGGATGTTGAATACGAAACCTCTAAGAAAGTGGATTCCATCTCTTTGCTTACCCAAAAAACCAACCTGCAGGCCACTAATCTGCGACAGGCCCGCCTGATCCGCAACATCACTATGATTGGTATTGTACTTACCCTGGCCGTCATAGGTCTGCTCTACCGGCAATACAAGCTCAAACAACGCAACAATAAGACAATGGCCATCAAAAACGAGCACCTGGAACACCTTGTCAACGAAAAAGAGTGGCTGCTGCAGGAAGTAAATCATCGCGTTAAGAATAATTTGCAGACCATTGTAAGTCTCCTTGAATTACAATCTGATTCTCTCAGTGGAGATGCACATTTCGCATTGCAAACCAGCCAAAACCGTATATACGCTACATCTCTGCTTTATCAAAAGCTTTACAGAACAGAGAATGTGTCTTCCGTCAACATGAAAGTGTACATTACAGAACTCGTACAACACCTCCAGGATGCACTTGGCAGCAGTACATCCGTAACTGTTACTTTAGATATTGCCCCTATTGAACTCGATGTCTCACAAGGTGTACCCCTCGGGCTGATAATAAATGAAATAATTACCAATTCATTCAAGTATGCATTCGATGAAACCATTTCATATCCGGAAATCGTTGTCACTTTTGCCATCGAGCAGGGTGTTGCCAGCCTTGTCATCAAAGACAATGGAGTCGGCTTTTCCGATGATGGCAAAGACAGCTTTGGGACCGGTCTAAAACTGGTAAAAGGATTGACGGGAAATATAAAAGGGGAGGCCACCATTATATCGGACAATGGCACCTTTATAAAAATCATGTTCTTGCCCAAAGGCTCACCCGCATCAGAAATGCAAAGCAGCGCGTCGTCGGGAATGTTTAGCTTCGAGACTCAGACGCTTTATTAAATAACCTTTTACCACTGCGGCAATGGGTTTACCGCAGTTGGCAAAACGTTACAGTCGAAGCGAATATTAAATATCCTATTATAATTTCAGCGCACTAAAAGTAATTGCAGGTGTTAAGATAGGATATAACGCTAAGCAAGTCAGCCCTAACTATTGCGGCCGCTCCCACAGGTAGCTGGAATCAGCAGCTATGTCATATATACTTATTTCACGACTCAAGACATCGACCGATATAACTTCAGCAGTTGTGAATACGGTACCCTCTCCGTTGTACCTGTCCGCACCTAAGCGTACACTAACGTAGCCGCCGGTATCTGTTTTTTCATACCCATCGTACATAAATACAATAGAGCTATCCTTAACGAAGAGTTTCGTCAGATCGTTTGTTGAGAGCTGAATATAACTACGAATAGTATCTTCCAGCCATGGAAACTGACTATTTATCTCAAAAAAAGAACTATCAATAAGACTAACCGGCTTTTGCGCCTGACCGGTATCTGAAATGGAGGCGGGGACAGCCTGGGTTACGGCTGTATCTGACCTGTTACTAACTACATTGTTACTATGACAAAATGCAAACAGGGAAATTGACAACGCAAAGAAAACTTGCTTCATAGAACCGGGATAATTGCTAACCGTGTTTATTCGTTAAAATGCCTATTTATGGCAAACGTGATCATGTTGTAGAAAGTATGCCATTGAAATTATGTCTGATTTAAGCAGCTCATTGTTTATCATCCGGAGGGCGCTTCGCTAACAGATTTTCGTTGCCCCAATCAGCAATTTCCTTAAACACGGAAGTAAGACTTCTGCTTTTATCTGTAAGTGAATACTCAACACGGGGAGGTATTTCCTGGTACTGCTCACGTATGACCAGCCCGTCTCTTTCCAACTCCTTCAATTGTTCAGTAAGTACCTTTCTTGAAATGTTAGGAATACGAATGGCGATTTCACCAAACCGCCTGGTACCTGACAGAAGATTATACAAAATAACAGGTTTCCATTTTCCACCAATTACCTCCATTGTTGCCGTTATTGGACAATCATTGAAGTCGTTACAAATGCGTTCCTTAGTTACCATGTCGTTACCACTATTTAGCCTGTTACCATAAGGTAACAAGTTACGTTCTGAAACTATATTAGTTCCTTTGGGTAACAAAAGTATTTTTTAAAAGTCTAAATTCAAAACAGATGATTTTAGTTACAGGCGCAACAGGGCACTTCGGGAAATTGACCATTGATTTTTTACTGAATAAAGGAATTGAATCCAGTCAGATAGCAGTGTTGGTGCGCAATGCGGAAAAGGCAGCGGGCTTAAGCGGGATGGGCTTAAAAATCCTCATAGGGGATTATAACGACTATCCGTCTTTGGTTAAAGCCTTCAGCGGCATGGATAAGTTACTGTTTGTTTCTGGAACTGACCTCCTCAATCGCACTTCCCAACATGAACGGGTTGTAAAAGCAGCGGTAGCCTCGGGCATCAGGCACGTCGTTTACACCAGCGGCGAGGTAAGGGTAGAAGGCCCCGATTCTCCGCTTTGGGCTTTCGCGGAAGTACACGTTAAAACCGAAAAGTGGCTAAAAGAAAGCGGATTGACCTATACAATTCTCAAAAACAGTTTGTACCTGGAGTATATACCCTACTTTATCGGCAATGTGCTGGAAACCGGAATGATTTACCTGCCGGCTGGCAAGGGTAAAATAAGCGCGGCCTTACGTTCAGAAATGGCAGAAGCGACCGCAACCATTCTTGCCACAGAAGGACATGAAAACAAGTCCTATCATTTTGTGAACTCGGAAGCCTACGGATATGCAGATATTGCAAAATATATTACAGAGATCACTGGAAAAACCATTAACTATATTTCCCCGACGGAAGAAGAATTTAGGGCAACACTACAGCAACAAGGCTTAGCCATTCCTGAAGAATACATCGGAATCATTTTGGCGCAGGCGCGTGGTGATGGAGAGATCGTAAGTGATGATATGGAAAAACTTATTGGTAGAAAACTGACCACTATGAAAGCATTTCTGCAGGAAGTATATCAGCGTAGCTAAACTTCCCCTGGTAATATCATAGTTTTGATTACAACATGGGCAGATATGTTCTATAAAATCTACCTGGAACATAACGTTTTAAGAAGGCTGTTTAATTAATGTGCAACACAATTTACATTTCCGGTAAAAAACCGATAACTTTAATTATGCAGGTTATATTAGGTGCCAATGGCCAGATCGCGGATGAATTAGCGAAAGAATTAAAGCGGAACTATACCTCCGCGATTCGCCTTGTTAGTCGTAATCCCATTAGAGTTAATGAGACAGACGATATCTTTCCCGGGAATTTATTAGATGAAGCAGAAACTGCCAATGCGGTTAAAGGAACGGAAATAGCCTACCTGACCGTCGGGCTTCCTCTAAATAGCGCACAATGGGCTGCACAGTTTCCTGTCATCATGAAAAATGTTATCAATGCTTGTAAGAAACATGGTACCAGGCTTGTCTACTTTGACAATACTTATATGTATCCGCAGACGGGTGTAAGATTGACAGAAGAGACTGCGTTTCAGCCGTTTGGAAGTAAAGGACGTGTAAGGGCGCAGATCGCTTCTATGCTTCTGGATGAAATGAGACGCGGGAAGATCGAGGCGGTCATATGTAGGGCGCCTGAATTTTATGGTCCCGGCAAGACCCAAAGTATCACGAGATCCTTCGTTTTTGAAAATATCAAACGAAATAAAACCATACGCGTACCGGTTAGTGACAAGACTTTGCGAACACTGATATGGACACCGGATGCAGGCAGGGCAACCGCTATGATCGGTAATACCTTCGATTGCTATCAGCAGACCTGGCACTTGCCTTGTGACGACAACAGGCTAACCTACCAGCAAATAATCGAGTATGCCGCTACTGTTCGTGGCAGCCGCTTGCCTTATTCCGTCATGAACAGATTTATTTTTAAAATAGGAGCGCTATTCAGCAACCAGTTGAAGGAGTTGCAGGAATTGTTGCCGAGATATGGATATGACAACATCTTTGATTCCGCTAAATTCAAAGACAGGTTCCCTAAATTTCCGGTGACCACTTACCAGGAAGGCATTGCAGAACTTATACGTGGGTTTTAACCACAGCTAATGAGCGTTTGCTTCCAGTTACCAACTTCGCTTTTAAACCTGGTTCGCTATCTCTTGAATTTCACAGACCACCTCCTGCGCCGGTGTATTTTAAGAGTGCTTTTACACATGCCAGTTTTACAACAGTTTTTTAAAACAAATGCTGTTCTCACTATCTACATACCCGCCAAACTTTTCTATTTCTGCATAACCATGTTTGAGATAAAAGGCAATGGCTTCCGGTTGGTTTTTCCCGGTTTCAAGGAGCGCCTCTTTGAAACCCTTTATTCTCGATGAATTTTCCAGTGCTGCTAAAATTTCCGACGCTACATTATTCCTGCGATAAGACGGGATTACGTACATCCGTTTAATTTCCACTGCATCTCCTGTATAATTGCGAAATGCGCCACAACCAACTGCCAGTCCATCAATATACAATACAACTGCATTTTCCATATAGCCGGCTTTGTTGATTTCATAATTTACGTCAGCCAGATCGCCATCCCGCTCAAATAACTCCTTTTCGAGTTCCAGGCATAACTTTTGAAAATCGCTTTGGGTCGAATTGGTATATACTAAGTTCATCATAGCTACTTGATTCCCGTGATCAATATCTCCCATTTGCCTTTATTGTAAAGCCCTTATACAACCAGTCACTCATTCTTTCAACGCAGATGACTATTTAGAATTTGCTATAAAAGAAATCGCTAAGCTCTTTTGCAAATAGATCGGGCACATTCAGGGCGGCAAAATGACTGCCTTTTTCTATGACATTAAATCGTTGCACATTTACTTTCCTGTTGACCCATTCTATTGGAAACGACGCTTCTCCGGGAAACAGCGATACGCCGGTAGGCACTTCAACCTTAATTTCTGATTTAAGTCCTGCTGACCAGGCCACTCTGGCCTCCTCAGCATATGTACGGATCGAGGTATTAATAGTTTGTGTGATCCAATATATCATAATATTGGTAATCAGTTCGTCTTTTGTATAATGATTGTCCAGATTTTCAGGTTTGCCGGACCAACCATGGAACTTTTCAATTATCCAGGATGCCAATCCCACCGGGGAATCATTCAAGCTGTAACCTAATGTCTGAGGCTTTGTAGTCTGAATAAGGTTAAAAGCACCTTCTGCAAAGAACCATTGTTGTATAAAGCGGCCAAACTCCTGCTCAGGCGCCGACATCGCTGACCAATCTTCCCGTCCGTTTGGATAGCCAACATCCGTTAAGTGAATAGCCGAGACCTGTAAAGGATATTGATTGGCCAATGACTTGGTGATTGTCGAACCAATATCACCTCCTGCAGCATAGAACGTCTGGTATCCTAATACCTCTGTCATCAGCTTGGCCCATAAACGGGCAGTTTGGTCACTGCTTTGGGGAACTTTATCCGAAAATCCAAAGCCAGGTATTGAGGGGATGACAAGGTCAAAAGTCTCATCTGCATTACCGCCATTGTTTCCGGGATCAGTAAGCACAGGGATCACCTTGTGAAACCTGTAGAAGCTGTCGGGCCAGCCATGCGTTAATATCAGTGGTTTGGCATGCTCAGATTTTCCTTTAACATATATAAAATGCACATTGATACCATCTATTTCTGTTTTAAACTGGGGAAATTGATTCAGATAGGTTTCCTGTGTCCTCCAATCATACTTATTCTGCCAATAGTCTACCAGTTCGCGTAAATAGCCTGGGTTAGTACCGTAATTCCAGCCGGCGTTTTCTGGTTCATCAGTCCAGCGGGTCTGTTTTAATCTTACAGATAGATCGTTCAAAACTTCCTGTGGTACTTCAATTTTAAAGGGTGTCATCTGGGTTATGTTTTTGTTTAAACAAATTTAGTCGTCGCCCACCTAACCCCATTGTAAAAAATTTACCTACCGGCAATTTAATGATTATTAGGAGGTTGCAGAATCATATCTGCAACAAGATAATTTTCTTCCATTTCCATTTGCGATAATAAATATTGTGTGGGTTTGATGCCTGTAAACTGGATAAACTCCTTGACAAAATGCGCCTGATCATAATAATCATATTCATTAACAAGCGCCATCCAGTCTGTCTTCCCCTTAAAGGTTTGGATATCCCTGATCACCTTTTGAAACCTATGGAGCCTTTGCAGGTATTTGGTTGAAAAACCAGTATGTTGTTTGACGATATGTACGACATGTTTTTGGGAGTATCCGGATTTCTTTATTAACCAATCAATAGGTTTTTCAATATTCTTATCAATAAATTTCACCAGAGAATCTTCGAAACGGAGATCGCTGGTGTATCGCAGGAAGTAAGTTTCTATATGGCCAAACAACTGTAGCACATTATCTGTATTAATAAGCTGCTCGTATAAATGCTTAAAAGAATTACCTAACAGCAGTTCGGCCTCCAGGCAAACAGGATGGATAGCTGTTATAGGGATCTTCGTTAGTGCATAAAAACCGCCTGTTGTGAAGCGTACACTCAGGATACTGGAATCCTGCCTGTTTTCATATAAAATAGCCTGTGTCTGTGTACCTGATATCCAGGCATTTTTCATCACCCTTTTCTCCTTCAGATCTGTGTCGAGGAAGACAGTATTGATGGTGTTTTCCTGTAGCTCAATGACCAGATTGACACCTCTGTCAGGCAGCTCTTTGATATATGGGACAGCAGCATTTGAACCACTCACATACACGATATGCTGAATGTAATCAGATAAAGGATAAGCCGGTATATGTTTATGGAATTTCATAATATATGGATGATTTCCGCTTAAAATTTTCCCTCCGGACAAAAACATATGGATTTATTCCAACAGTGGCTACATCAGCTTTGAAATCCGGCATGTCACAATTTCAACGTATATGTTCTGGTCACCTGATCCTAAATATACTTTATTTGTCCTGGTCCTTATATAAAAGTTTCGAAACAAGAAAACGCCTCAAAGAAAGGTTATAGCTTTTCTGCGTCTTCCAAAGCGATCTGTTCTGTCCTGGTTAGATACATGAATACCGGCGGCATTTATTAACCTGGGTGAACGAATAAAAATATGGATGGGGCGACATTTGCTTAAACAAATAAGTAAAGCAAATGAAAACACATCCCATCAACTTCTGGGGACCACGTTCGGCCTCCTACTGGCTCACTGCCCTAGCCGCCGTGGGTATCATTTTCCTGGGCTTAAGGTTTATACTGGCGCCCTATACCGGCGCCGAAGGATTTGGTATTCCGCTGGCCCATACTAAGGAAGCCATGGCCTATGGATGGATTAAAGGCATCAGGGACATATTTTCAGGCATTGTAGTGCTTATATTCCTTATCTCCCGCAAGCCACGGTCAACTGCCTTCGCCTTCGGCGCAGCCATTATCATCCCGGTATCCGATTGCCTCACCATTCTGGCAGTCAATGGTGCCGAAGATGTAACACATTTATTGATCCATGGCATTACAGCAGTGTACATGCTTATTGCCACCATCCTGTTATTTAACGCAAATCCTAAAAACTAATATAATGAACATCCTCTTATTGCATATTTTAAATGGTATAGCGATAGTTGCTACTGCCGTTGTCTTCGGTACCGACGTATTTTTTGCCCTGGTAGGTAAAAAAGCCGCTACTAAAAGTAAAGACACCTCTATAGCCGATGTAATGGGTCATTTCCACGAAGTGGCAGATGCAAGGATGCCTGTCATCGGCGCCACTGCCATCGTCTCCACCCTGCTGCAGGTATTAATTGCCGGTTTCCATACCATCCAGGCACAACTGGCTGCACTCTCCTTGGTGGCCTTACTGATACATCTTACCATATACCTCACCGTGGCCAGGCCCGTAAATAATGTCATGGTAGATGTCGTAAAATTCGGTCGGATAGTGAGTAATATCAGGGAATTACAACAGCGCTGGGACAAGGTGATCGGTCTGCGGGCAGCCTTGTTATTCATAGCGATCACGGGCCTTATCCTGCTAAACTATTGCTAACGAATGGAATATGCAGAGATGACAGGAATGCTGCATCCCGGTTCAGCCTTGGGCTTCAAAGTCTTAGCCCCATCAATCATTGCGTGAAAATATCACTCACATGAGAATTAAAAATAAAACGGAAAGCATAAAATTGTGTAGCTTACCTATAAGCATTAAATTAAAGAGACCAGGCCTAATCGCATAAGGTTTCTATTTGAACATCAGCAAAATGAAAAAACAAATAAATAATCCTTTCATTCTGGCACTGAAGGCATACAATCTTACCGTCGAAATTCATCACCATTCGGCCTATCAGATCGTTCTATCCAATGATACTCCTTTTACTTCTACCATTAAAGGCCAATTGTGTGAACGGATTCATGGCTTTTTGATCAAACCACAGGTGCCGCATTTTTGCGTAGCAGAAAAAGGAAGTTTAAACGTCCTGAACATCGAACCTTACTCCAATGTTGGTTTGGAACTTTCGAACAGGTTTGGTCAAAATGAGGACCACATTGTTTTTCATTCTCCCTCGGAAACAAATACATTTTTTCAAACCGGCCAGGATACCTTTGATATATATACCATTATAGATGCGCTGCTCTCAACCCTGCCAACTGTCCAATATGACGAAAGAGTAACAAAAATAGTAGAGCATATTAAAACCAATTATTTCCGACAAGACATAACGCCGCAAACATTTGCGGATGTGGTATTCCTTTCACCTTCCCGTTTAGCTGCACTTTTCAAACAACAGACCGGCAGCAGCATATCCAAATATCTATTGTGGACAAGGCTTCGCCAGGTCATTTATCTTACACTTTCTGAAAAAGACAGGAGCCTGACAGATATTGCATACGACACAGGCTTTTACGACCTGCCTCAACTGAATAAGTACATGTATGAGATGTTCGGCATGCCACCAAAAGCTTTAAAACATAATAGTGATCTGATACAAGTTTATTAGAGCTGTTGTTGCCAACTTTGTGCTATCAAATCAAACAATTTAAAAGATAGTACCATGAAAGCAATAGCGTATCAAAAATTTGGCAACACAGATGTTTTACAAACCGTAGAAGAACCTAAACCTGTTATCCGGGCAAATGAGGTGTTGGTAAAAGTAAAAGCCGTATCTATCAATCCGATGGATTGGAAGATCAGGAAAGGCGAAATGAAATTGATGTCCGGCTCAACATTTCCCAGGCATACCGGGGTCGATTTTGCAGGCGTTATTGAAGACACAGGCGCCGCTGTAACGAATTTCAAAAAAGGAGACGAAATCTTCGGCGTTGTAAAGAACAACATGAAAGACGGTGCGTTAGCCGAGTATGTTGCCGTACCAGTCACAAATGTCTGGAAGAAACCAGCAAACATCAGTTTCGCCCAGGCGGCCTCCATTCCTATTGTCGGTGCCGCCGCTGTTACAGCACTGGAAAAAATGGGTAACATAAATGCAAAAAGTCATATTCTGGTAAATGGCGCAACTGGCGGTTTCGGCATGTTCCTACTGCAACTGTTAAAGCAGAAAAAGGCGAACGTAACGGCTGTTGCCAGTACAAAAGCCGTAGATCTTGCCAAAAAATGGGGCGCTGATACAGTAGTTGATTACACAACAGAAAATGTACTCGCTCTGCAAAAAAATTATGATATTATTATTGATTTGTCGGGCAAGTTGGGCTATACAAACGCCAGGCAGATCATGAAGCCTAAATCACTGTTCCTAAACCCGACACCCAGGCCCATTGAAATTCCCACTTCACTCTTTAAAAACCTATTTACCGGCAAAAAGCACCTTGTAATGCTTTCCCAGGCCTCATCAAAAAACATGGAGGTACTATTGAATGCTGTCAGCAAAGGATTACAGATTGAAGTAAGCAAGGTCTTTCCATTTACCCAATCTATGGAAGCATACCAGTACGCAGAACGCGGCGGCGTCATCGGCAAAGTTGCCATTGAAATTAACTGATCTTCTGCCAGGTAATGTGGTTTGACCGGTTTATCTCAAACCACTTCTCAATCCCGAACAATAAATCAACAACAATGTTAACAAAGATTGATAGCGCCATAAAATATGGTAAGCAGCATGGCGGCTTCGGCATAGAGATATTGTATCCGGGGCTTGCCTTGCCACAATTAAATGACACGGGGTTTTCTACCATAGGAAGAATGGACCATGCCCGGATTACACCCGGTACGCTTATCCCCATGCATCCGCACAGGGATGACGAGATCCTTACCTATTTGCGGGCTGGCAGCGTACAGCACCGGGACTCAGAAGGAGGGACAGGTATTATATCTAATCAAAAACTGATGATGATGAATGCAGGGGAAAAATTTCGCCACGAAGAACTGGTTTTGGAAGATGCCGGCGTTCTGGAAGGCCTGCAAATATTCATCAGGCCTCAGGCAGCGGGTTTAAAACCGCAGGTGCAGTTTCACCAGTTAACGGAAATATACAGCCGTAACCAATGGCGTAAAATAGCAGGCAAAGGAGATGACTATCCACTGCAAATAAGAAGCAATACCTGGATGATGGATATGCGTCTTGAAGCAGGCAGCAAAACGGTTCTCCCCGAAACAAGCACTGATGATATAGCCTTCCTGTTTTATGTCCTTAGCGGAGAAGTGCAGGTAAATGAAGATCTGTCCCTCAATAGCGGAGAAAGTATGCTGATAGAAGCCACATATCCAACATTCCACGCACTTAAGACAAGCGACATTGTATTATTTATCACGCAAACAAACGCGCCCCATTTTGATGGTGGTATGTATAGCGGCAACCTGCAATAGCTATAAATAGTACTAAGAACAGTGATCTGATACAAGTTTTCCGCTCCATTTCAAAAGACCTTTGTACTGTAAATATCAGAAGACATAAAAGAACCAATTAATCATTCAAAATAAATAAGACATGATAAACAATGCAAGGCTGATAAATAACAGCCAGGGAAACCATTTTTCTATAGTTGGGGATACATATCGCATCGTCATCCCCGGAAAACAAACCAATGGAGAATTTGCAATGATCGACATGCTGGTACCTCCTGGTGGCGGCCCCGGCCCACATGCACATGCATCTTTTCACGAATCATTTTACGTAGTGGATGGAGAAGTTGAATTTAAAACGGAAGAAGGAAAAACCATCGCCAGAAAGGGAGATGTCATCACCATCCCGAAAGGTGGCGCCGTCCATAGTTTTAAAAACGTAAGCGGTAACATGGCTCACCTGTTATGTACAGTTGTTCCGGCAGGTTTAGATGCTTTCTTTGAAGAAATAGGTACACCTGTACAGGCAGGTGAATTTTTACCACACCCTCACCTGGATGAAGATGCAATAAAGAAGCTTGTGTCGATTGCAAAGAAATACGGACAGGAGGTTTATCCTCCCAACTACTTAGACAAATAGGGCATATTAACTCAACTAACATAATTTATCTACAAACAAAACATACCAAGATGAAAAAGGCATTAAAATTATACTTTCTGATAGCTACATTATTCCTGAGCCTCTCAAACATACATGCACAAAATATACCTGATAGTACCATGCAAAAGATCAACGGTTTCAGGGCATTTTATGAAACTCTGGGCAAGGCGTACCCTCCTGATAGCGCTATCAGCATTAACGAAACAACAATTGCAGGTGTAAAAAGTTACTGGCTCAATAAGAGCTCAATTGATCAAAAGCACATAATCATTTATCTGCATGGAGGGGTGTATGTCTACGGTAGCTTTAGGGCCTACCGTGCTATGCTGAGCCACCTGGCTGGGTCCTTAAATTCACCAGTTTTATATATAGAATATTCATTGTCACCGGAACATCCCTTCCCTACAGCAAACAATGAAATTCTAAAAGTCTACCGTGAATTGCAGCATAGTTACCCTGGCTATAAATTTACTATCATTGGTGACAGTGCGGGAGGCGGTTTAGCAATATCCCTGGTGCATGACGCTCAGAAGGCGAATTTGCCACAACCCACTGCTTTAGCTTTAATTTCACCCTGGATAGATCTGAAAGGCAATAACAAATCGTACGAAACAAAGCAAACAGTTGATCCTATATTAAGCAAAACATTTCTCCGTGATCATGCACTGTTATATGCAGGAAATCATATAAAAGAAGCAGACCCAAGTGAAATAAGGTTTAAGCACTTTCCGCCGGTTCTTTTGCTGGTTGGTACTGATGAAGTATTGAATGATGACGCCCGGAACTTCTACGCTTATATAAAACCGATTCAACCCGCGGCGCGTTTCAAAGAATTCGAGGGGCAGAAACATGTCTGGATCTTCTCAGATATAAATACCAAGCCATCAGTTGAAGCGGTAAATGATATTAAAGCATTTATCAGGTAGTTGACGGCAGTACTCTATCGCCGTTCATTTCCGTTAAACAATAGTCCGATTCGGGTAAATGACAGCATCAGCACCGGCGTAATTTTGAAAAAAAGACGATGAAAGCAATTCTTTTAAACGAAGCCGGAGGTACAGATAAGCTGATCTATCAGGATATAGAAAAGCCCCAAATAAGCAGTGGCCATATTTTAGTGAAAATTAAAGCCATTGGCCTGAACCCGATGGATGTTTATATCCGCAGTAATGAGCAGATGATCGACCATTTTCTAGGAACTGAAAGACCTGTCATTCTTGGTTGGGATATCGCCGGCGATATTGTAGAAAAAGCTGATGATGTAATTGATTTTGAGAAAGGCGATGCCGTGTTCGGCATCACCATGGGAAAAGCCTATGCGGAATATGTAGCCGTTAATGCCAGTATGATGGCGAATAAGCCGGAGAATATCAGTTACCAGGAAGCGGCAGGCATACCGGTTGCCGGTGTTACGGCCTGGGAAGCTTTAGTCAAATCAGGAAACATAAAAAAAGGCGATAGGGTGTTGATCCACGCAGGTTCGGGCGGTGTGGGGCATATCGCAATCCAGCTCGCAAAACACTTCGGCGCCACGGTCATTGCGACTTCATCCGCTAAAAACCGCGACTTTGTATTATCGCTCGGCGCCGATCAGCACATTGATTACACGAGTGAAAAATTTAACGAGCTGCTTAGGGACGTGGACCTGGTTCTCGATACGATCGGTGGCGAAACCCGGGAGCAGTCTATTGACGTGGTAAAGCAAGGTGGTACCATTGTATCGATAGTTCCTCCTCTTCCTGATGCCCTTGAACAAAAAGCCCGCAGCAAAGGTGTTAATCTGGAGCTTTTGATCGCGCAGGGCGATAAAGCTGAACTGGGATCACTGGCCACCTTACTAAACAAGGGCGGGGTAAAAGT